>CAZRRV010000001.1:0-21862 GCA_964602735.1 uncultured Eubacteriales bacterium
GAACCGTCACGGAAAGCGTTATTTCGCGGTTTGAAAGCCGTCTTATCGAAGAGGAAAAAAGCGAAAACACGGTAGCGAAGTATCTGCGCGACATACGCGTGTTTGCAAAGTACGCGGGCGGGAAAGAAATTACGAAAGAAAAGGTAATCGAGTATAAGCGTAGGTTAATCTCCGCCGGTTACGCCGCCCGTAGCGTCAACTCGATGCTGGCGAGTATAAACAGCCTGTTTTCTTTTTTGGGGTGGAACGATCTTAAAGTAAAATCCGAAAAGATACAGCGCAGCGTATTCTGCACGGAGGAAAGGGAACTCTCCGAAGAGGAATACAAACGGCTCTGCCGGGCGGCGGAGCGGGAGGGCGACGGGCGGCTGAGTTTGATTTTACAGACTATTTGTTCAACGGGAATCAGAGTGAGTGAACTGCGGTTTATTACCGTAAACGTGGTAAAAATAGGTACGGCGGAGGTAAACTGCAAAGGCAAACGGAGAACGGTAATTCTCGTTAAAGCCTTGCGGAAAAAGCTGTTGAAATATATCGGTGACAACGGTATTTCGGAGGGGTCGGTATTTACCGGCACAAACGGCGAACCGGTAAGCCGGGTAAAGATCTGGCGTGATATGAAACGGTTGTGTAAAGCCGCGTGCGTAGACCCGAAGAAGGTGTTCCCGCACAATCTTCGTCATCTGTTCGCGCGGGTGTTTTACCGAATAAACAAAGATATAGCGAAACTGGCGGATATCTTAGGGCACAGCAGTATCGACACCACGCGGATTTATATCGTTTCCACCGGCGCGGAGCACCGCCGCCGCATGGAAAGAATGTGCTTAATTCTATAAAAAACACCGCCCGGCGGCGGCAACATAATCCGTATTATGTTCGGGGAAAGCGGACAAAAACATTTTTCCGCTCTTCCGACAACATCATATTAACATAATTCGGTGAGAAAAACAATAATTTTTTCAAAGTGCGGCAATAATTTCATCAAATTTTCACTTTTTGCGCACAATGCACACGGCCTTTCCCGCCCGAAATTTTTCGAGATAGGGAAAAGCCCGATTTTTGCGCCCGAATTTCCGTTTTACGGTAATTCGCGGCGCTTTTATTCATTTGTAAGCCCGTATCGGCGACATAAAGCCGGCTTTTTGCTCCCCGGCATGAAACATAATACGGATTATGTTGCGCTTTAGAGGGGGCGAAAATCTTATAATAGTATAAATGTTTCGCGTAGGGTCAAAAGGGAAATGTGTGCTATAATACTCTTGTCGGGCGGCGCGAGCAAAAGCCCGGGATTCACAGGCGAACGGAATAAAAATCGCGGTAAGACGCAGACAGGAGAAAACGAGGATGAAATATACAGAAAAATGTCCGTTATGCGGGAATGTGTACAGAGTTCCGAAAGCGCTGTTCGGGAGAGATTATAACATCTGCCCGAAATGCTTTTGGGAGCACGATAGCTACGACGATGAACATCTGGCAGATGATACCTTTTATAGCGATGTGAACAATATGAGTATCGGATTCGCAAAGGAATTACTTAAAAACGGCTATACAACAACGCCGGATGATATAGATAAGTATATATTGACAAAAACGGAAGAAGACAGGGAGGCACTTTTGCGGCTTGAACGGGAAAGACAAAAAACCGCGGAGTCGCCGTAAAGAAATATGTAATACAATAAACAGGGTTTTATTTTATAAGGTGCTATAATGGTCTCAAAACAATAAGATGATGGAACAGGTGAATGCGGATGCCGCAAACGGGTGGAACAGTTACAGGAAATCCTAAAAAAGCTTTATACGCATATCAACCAAAAGAGAAATCGAGGGAAAATTCATTGCGGGGCAGCATAAGAGGTTTTGCACAACCGGCGGCAAAACGGCCGCCGCCTTCGGGCTCGACGATGATTTTGAAAATCCGGGCTTGATCGAAAAAAATAAATTAAAACAAAAAAAGGAGAAAATGAAAATGGGAAAAAGAATTACTGACCGTGCTTTTTTTACTCAGCACGCTGAAACACTGGCTCCTGCCCTGCTTGGAAAAATCCTCTGCCACCGCGAAAAAGACGGTTTTGTTATCAGAGGACGTATTTCCGTAACAGAAGCGTATTGCATAGGCGAAGATGTTACCGATGCGACAAAAGCAGAGCGTGCCGGAAATAAAACGTCGCAACACAAAATCGGAGGCCATTTATATGTACAAAGGCAAGGAAGGCCCGGGGGCAGAAAAGACGACTGCCGTCTTGATATAGTTGCGGGCGAAGAGGGAGAAGGAAACGGAGAAAGCGTTTTAATCAGAGGCATCGATGCTTATAAGGAAGGGCCAATTATTGTTGCTGGGGCTTTAAATATTGGTCTTGATTTAGACTGTGTAGACTTGCTTGACCCCAACGGAAGTGTTTGGTTAGAATCAGACAGCGCGGAAATAACTACTGACAAACCGACCCGGAGGACGCTTGGGGAGGCAGCTCCGGCCGCCTCCAAGGAAAAGCTTCTTAAATTTACGATAAAGGAAATTAAATTTTGAGACTTGTTTTAATACCGATAATCGGGAGGTCACAAAAATGCGTAAAAACCATGTCGTAAAATCCGTTGTATGTCTGCTGCTTGTTTTCGCTTTTGCTCTGTTTGTGCCGGCCGCCGTTTCCCGCCCGGCGTATGCCAAAGACGGGGTGAACGGATATTTTGACGAAAAATTGTGGTTTAAGTCATTTCCGTCCGCTTCCTGCTTCGACAAATTGTGGGTAGGTGATACAGTTTATTTTACAAATCAATGGGCTACATTTGACGATGGCGGCTATAGCTATAAGATTCACGGCATTGATATGAATATAGTAAGCGGAAACAATGTTCAAATTGATGAGCGCTTAGGCGCTGATTACTCCGGGAAAACACTTCGTTTTATCAAGCCGGGGAAAGCGCAGGTAAAAGTTAAGGAAACACACGAATCCGGCGAATCCCGCGAACAGACATTTTCCTTTACCGTAATCGAGCGGCCGAAAGACAAACCCGTGAAAGCCAAAGTGAAAAATCCGCTCGGTAATTTGAAAATCAAAATCGGCGAACGGGTTCAGGATATTGACAATTATATTACCGGAGAAGGTGGTGGTGATCGCGCTTTTTACGATTTAATAGACATTGAAAATTCAAATTACGGATTTTACTCTGACATCGGCGGATATTTTGACTTTCCCTGTCTTGCCGGCGGTTACAGCGAAGATAACAAAACAGTTAAACAATTCATGTCTTTAGGTTTTGACCCGTATGCGTACGGCGGAGTTGAAAACGGTCTTGTCGGTGATGGCAGAATTTCCGGGCCGCGGAATTATGAATGGGAAACATTATCTAGTCTGTTTATATCTTTCGCGTTTCGCCCCGGCACGGTGCCGATGGATATTTATACCGGCGCCGAATTCGGCAAAGTCAAGACTAAAATCGGAACCCTCGGCAACATAACGATCGAAGAGCCGGTAATCAAGACCAACGCACCTGCGTCGGTTAAAGCGGGAAGTACGCTTAACTTTACCACCTCGCTTACAAATACCGCGCTTAAAAACCTTAAAACCGCGCAATATGAAGACCCGAAAAACTACTACTCTTATGATGAGAACGGCGATATCACAACGGATAAACAGGATAAGCATAACAAATGGTTCAAGGCTTTAACATATGAATTCTTCGAAGATGTAGCCGATGAAGAAGTTAATTTTCTTCTTAGCGTTACAAAAAGCAAGATTGAAAATGTAAATCCCGTCGCCTACAAACCTTCCGTTACGGTGATCGAGGGAAAAGACTGCGTAACCCAGAGCAAACAGGATTACGGCAATACGCTGTCTTCATCCGAAACGCTGACTTTCAAAAAAACCGGCACCGTTAAACTTAAAGTCACCTACAACCAGTTCGCCACAAGCCCCGATTTGCTGTATTATGCGGATTACTATGATTCAGGCAATAAGATTTGGCACGACAGAGATGTCCGTTACAACCCCACCGCAACCGTTACCATACAGGTAACGGCGGACGGCAAGCCCGCTTCCGGCGGGCAGGCGGGCTCGCAGAGCGGTAAGCCCGCGGGCGGTGCGTCGTCGGAAGCCCAGGCTCTGCCGCCGATCGATAGCAAAGACCTTGTGCTTGAAAACAGTGAGACCGGTATAACAGTAGGCGCCGACGAGGGTGTTATTCCGTCCGGCTCCGTGCTTACGGCCAAACCGTCGGATTATGTGCTCAAAGATCCGGCGGGAAAGTTTGCGGCGTTCGATTTAACCCTCGAAAACGGCGGAGTCGCCGTACAGCCGAACGGCAAAGTTCAGGTTGCGATCCCGATACCGGACGGGTTCGACAAAAGCCGCCTTACCGTGTACCGCGTTGAGGAAAGCGACGACTTAACCGAACTGCCGTGCGCCGTGGCCGGCGATACGGTAACGTTTGAAACAGACCATTTCAGCGTTTATGTAGTCGCCGAAACCGGAAAGCAGACTGCCGCGGCGGTCGCGAAGGCGGGGAAACGCAGCCCTCTGCCGTGGATTTTGGGCGGCGCGGGGGTACTGCTGGCCGCGGGTTGCGCATTTCTTCTGCTCTGGCGGTTCAAATTCCGCAAAAAGAAACCCGCCGGTGAAACCGGGGAGGAGTAAGGGCAAATAAAACGGCGCCGTTAGGCGCCGGTAAACAGCAAAACAGCGCGGCGCCGAATGGCGCCGCGCCGTTGTTTTGTGGTTTTACCGCAGATTGTTTTTGAGAATTTCCAGTTGTTCGCGCAGTTCCGCGGGGAGTTTATCGCCGAATTTTTTGTAATGCTCCTCTATTTCGGCGGCCTCTTTGCGCCATATATCCCTGTCGACGGTCAGAATGCTTTGCAGTGTTTCCTTCGTCATATCCAAACCGGTAAGGTCAATATCCTCGGCTTTCGGAACATACCCTATTTCCGTTTCAACGGCGTCGGCGGTACCGTCGCAGCGATCGAGGATCCAGTTGATTACCCGCATATTGTCGCCGAACCCCGGCCAGATAAAGTTGCCGTCGTCATCGGTACGGAACCAGTTTACATTAAAGATTTTCGGCGCCTTGTCGCCCAGCTTTTTGCCCATATCGAGCCAGTGCCGGAAATAATCGGCCATGTGGTAGCCGCAGAACGGAAGCATTGCCATCGGGTCGCGCCGTACAACGCCTACGGCTCCGGCGGCGGCCGCCGTTGTTTCCGACGCCATTGCCGAACCGATAAACACTCCGTTTACCCAGTCGCGCGACTGATATACAAGGGGTGCGCATTTTGCTCTTCTTCCGCCGAAAATAATCGCGGAAATCGGGACTCCTTCGCCCTTGTCGAATTCTTCGGAAATGCACGGGCAGTTTTTAGCCGGCGCTGTGAACCTTGAATTGGGATGCGCTGCGCAGGTCGATTTGTCGTTTTTATCGAATTTTTCGGGATCCCACGGATTGCCTTTCCAGTCGAGCGCGTTTTTGGGTAAATCCTTGTTCAGCCCTTCCCACCAGACCGTGTTATCGTCGAGATTCAGCGCAACATTGGTAAATATGGTGTTCTTTCTTGTGGATTCCAGCGCGTTGAAATTCGATTTCGCGTTCGTTCCCGGCGCGACCCCGAAAAAGCCGTTTTCGGGATTTATCGCGTATAAACGCCCGTCTTTCCCTATGCGCATCCAGGCTATGTCGTCGCCGACAGTCCATACCTTATAACCTTTTTTGCGCAGGTATTCCGGCGGGATCATCATTGCCAGATTGGTTTTTCCGCAGGCGGACGGAAACGCCGCGGCAACATATTTTATCTCGCCTTTCGGATTCTCGATGCCTAAAATCAGCATATGCTCCGCCATCCAGCCCTCTTTCCAGCCCTGATAAGAGGCGATGCGCAAAGCGAAGCATTTTTTGCCGAGAAGAACATTGCCGCCGTATGCGGAATTTACCGATATAATGGTATTGTCTTCCGGGAACTGGCATATATACCGTTTTTCGGGGTCGATGTCGCAGGAGGCGTGGAAACCGCGAACCCAGTCGTTGCTGTTCCCAAGAGCGTCGAGCACCTTCTGCCCGACGCGGGTCATAATCGCCATATTAAGCACAACATAAATCGAATCGGTGATTTCTATGCCCGTTTTGGCGAGCGGGGAACCTATCGGGCCCATCGAAAAGGGGATAATATACATGGTTCGGCCTTTGTAGCTGCCGCGCGCAATGCCGTACAGTCTGTCGTACATCTCTTTCGGGTCGCACCAGTGGTTGGTGGGCCCGCAGTTCGCCTCGTCGCGCGAACAGATGAATGTGCGATCTTCAACCCTCGCGACATCGTTCGGTTTTGTGCGGTGAAGATAGCAGCCGGGGAGCTTTTCTTCGTTCAGCTTGATCATTTCGCCTGTCGACACAGCCGTCGCGCGAAGCTGTTCAAGCTGTTCCTCGCCGCCGTCGATCCACATAACGCTGTCGGGCGTTACGAGCGCTTTAATTTCTTCGACCCACGAAAGAACGTTTTTGTTTTCGGTCATCAAAAATCTTCCTTTCTCCCGGGAAACACAAGAGTTACAAATTTCCCTACATATCATTATAGCAGTTGCCCGTCTGTTTTCAAGAGAAATTTGTATATTTCCGCGCCGATGTTAAAATTTTGCGAAAACCGAAATTCTATGTTGAAAATCGAAATATTCGGTATTATACTTAAAAGAGCCGAATCCGGTAGGTTTGCCTGCCGGAGTAGGGAAATACAAATGATAGGGGTTTTTGCAATGGAACTGAAATCTGAATATCTGCGCGGGGTTTACGATACCGTCGTAAAGCGCAACCCGGGAGAGCCGGAATTTCATCAGGCGGTTAAAGAGGTGCTCGAATCGCTCGAGCCGGTAATCGCGGCGCACCCGGAATATGTTTCGGCCGGTGTGGTCGACCGTCTCGTGGAGCCGGAGCGGATCATTAAATTCCGTGTGCCGTGGACCGATGATGAAGGCAAAGTCCGTGTGAACCGCGGTTTCAGGGTACAGTTTAACAGCGCCATCGGGCCTTACAAAGGCGGATTGCGTTTCCACCCGTCGGTTTACGAGGGTATAATCAAATTTCTCGGCTTTGAGCAGATATTCAAAAATTCGTTGACCGGTCTGCCGATAGGCGGGGGAAAAGGCGGCAGCGATTTCGACCCCAAAGGCAAATCCGACGCCGAGGTAATGCGTTTCTGCCAGAGCTTTATGACGGAACTGTGCCGCCATGTCGGGCCCGATACCGATGTCCCCGCGGGAGATATCGGCGTAGGCGGACGGGAAATAGGTTATCTTTTCGGGCAGTACAAGCGTCTGCGCAACGAGTTCAGCGGCGTGCTGACCGGCAAAGGGCTTACTTACGGCGGCAGTCTCGCGAGAACCGAGGCTACCGGGTACGGGCTTTGCTACTTTACTGAAGAAATGCTTAAATCGAACGGTAAGTCGTTTAACGGCGCGACGGTTGTGATTTCCGGCTCTGGCAATGTCGCAATTTACGCCACGCAAAAAGCGACGCAGCTTGGCGCGAGAGTTATCGCCCTTTCCGATTCAAACGGTTATATCGTAGATAAAAACGGCATTGATCTCGCCTGTGTAAAACAGCTTAAAGAAGTTGAGCGCAAGCGTATAAAAGAATATGCGGCAACACATCCCGGCGCGGAGTATCACGAGGGTTGCAGAGGAATTTGGACGGTTCCGTGCGACATCGCTCTGCCGTGCGCCACTCAGAACGAGCTCGACCTCGAGAGCGCGAAAGAGCTTGTTAAAAACGGATGTTATGCCGTCGGCGAGGGTGCGAATATGCCTTCCACGCCGGAAGCGACGGAATATTTCCAGACCAACGGGGTTCTGTTCGGGCCGGCGAAAGCCGCCAACGCGGGCGGCGTTGCCACTTCCGCTCTCGAAATGAGCCAGAATTCAATGCGCTACAGCTGGACATTCGACGAGGTCGACGCGAAACTGAAAGATATTATGGTAAATATTTACCATAATTCCGCCGACGCCGCGAAAAAATACGGCTTGGAGGGCAATCTTGTCGCCGGGGCGAACATTGCCGGATTTACGAAGGTTGCCGACGCTATGATGGCGCAGGGTATCGTGTAACGGAATGAAATTGAATCGGGGCGGATTATTCCGCCCCGAAAATTAAAGCGGAGCCGCGCACGCGCGACTGATACTTAAAATCTGAACGGCGGCAGCCGTTCATTTTAGGGGGAATTGCTATGAAAATCACGTTTATGGGCGCCGGAAGTACCGTATTTGTCCGCAATGTTATCGGCGACTGTATGTGTTCCGAGGCTCTGCGCGACAGTGTTTTCGCGCTCTACGACATCGACGGTCAGCGCCTTGAGCAAAGCAGGGTTATTCTGGAGGGTATGAGGCAGCAGAAAGGCGGCTACGGGAAAATCGAATGTTATCTGGGCGTCGACCAGCGCAAGAATGCTCTTCGCGGCGCGGATTTTGTGGTGAACGCCATACAGGTCGGTCTTTACGAACCCTGTACCGTTATCGATTTCGAAGTGCCGAAAAAGTACGGTCTCAGGCAGACGATCGGAGACACTCTGGGTATCGGAGGAATTATGCGCGCATTGCGCACCATTCCCGTAATGCGGGATTTCGCCGAAGATATGGAGGAGGTTTGCCCCGATGCGCTGTTCCTCAATTACACAAACCCGATGGCGATGCTGAGCGGTTATATGCAACGGTACACCGGGATAAAAACCGTCGGGCTTTGCCACAGCGTTCAGGTGTGCGCGCAATCGGTTTTGAAATCGGTGAATATGGAGGATAAAATCGAGGGGCATAAAGAGCTTATAGCCGGAATAAACCATATGGCGTGGCTGCTTGAGATCAAAGATAAAGACGGCGTTGATTTGTATCCCGAAATCAAAAAGCGCGTCGGCGAAAAGCTTGCCGATCCCGAATTTAAGGATAAAGTCCGTTTCGACTATATCCGTAATTTCGGTTATTACTGCACCGAATCAAGCGAACATAACGCCGAATACAATATGTTTTACATTAAAAGCAAATACCCCGAACTTATCGACCGCTACAATATCCCAATCGACGAATATCCGCGTCGCTGCGTAAAGAATATAAAGGGTTGGGAGGAAGAGTACAAGAACATACTCGAAAACGGAGCCGGGGGACATGAGCGTTCACGTGAATATGCCTCTCATATAATCGAATCGGTAGTTACGGGCGAAGTATACAAAATAGGCGGCAATGTAATCAATACCGGGCTTATCGATAATTTACCGTCCGATGCCTGCGTCGAGGTTCCGTGCCTTGTCGACGGTTACGGCATCCACCCGTGCCATGTGGGGAAACTTCCCGTTCAGTGCGCCGCGATGAATATGACTAATATAAATGTTCAGCTGCTTACGATCGAAGCCGCGAGAACAGGGAAACTCGAATATGTCTACGATGCCGCAATGCTCGATCCTCATACGGCGAGCGAGCTGGACATCGATACCATAAAGAAAATGGTCGACGATTTGATTGCGGCTCACGGCGATTATCTGCCGAAATTCAATTAAGGCGTCGGAAATGGCAATGAAAAGAATAACCGCTTTTATAGCCGCCGTGACTGTTTGCCTTGCTCTTGCGTCGTGCGGCGGAAAGAAAACCGGCGGCGGTTCGCCGTCGGCGCAGAGCAACTCAAACAGTGCGGTAATAATGTTCGATGAGCCCGTTACCGTAATTGATGACGATAATTGCCTTGTGGAGATTATCGGATATAATCCCGAACCGGTCATTGACTGTGTCGAACTCCTGGCTAATGTCGAGAACAGATTCGAACATGAATTGTTTTTCGATATACACGCCGCTGTCGTGAACGGGTTGCAGCTCGGCAGTGCGGGATTTGATGATAAATACATAAAAGCGGGTGAAAAAAAGCGGTCGGAAGAAATACACCTTTTCCGCAATGAAATCCCCGATGCCGAGACGGGCGATTTCGCCGGCGACAAAATAACGGACATCGAACTCACTGTGCGCGCCTACGACAATGACGACACATTGGATAGAGACGCGATTTCCGTAGGAAAAGAATATTTGATTTCCGCCGGCACCCGTCGCATATATCCTTACGGCGATGATAAGGCGGTTAAATATGTCAGGCAGGCGAGGTCTACCGATACTGTGCTTTTTAACAATGAATATGTCCGCGTTATTCTAATCGACAGCGTTAAACACGGCGATCGGCTTGATGTTTATTATTTTATTCTCAACAAAACCGAAAGCCCGGTAACGGTGAACTTTTATGATTTAATGATAAACGGCAAAAAAACCGCGGCAACCGACGCCGAGGCAACCCTCGCCGGCAAATGCAGATTTGCAACGCTGTCGCTTTCCGATTCCGAGCTTGAAGACAGCGGGATAAAAGCGGAAAATGTACAAAACATAGCCTGTTCGCTGAACGTGCTTGAATACGATTTCCGTGATTATAAACTTACGGGAATTACAAGCGAAAACGCCAAGAACCTCGGAACGGGCAATGTTGAAATTCCGGTGGAATAGTACGCTGTTTTTCTTGACAAACGGCGGGCGGAGATTTATAATTATCGGGATGTACCGATAAGGAGCGTAATGTTTTGACGGAACATTTGATTATAAACGGCGGTCGGCGGCTTACGGGATCGGTTGCCGTCGGCGGTTCGAAAAACGCGGCAGTTGCGATTATACCGGCGGTGCTGTTAAGCGACGGAGTTTGCAAAATCGAGAACGTACCCGATATTTCCGATGTTGCGGCTGTGCTTTCCATATTGCAGACTCTCGGCGCGAAAGTGCGGTATACCGCACCTCACACGGTTGAAATCGATCCGGCGGGTGCAAGATCGTATACGCTCACCGCGTTCGATACCTCGTCAATGAGGGCGAGCAGTTATTTTATAGGCGCGTTGCTCGGCCGCTTCGGGCGGGCGAGGGTAGCACCTCCGGGAGGATGCGACTTCGGTGTCAGACCGATCGACCAGCACATCAAGGGGTTTGAGGCGCTGGGCGCCAGGGTCGTTTATGAAGACGGGATGGTCGACGCGAGGGCTAAAGCTCTCACCGGTTGCACTGTTTATCTCGATAAAGTTTCGGTAGGTGCAACCATTAACATTATGCTCGCCGCCGTTAAGGCCGACGGGTTGACCGTAATCGAAAACGCGGCGAGAGAGCCGCATATTGTCGATACGGCGAATTTCCTGAACTCGATGGGCGCCGATATTATGGGCGCGGGAACCGGCGTAATTAAAATACGCGGAGTAAAGCATTTGCACGGCACCGAATATTCGGTTATTCCCGATCAGATTGAGGCGGGTACGTATATGCTTGCCGCGGCGGCTACACGGGGTGACGTACTCGTTGAAAATATAATTCCGAAGCATCTTGAAGCGATAACGGCAAAACTCACCGAAACCGGCGTAAGGGTAACCGAATATGATGATTCCGTCCGTGTTACGGCGGGTGCGAGGCCGCGATGTTGCAGTGTTACCACGCTGCCGCATCCGGGGTTTCCCACCGATATGCAGCCGCAGATTACAGCGTATCTTGCAACCGCGATCGGGACCAGCGTTATCACCGAAAGCGTGTGGGATAATCGGTTTCGCTATACCGACGGGCTGACGGTTATGGGCGCCAGAATTTCTGTTGACGGTAAAATAGCGGTTGTGTCCGGGGTAAGGCGTTTAAGCGGCTCACCGGTACACGCTACCGATTTGCGCGCGGGTGCGGCTTTGGTTATCGCGGGGCTGTCTGCTTCGGGTGTAACCGAAATCGACGGTGTGAAGTTTATCGACCGCGGGTATGAGCATATAGAAGAAAAGCTTGCCGCGTTGGGCGCCGATATTAAGCGTATCCGCATAGCGCCTTATGCCGTCGCGGACGCGGGTTAATTTACAGTGATCGGATTATGAGCAAAATTTTTCCGATGTTTTCGGGTAGCGGCGGCAACGCGGTTTGGGTTGAATGCGGCGGCGCCGCCGTTCTTATTGATTGCGGAAAAAGCGCAAAAGCGGTTGAACGGGCTTTAAGCGAAAACGGTCTTTCGTCGGATAAGCTTGAGGCGGTGTTCATAACACATGAACACCGCGATCATATTTCAGGTCTCAAACTTTTCCTGTCGCGGCACCCGGTTCCCGTTTACTGTTCCGCCGGAACAAAGGCGGCGCTGGTGAATAACGGTATACTGTCCGACCGGCGGATTGTATCATTCGAGCATGATACCGCGGCGGGCGATTTTTATGTAACGCGTTTCAACACTCCGCATGACTGCGAGGGTTCCTCCGGTTACAGGGTAACGATGCCCGACGGCCGAACGGTTGCCGTATGCACCGATCTCGGAACGGTAACCGATGAGGTTCGGCGGAATCTTGAAGGCTGCGCGGCCGTTATGATCGAATCGAACCATGATATTTCAATGCTTTACTCGGGCAGCTATCCCGCGGCGCTTAAACGCCGTATCGCCGGTGATACCGGACATTTGTCAAACGGCGAGTGCGCATCGGAATTGCCGTCGCTGGTTGAAAAAGGTACGCAAAGGCTCATCCTTGCGCATTTAAGCCGCGCGAACAACAGACCGGATCTTGCGAGAAGTACAGCGTGTGCCGCTTTGCTTGAACACGGCATGCGCGAAGATGAGGATTATATTCTTTATGTCGCACCCGAAAAATGCGGAAGATTTATAGCGCTGTAATTATTTGCCTGGTAGGTAAAAGACAGTTGCGGCGCTTATGCGCGCCCGTGGCGCGGCGTTGCCGCGCGGCGGGCTTCGCCCGCCCGCCGCTTATGCGGCGCACGGGCGCCGGACGAAATCATCGCCCGATTTTACGCTCACTACTTCGGGAGCCGGCTCCGCAATCTGTCTTGTTATCGAAGGAAACCGACTGTCGGAAAACATGGGCTACAAGGTAAAAGTTACGGCTTTGAATAACGCTCATGTTGAATGAACCAGGCGTTCCGAAAACGCCGGAATAAGCGGGATTCTCCGCAACTTGCGGCATATGGTTTGTAAAGGTTTGATCGATTGCCGCGGTTTTCAACCATAATCATTATTCATAATTGTGCGCTATATTAACAGTTATTTTTTAGTAAAATCGCAGGTTTTATATTTTTGCGTTGAAAAATCTTGCGTTTTACCTGAAAATATGATAAACTTACGTATGTTAGGAGATGGATGTAGAGCGGGTAGTCCCGCTCTACTGTTTTGTGTAAGGGGGTTGTATTATGCGTCCGGCGGGGATTGCCGAGCGTGTACGGCGTATTATTGAGCCGACGGTTAACTGCTTAGGGTACCGCGTCTGGGATGTTCGTTATGTGAAAGAGGGCGGCGAAAATTATCTACGCGTGGTTATCGACTCTCCTGGCGGCGTCGGTATCGACGACTGTACGAAAGTTTCTCTCGCTGTCGACCCTTTAATCGATAAAGAAGATATAATTCGCGATCCGTACTGCTTTGAGGTGTGTACTCCGGGGATTGAACGGGAACTCGTAAAGCCCGAACATTTTGCCGAAATGACCGGGAAAAACGTAAAAATAAAACTTTACCGACCGGTGAACGGGGAGCGCGAATTTAACGGAACGCTTACAGCTTACGACGGGCGCACGGTTACGGTAACGCAAAACGGCGAAACGGTTTCTTTCGATATGAAAACGGTATCGAAAGTTGCGCTTGACGACTTTGATATGGAGGATGAACGGAAAAATGGCTAAGTCAAGATCACAGAAAAAGGTCGAAGATTTCGACTTTTTCACGGAACTTCGCGGAATGGAGCGCGAGACCGGCATCCCCGCGCCCAACCTCGCCGAGAAAATAGCCGCCGCCATATGCGTTGCGGCCAAAAAGTCATACGGCGGGCAAGATATCGTTCACTGCGATATTAACTGCGAAAAAAGAATCTTTAAGGTATATCTGCGCAAAAATGTTGTTGAGAACCCCGAAAACGCATATACCGATATTTCGCCCGACGATGCGAAAAAATACGATCCCGATGCGGAAGTCGGAAGTACCGTAGACATCCCGCTCGACCCGAAACAGTTCGGTCGGATTGTCGCTCAGTCGGCAAAACATGTTATCCGTCAGGGAATACGGGAGGCGCAGCGCGGCCAAACTCTCGAGGAATTTCAGAGCAAAGCCAGAGAACTTGTTACGGCCGAGGTGCAGGCGGTTGATCCCAAAACCGGCAACGCCACTGTTACCATAGGGAAATACGAGGCAGTTTTGCCGAAAACCGAACAGGTGCCGGGCGAGATTCTCGAAGAGGGAGACAACATAAAGGTATTTATCGTTGAAGCGAAAGATACCGAAAAAGGCCCGAAAGCGATGATTTCCCGAACGCATCCGTGGTTCGTAGGCAGGCTTTTCGAAAAAGAAATTCCGGAAATTTACGACGGCACCGTAGAAATAAAAAACATTTCCAGGCAGGCGGGTTCCCGCACCAAAATGGCGGTATACTGTGAAAATCCCGATTTTGACGCGGTAGGCGCCTGTATAGGGCAGCACGGTATGAGGGTTAATGCCATTGTCGAGGAACTCGGCGGTGAAAAAATCGATATTGTAAACTATTCCGAAAATCCGGAAGAGTTTATTTCCGAGGCAATGAAGCCCGCGAAAGTACTGGAAGTTGAAATTTTAAGCGAAGATCCCAAAACATGCCGTGTGACGGTACCCGATTCGCAGCTTTCGCTCGCCATCGGCAATAAGGGGCAGAATGTGCGTCTTGCCGCAAAACTTACCGGATGGAAAATAGATATAAGACCCGAAAGCGGGTATTACGGCGAAGATGCGGAGAATTAACAATGCCCGGGAAAAAGACGCCGATGCGTATGTGCATCGGATGCGGAGAAATGAAGCCGAAAAACGAACTTATTCGTATTGTGCGTGACGAGACAGGTGTGGTGACGGTCGACAGACGCGGCCACGCCCCGGGACGCGGCGCATATTTATGCGACAGCCGCTCCTGTTTGGAAAAAGCGGTAAAACGCAAAAGGGCGGAGAAAATATTTAAGACCGGTATATCGGCTGAATTTTATAGGGCTTTAGAAAGCGAAATGTCGAGTGAATAACGATCCTCTACTTTCGTATTTGGGAATAGCACGACGCGCGGGTTATCTGGCAGTCGGAACATACGCGGTAAAAAAAGCTTTGTTACGGAACAAAGCCGCGCTTGTACTGCTTTCGGATAACATCTCGGAAAATACGGAAAAAAAGCTCCGCGCAGTCGCGGGCAAGACGGAAATAGTACGAACAGGTTACGGTTCGCCGGTATTGTCGAACGCAACCGGAACCGGCGCGGGAATATTCGCGATAACCGATAGGGGATTGGCCGAAGCAATCAGAAAGGCGGGAAAATTGCATGACGAAATATAAGGTGCGCGATCTGGCAAAAGATTTCGGACTGCAAACAAAAGTGGTTCAGGAGCTTTTATCAGCCGATTTCGGCGAGAAAAAAACTCAGACCGCTCTCGAAGAGCCGGAAATAAATTATATTTTCGACTTGTTGACGAAAAAACACGAAATTAAAGATTTGAATGCTTATCTCGCAAGCGGCGACGAGGGCAGGAATTCGCGCAAAGAAGTACAGAACCGCGAACAGGAAGAACTGCTTGCGAAACAGGCGGAAATTCTGGCGCAGCTTATGGCGGCGCAGAATGCCGCTCAACAGGAAGCCGAATCGAAACAGGCTGATCTTTCGGGCGAAAGTGCGGCGGCCTCCGGCGAGACACCGGGTGAACAGAGTGCTTCGCCCGAAGCTTCCGAAAAAGCCGGAACAAAAAAAACTGCGGAAAAGAAACCCGCGCGCGGCGGCAGAAAAACGGCGAATACTGCGGGAAAGACCGCAAGCGCCGAACCCAATCTGCATCCTTTCGAAGCCAGGAAAAAAGACGAGAAATCGGGAACGCAGCCCAAACGCGGACCCGCGGAGATAAGAAAAGTCGATACCCGTTCTTCACATGTCGATTTGGATAAATACAACGAGAAATACGAGAGCATTGCTCCGGCGAATACGATGCGCGACAATGTTCAGCGGAAGCAGAAGATTAAACAGAAATCGCAGGAATATCGTCGTCCGCAGGGAGCAAAGCGCGAAACAGAAGCCGACAAACTGCGCCGTTTGCAGTTGGAAAAAATCAAGAAAAACCCCGTAAAAGTATCGGTAGGGGATGAAATAACCGTTTCGGAACTCGCCGCGGGGCTCAAGAAAACCGTCGCCGAGGTTATAAAAACACTTATGGGTCTCGGCGTAATGGCAACCGCGAACGAGGTGATCGATTACGATACCGCCGAAATAGTTGTTACCGAACTGGGCGGGAAAATTGAGCATGTTGTAGAGGTAACCATAGAAGAGCGTATTATGGATGTTACCGAAGACAGAGAGGAAGACTTAAAGCCGCGCGACCCGGTCGTCGTTGTTATGGGTCATGTCGACCACGGAAAAACATCTCTCCTTGACGCTATACGCCACTCGAACGTAACCGGCGGCGAGGCGGGCGGTATAACTCAGCACATCGGAGCTTACAGGGTTAAATACAACGGGAAGAACATCACCGTATTGGATACGCCCGGGCATGCGGCGTTTACATCCATGCGGCAGCGCGGCGCCATGGCGACCGATATCGCCGTCCTTGTCGTTGCCGCCGACGACGGCATTATGCCCCAGACAGTCGAGGCTATCAATCATGCCAAAGCGGCGAATGTCCAGATAATCGTTGCAATAAACAAGATCGATAAACCCGAAGCAGACCCGGAGCGCGTATTGCAGCAGCTTACGGAGTATTCCCTTGTGCCTGAACAGTGGGGAGGAGATGTAATCTGTGTTCCCGTTTCGGCGAAAACGCACGAGGGTCTTGATAAACTTATGGAGAGCATTTTGCTTGTCGCCGAAATGATGGAGCTGAAAGCCAACCCCGACCGCAAGGCCAAAGGCGTGGTTATTGAAGCAAAACTAGATAAAGGCCGCGGACCGATAGCCACGCTGCTTGTACAGTCCGGAACATTGCGCGACGGGGATATAATCGTAGCGGGTTCGGCGGTTGGACGTGTAAGAGTTATGCGCGACGAAAACGGCAAAGCGCTTAAAGAGGCGGGCCCGTCTGTCCCCGTTGAGGTTGCCGGTCTTGTAGAGGTGCCGCAGGCGGGCGACGCTTTCGACGCGGTAACCGACGAACGTCTCGCCAGACAGCTTGTCGAACAGCGCAAGCAGAAGAGAAAAAACGATGTGTTCGAGGCAACGCGGAAAGTAACGCTCGACAATCTGTTCTCGCAGCTTGAGGAGGGAAATCTGAAAGAACTCGATATAGTGGTTAAAGCCGATGTTCAGGGCTCGGTAGAGGCCGTGCGCGACAGTTTGGAGAAGCTTTCCAACGACGAGGTGCGTGTGAAGGTTATACACGGCGGAGTGGGAGCCGTAAACGAATCGGATATAATGCTCGCCGCCGCTTCCGGCGCGATTGTGGTAGGATTTAATGTTCGACCCGATGCCGTGGCGAAAGATATTGCCGAACGCGACGGAGTAGATATAAGGCTTTATCGGGTCATCTACGACTGCATTGAGGAAATCGAAAGCGCGATGAAAGGTATGCTTGCGCCGAAATACCGCGAACAGCAGTCCGGCACGGCAGAGGTTCGCGAAACTTATAAAATTTCCGGAGTTGGGACAGTTGCGGGCTGTTATGTAAACTCCGGCAAAATTACGCGGGCATGCCGGATTCGTGTCGTCCGCGACGGCGTTGTGCTTACCGAGGACGCCATCGCTTCGCTGCGTCGCTTTAAGGATGATGTCAGGGAAGTGGCGTCGGGTTATGAATGCGGTATAGGCCTTGAAAAATACAACGATATAAAAACGGGTGATGTTTTCGAGGCGTTTATGATGGAAGAATACCGTGATTGAGGTAATACGGAGGATAATATCATGCCGAGCGTAAAAATCGAACGGTTAAACTCCGATTTGCGGCGCGAACTTTCGCTTCTTTTGCGTGAAATCAAAGACCCCAGAGTAAGCGAATTGTTAAGCATCACAAAAGTGGAAACATCGGGCGATATGTCGAGCGCCAAGGTGTTTGTGAGTGCAATATCGGGTGAGTCCGAAACCGAGGAGTCGATTAAGGGGCTGAACAGCGCCGCCGGTTTTCTGCACCGTGAACTTTTCCGCCGTATGAAACTGCGCAAAACTCCCGAACTGCGGTTCTTCGCCGATGATTCCATGCGCAACGGGGCGAAAATCGACGGTATTTTACGCGATATTAACGCCCGGAGTAATTCCGATGAACGGCATTAGCGTCACGGCCGCGGGAGCGGCGCAGTATTTACTGTCGCATGATAATTTCAGAATTATTACCCACGCTTTCCCCGACGGCGATACTTTAGGCAGCGGAGCCGCGTTGTGCGCGATATTGCGGCAAATCGGCAAAAAAGCGAATGTTATATGTCCCGATGCCGTGCCTGAAAAGTATTCGTTCCTGTGCCTGGAAAAGCAACGGTTTAAGCCCCGGTGTACGGTAGCGGTCGATATCGCCGATATGAAACTGACGGGAACTTTCGCGGAGAAATACGGGGGCAGTGTCGGCTTATGTATCGACCATCACCCGTCAAATGTCCGGTATGCGGAACTGAATTTCATAAATCCCGAGGCCGCCGCAACCGGAGAATGCATTTTCGAAATAGCGGAAATTTTGAATATAAAAACGGATAAATTTATCGCAGACGCGTTGTACACCGCGATTTCCACCGATACCGGTTGTTTCCGATTCGGCAATACAACTGCCGAAACTCACCGGATAGCCGCACGTCTTTTGGAATTCGGAGCGGATGCCGCCGAAATCAATCGGAAAATGTTTGAAACGAAAAGCAGAGCGAGAATTGAAATCGAGCGCCTCGCGCTTGAAAATATCGAATACCGTTGCTCCGGGAAATGCGCGGTTCTTCCCGTTACGCTCAAAATGCAGAAAGAATCCGGGTGTTCTGAGGGGGATTTAGACGGTATTACCTCTATTCCGCGCACTGTCGAAGGTGTGCTGGTCGGCATAACACTGCGCGAAAAATCCTGCGGCGGCAAATTCAAAATTTCGGTGCGCACTCATCCGCCGATTGATGCTTCGGCAATATGCGCGCGTTTCGGCGGCGGCGGTCATCTGAGAGCCGCGGGTTGCGAACTTGCCGGCGACATAAATGATATTAAAGAGAAAATCTGTTTGGTCGCGGAACGGTATATAGAAGATACCGTCAAATAAAATGAACGGTATGGTTTTGCTCGATAAACCGCACGGTATAACCTCCTTTTCCGCCGCGCATAAAGTGGCCCGAATTTACGGTGAAAAAAAAGTCGGTCATCTCGGCACGCTGGATCCGATGGCTACGGGAGTCCTTCCCGTGCTGCTGGGTTCCGCCACAAGGCTTGCCGATTATATTCCCGCCTCCGAGAAAGCATATTCGGCCACATTGTGGCTCGGTATTTGCACCGATACATACGACATAACGGGTACAACGGTCGGTACTTCGCAAGTTAGTGTAAATAAAGATTCGGTAGAGGAAGTTTTATCACGGTTTCGCGGGGAAATAATGCAAACCCCTCCCATGTATTCGGCGATAAAAATAAACGGTACGCCGTTGTATAAACTGGCACGGGCGGGTGTCGATGCCGAGATTAAACCGCGCCGTGTAAATATATACAGTCTCCGCCTTTGCGGCAACCCCTCCGAAAATGAATATACGATAGAGGTTCGGTGTTCCAAAGGAACGTATATTCGGTCGCTTGTAAACGATATAGGGCGCGCGCTCGGTTGCGGTGCCGTATTGACCGCGCTGAGAAGGATCGAGTCGGGGAGGTTCCCGGAAACGCAGTGCCGGACTGTTGACGAAATAGCAAACAACCCGGAAAAATGTATTGTTACGCCCGCCGAGGCTGTCGGGCATTTGTTCGCCGTATATGTAAGCGAAAGACAGGCGGTTCGGTTTACTAACGGGGGAGAACTTGATATTAACAGATTGAGCGAAGATCCGCCGAAGAATGTCCCCGTAAAGGTAATGTTCAATGATATTCTGCTCGGCATAGCGGTTGCGGATGAGGAGGAAACCCTGCGTCCTAAATGCGTTTTGGAACGTCCGTGCAATTAAAAACACGTGAAACACGTGAGACCGGGCGATTTGTCCGGCCGGGTGATTATCCCGCGGACGGAAAAGCGGCGGCGGAGTTTATCGGAGGTTGGCGGTAACGGTATGCTTAAAGGCAAAGCGGCGGTCGCCGCGCTCGGAACTTTCGACGGAGTGCATCTGGGGCACCGCGAGGTACTGTTAAGCTCCTTGCACTTCGGAGATCTTGTGCCTGTCTGTTTCAGTTTCCACGGTACGCCGAAAGCCGCGATGGGCATTGATGCTCCGTTGCTGTTGTCCGAGAAAGACCGTGTAAAAAAAATCCGGGAAATCGGAATTGAAGATATTGTGCTTTTCGATTTTGAAAAGATCAAAAATTATACGGCGGAGGATTTTTTGAATTTTCTTGCCGAGGAGTATAATGTCCGGGGATTCTGTTGCGGATTTAATTACCGTTTCGGCGCCGGAGGTAGCGGCGATACAAAATTGCTTGCCCGGTACTGTGAAAGGAACGGATTCCCGCTTAAAATATGCGAACCCGTAAAAATCAACGGGACTGCGGTTAGCGCGAGCGAAATAAGGCGGCGAGTACAAAGCGGAGAAATGCGTTGCGCCGGTGAAATGCTCGGCTACCCCTATTTTTTTGAGGGAGAGGTATATCACGGTTTCCGCCGTGGTCATGAGCTCGGCTTTCCTACGGTTAATCAAAAAATTCCTTTGGAACTGTGCCTTCCGCGATTCGGAGTTTATTCGTCTTTCATTTACATTAAAGGTTTGAAGTATCGCGGCCTTACGAATATCGGCGTTAATCCGACCTTTAATCTGCCCGCTCCGGGGGCGGAAACATATGTTTTCGGTTTTTCAAAGGAAATTTACGGTGAACGGGTAAAAATAGAACTGCTCGATTTTGTTCGCGGGGAAATGCGTTTCGATTCGATCGATGAGCTTCGGTATCGTATAAGTCTGGATGTCGAAACGGCAAAGAAACATTTCGGCGAATGACGGTTCCATATCGTATTTTCCGTGGTTTTCATCGTTGTTTATTTAACAAAGGAGTCAGCCGATGGATAAAATCAAACTTTGCATCAACACCAAAACAGGGTTCGATAAAAGCACATCGGAGATGATACCGATGATTAAAGCGGCGGGATTCGACGGTTTCTTTACCGGTTGGAACAGGGGAGACCCCGTTTCCGATTGGGCGGCGCTTGCAAAATCGGAAGGGCTGTATTATCAGTCGATTCACGCTCCGTTTAATCATATTGACCTGATTTGGGAAGATGATGACCGAGGCCCGGAATATTTAACGATGCTTGAAGAATGTGTGGACGACTGCGCAAGGTTCGGCATTCCGCTTGCCGTAGTTCATGCGATAATCGGATTTGATAAACATACGCCGACCGAAACGGGTCTTGAACGGTTCGACAGGCTGTGTTCTTATGCCGATTCCCGCGGCGTGACGCTCGGCTTTGAGAACACCGAAGGTCTTGAATACTTAGACTGTATATTCAAAAATCTGAAATGGCATAAATCATGCCGTTTCTGCTGGGACACCGGTCACGAAATGTGTTATAATTATTCTAAAGATTTGATGCGAATGTATGGGGAATTGCTTGCCGGTACGCATTTGAATGATAATCTCGGCATAACCGGCGATGAAATCACCTGGCACGATGACGCGCATATGTTGCCTTTCGACGGCGCAGCGGACTGGATCGGAATACGAAACCGCTTGCGGGAATACGGGTTTACCGATTCATTCACATTTGAACTTACATGCAAGAACCGACCCGGGCGTCACACGCACGACGGATAT
>CAZRRV010000001.1:21962-107224 GCA_964602735.1 uncultured Eubacteriales bacterium
GCCGCCGGAACCTTTTTATTGACTTTAACCCGGGTCGGCATTATAATTAAAATATAAATAACAGGGAGGAATCGGCGATGAGTTTTTTAAAGCGCAACATTAACCTGATCTTTGTATGTATCCTCGAGGCACTTGTCGGAATACTTCTGCTTGTAAGCCCGGATAATTTCACTACCGCAATTATTATTGCCTGCGGTATCGTTCTCCTGGTAGGCGGTATAGTCAGTGTGGTGAAATATTTCCGCACCGATGCGCTTGAGGCGTCGGTTAAAGATACTCTGGTCAAAGGGCTTGTAATGCTGCTCGGCGGGTTGTTCCTGGTAATCAACCCGAAGTGGCTTATTTCCAAATTCCCGATACTCACCATACTTTACGGTATCGCGGTTCTCATCGGAGGGCTCTTCAAATTTCAATGGTTTATCGACGCGATAAGGCTGAAAACCGGAAGATGGCTTTTCAATATGCTGAATGCGCTGATATCCATTGTCTGCGCGGTGATAATACTCGCCGATCCTTTCACAACTACTGCCTTTCTGTGGATATTCATCGGTGTTTCGCTTATAGTAGAGGCAATATGCGACCTGATCGTGATGATTGTGGCGAAAAGCGCGCCCACCGAAAGTCAAAGGCGGTAAGTGCGGCGTACCATGAATTACTTTGAAAGAGCCGGTCAGCTTGCCGGAGAACTTGTCGAAAACAGGCGCTATTTTCATACAAACGCCGAGGTCGGGTTGCATTTGCCGAAAACAAAGGGCTATGTTATTCGGCGCCTTGAAGAGTACGGACTGCAACCGCGCGAGTGCGGCGAGGGTGTAACCGCCGTTCTGGGCCGCGGAGGGAAAACCGTTCTTCTGCGCGCTGATATGGATGCCCTTCCCATGCCGGAAGAGAGCTGTCTGCCTTTTGCCTGCCCGACGGGGAACACCGCTCACGCCTGCGGCCACGATTTTCATGCCGCAATGTTGCTTACGGCGGCAAAAATGCTGAAAGAAAACGAAAACCGTCTTAAAGGTACCGTAAAATTTATGTTCCAGCCTGCCGAGGAAACTTTTGAGGGCAGCAACAACATGATAGCACACGGCATACTCGAAAATCCGAAGCCGGACATCGCTCTGGCATATCACGTGAGCCCCGGGAAAATCCCTATCGGAACATTTATGTACAATGCCGGCGGTACGATGATGTTTTCGGTTGATACATTCGAGATACAGATTACCGGGAAAAGCAGCCACGGGGCTTATCCTCATTTATCTATTGATCCGATAAATATCGGGGTGCATATTCATCTTGCGTTGCAGGAGCTGATCGCCCGCGAATGCGATCCGAGCGACGCCTGCCTGCTTACAATCGGGCAGTTTACGGCGGGTTCCGCGGCGAATATAATTCCCGATACCGCGCTGCTTAAGGGCAGTATGCGTACAAATAAAAAAGATGTCCGCGACAAACTTGCGCGAAGGCTAACGGAAGTCTCCGAGGGTACGGCGTCTGTTTACGGTGGAAAAGCCGCCGTGAAGTTCCTTTGCAGTGTGCCTGTCCTTGTCTGCGACGCGGATTTAACAAACGAAATCGTCGGCTATATGCGGGAACTTCCGGTGCCCGGCGCTACCGGTTATCCGAATGTTTCGGCGAGCGCGTCGGAGGATTTTTCGCTGATAGCCGAGCGGGTGCCGAGCGTCTTTATTTATCTTTCCGCCGGATTTCCCGATGAACGCGGAGAATATCCCGCTCACAACAGCAGGGTGATGTTTAACGAGGATGTATTGCCGATTGGCGCGGCGTACCTTGCTCACTGCGCCGAAAGGTGGCTGGCGGAACATAATTAACGGCGAATAATTATCACGGCGTTGTTCAATACCGCCCGAGAATTTTATCCGGCATTGCCGTTATATTTTAACGAACTGTTTGTGAATACCGTATGTATGCACAAACAGTTCGTTTTTTTCGGTCATGCCGGTATACCGTTTTCTTTGTCGGGTTGCCGTAATAAATAACATTAAGGCTCCGGGGTTATTCGTAGCCTTAACAACGTATCGTCAGCCGATCATGCAACCCGCGTCTTCAAGTGCTTCTGCGAATACGGAATACGTTTCAAGCTTGGGATGCAGATTATCGCCGCGTAACATATCGTGTGACACTTTGCTTACAACATCAACATAAGTTACGTTTTTCTGTTCGGGTTTTTCAATCCACGCTTTTACCGCGGCATTCAACGAGTCGATGTCGGAATTGAGATAATCACCTTCTCCGCGGTATGTAACGCTGAACCAGTAAATCTTTGTTTCGGGGAATTTCTTCCGTAATGCGCTAATAAATGTTTCCACATTGGCTGCCGCCGCGTCCGCTCTGTACGCCGAATAATCGTTTGTGCCTATGTTAAGCACTATGTTTGCGGGTTCCGCGTCGCCGAAAGATGAGAATACTCTGTCGAGATAAAACGGCCAGTGACCGGCTTTCGCTCCGCCGATTCCCATGTTGAAAACATTTTTGCCGGGGTAACTTTCCGTGTAGAAATTTGTCCACCAGTTGCGGACATCCAAAAAAGAATCTCCGATAAATACGGTAGTGTTCTTATCCGTTTTCGATTTCCCGACAGCTTTACATTCGCCCGACTCATCGGTTTCAAACCGTACGGCGTCAGCGAGCTGCCAGATGTACGCCTCGTTTACATCGCCTCCGGCGCCGCAGTCGGTTAATTCGATTTTATAATCGTTATCTATGGCGTCGCGGTTTCCCGCGTATGAAGTATCGTAAGATGACTTTATCGTTTGCGGGTACTCGTTTACATATTCGTTGTTGTCGTAGGCGATAAATAAACCGGACGCAACATTTCCAAGCGTCGAATAAACTCCCGCGGGAAGGTATTCTTTATGCCAGCGGTTGTGATACGCAATATCGCGGCCTTTGTAATAATCAAGCGTTTTGGCAAGTACCGCGCTGCCCTCGGTACTGGCGGAGTTTTTCATGTTTTTAAGAGCGGGAACGGTTTCGGTTGTCCTGACGAGCTGCGCGGTGGTTTTGCTTTCCGAAAGATATTTGAAAAACGCTTTCGCACAATCGATGTTTTTCGAGTTTTTGTTGATTGCGAACACATCACCGTCGCTTACCGTGAGTGTTTCTTCTCCGCCCTGCCTGCTTGAGGGATACGGCGCGAGCAAGAATTTATCCTCGCCGCAGTACGATTTGCAAAGCGCAGCGGCGGTAAAGTCTTCGCCGATAAGGAAGGCCGATTGGTCCTCTGCAAAACGTGCGTATTTTTCCATATTATCCAAACTTGCGGCGTCGGGAAACAAATATTCCTGTTTTAAGCAGTCCCGCCAGAAATTTATAACAAGGCCGATTTCATTTCCGCTCCAACTGCCGTTTAACAGCGCCTCGGAAACATCCGCCGCTTCGCCTTTGTAAGTTAAGAAGCTGCCCGCAATTTCCGAAAAAATTTTGCCGGACGGGTTAGAACCGATCGGAGTTACTCCGCCGCCCTTAAGTTTCGCGCACGCGGCGAAAAAATCGTCCCATGTGTGGATCGACTCCGGATTTACACCGGCGGATTCGCATACTTTGGTATTTATCAAAACGCCGGAAAGTTCGTGAGACAGGGCGAACGAATAAACTTTGCCGTCACTCGCGGAAACAAGTTTTTTCCCGGTGCCGGTATATTCCCCGAAGTTATCATCGGTCAGATCAAGCGAATAATCCTTAAATTTGCGTTCGGTGTATCCCATTGTCATAAATACATCGGGAAGATTGTTTTCTCCTATGTTCCGATCGATATTGCTGCCGTATTCCGCCCCGTAATTTCTTAACTCAACCGTTGCTCCGGTGACGTTCTCAAAGCTTTCGGCAAGTTCCCGAAATAAATCGAGAGCATAAAAAGTATAATTTGTGGCGACCGTCAACCTGGTGCCTTCAAAGTTGCCGTAAGCGGGTTTCTTTGCGCCGCAGGCGGTAGCGGATACGCAAAGCGCCGCGATTGTTAAAAACGTCGCCGTGAGTTTTATTAAACCGCGGCGGATTTTCCCGCCGGTTAAACGCCGATTCTTTTCTTTTTTCATCTTTTTCGCCCCTTTTTTTATAATTCGATTTTCTGCGCTCATTATAGCATTGCCGTTTATCGCTGTCAATATCAGAGAATGGCGGCGTGTTTGCGCATAAATTCAGGTTGAAAATTGCTATTGACATTATAGCCGTTAATGCGCTATAATATACAAATGTTAGCGATCTTTTTTGTTGAAACACGAAGTATGGGAAGGTTTTAATTTATGAAAAGAACATACCAGCCGAAGAAAATTCACAGAAAAAAAGAACACGGATTCTTAAAAAGAATGTCGACGGCCAACGGCAGAAAAGTTTTGTCGCGCCGCAGGGAAAAAGGCAGAAAAGTTTTAACTTACTGATCGCTGATCGTGTGAGGCGCCGGTCTGCCGTGTCCTGTTATTTCTCGGAGGGAAATCGAATTGAGGCCGCTTACCCTGAAACTGAACCGTGATTTCCGCCGCGTTTACGGCAGAGGAAAATCATATGTAAGCCCGATGTTTGTAACATACGTGCTTAAAAACAGGCGGGGAACCGTTCGAATCGGTATAACAACGGGAAAAAAATTAGGCTGTGCCGTAAAGCGCAATCGGGCAAAAAGGGTAATAACGGCGGCTTTTACCGGATGTGAGAGCGAAATCAAGGGCGGTGCCGATATAGTTTTTGTCGCGCGAAAGCGTATTTTGTTTGAAAAAAGCACGGCATGCGCGGTGGTTATGCGAAAACATCTGACATCGGCGGGGCTGATGTAATGAAAAAGATTTTGATATCGCTGATACGGTTCTATCAAAAAAATGTTTCTCCGCTTAAAACGCCGTGTTGCCGTTTTACGCCCACATGTTCCGCTTACGCTGTCGAGGCAATCGAAAAGCACGGGGCGTTTAAGGGATCCGCCCTTGCGGTGTGGCGTATTTTGCGTTGCAATCCTTTATGCAAAGGCGGTTACGATCCCGTGCCCGAACCCAAGAGGAAGCAGCTTAAGGGGCATTAGAGGCTTTATAAGGTGATAGTTTATGAGTTTTATCAGCAAGCCCATGGGTTATGTGATGAGATGGCTTGCCACGCTTTGCGGAGGCAATTTCGCGGGGGCGGTGTTTTTGTTTACACTGCTTGTAAACCTTGTGATTTTCCCTCTTACGCTTAAATCGCAAAAATCCTCGGCGAAACAGGCTCTGCTTAAACCCAAAATGGATATGTTGCGGCAAAAGTACGGCGATGATAAGCAGAAGTACAATGCCGCGCTTCAGGAGCTTTATCAGCGGGAAAATGTATCGATGGCGGGCGGATGCCTCCCGATGATTATACGTCTCCTTTTTATGTATGCCATTTATTTCGTCGTGGTAAATCCTTTGCAGTATTTGGGCGGAATACCGGCCGATACCATTAACGCCGCCATGAAAGACTTGGGAGTAAAAAGTGCAATCGAGCTGGTGGCTCCGGTGGCCGAGGGTAAAGTCGCGTCAATCCCCGCCGACACATTAAGTCACATAAATTTTAATTTTTTCGGGATAGATTTAACCGATAATCCGAATTTCACATTTAATTTTTCCGAGGCCGAACCAATCTGGATTATTCCGTTCCTGGCGTTTGCGACCGCGATGCTTACAAGTATAATTTCACTTGTTATACAAAAAAAGCAGAACCCGGGGCAGCCCACTATGGCGGGAATGCTGCTTACGATGCCGGTGATTTCACTTATTATAGGATTTACAGTCCCCGGAGCGCTCGGGTTTTACTGGGCGTGTTCAAGTCTCATCTCGGGCGGATTGCAAACGATTATGCAGCTGGCGTACAGCCCCGAAAAAATGGTATCGCATGAACAGATGAAGTTCGTGCTTAAACGAAATGAAACCGAAAAGAAAATTCTCGCCGAAAAGGCAAAACAGCAACAATAATAAGTTCCGGGGGCGAAAGTTCCCGTTTGTGGAGTGAGCGGTATGATTAAAGAAGCGTTTGGCGAGGGAGCCACTTATGAAGACGCGCAACGCGCGGCGAAAGACGCACTGGGTTCAACCGGCGGCGCGGATGTGCAGTATGAAATAATTGAAATGCCGAAGAAAAAAGTCCTGGGTATGTTCGGCGGTTCCCCCGCGAAGGTAAGGGCTTTTTGCGAGATCCCCGATACCCGCGAGACCGCGGGCGAACCCGTGCGGGAATTGACACCCGATGACAAAGAGGAGGCCGAACCCGACAGCGGAAAAAACTCATCCGAAACAACTCAGCCCGGAGTTGAATACACTTCGCTGCCTAAAGACAGTCCGGCTTACAGAGCGTGCGATTATTTACGAGAGATAGTCGGTATGCTCGGAGCACGTAATTTAAGCATAAAAGTTTCGGATATTTCAAACGGGTGCCGTATCGATCTCGACGGCGCGAATTTAGGCGCCGTTATCGGTCGCCGCGGAGAAACTTCCGACGCGTTGCAATATCTGGCGTCGCTTGCGGCTAACCCGGGTAAAGGCGGTTATTTCCGTGTGGTTCTGAATGTGGGGAATTACCGCGAAAAGAGGGAATCCGCATTAAAAGATTTGGCAAGGCGTACCGCCGAACA
This sequence comes from uncultured Eubacteriales bacterium, assembly GCA_964602735.1. Classification (GTDB taxonomy): domain Bacteria; phylum Bacillota; class Clostridia; order Oscillospirales; family Acutalibacteraceae; genus CAZRRV01. The sequence continues at coordinate 28,543 of CAZRRV010000001.1, forward strand.
GTGTCTGCGCACCCGGCACGACAGAACTCTCGAACCTATGAATCCTTATGAAAGGCGTATTATCCATACCGCCGTCCATGAAATTGCCGGCGTTACTTCGTCGTCTGTGGGCGAGGGATTGTCGCGCAGGGTGGTAATCAGTGTTGAGAACGGATATAACGGAAATGACGACAACCGCGACGATACCCCGCGGCCGGTAAAAAAAGACTCCGATTCTTTTCCGCTCTACGGCAAAATAAGATAGCAGTGTAAAGCAATGCGCATTTACCGCCGCTTACGAAAGTATGCGGCGGTTTTTATTGACGGGTATGACCGTGCCCTGCGGTGTAAATTCTCAAAAGCACAGGCGGCTTTGAACCAGCTGGCGGCTTCCGCTGGTTATTATTAAGGCAACACCGCAAAAACCCGGCATCGGATGTAACGGCAGATGATGTCGGGAGCCGGGCATTCTGCGGCGTTGCATTAAGCAGGAAAATACCGGGCGGGCGGCGCAGTATATTGCTAAGATCCGTTGTCGGGAATATGTTGTGTGAATTGCCGAAACATCGCCGGGAAAGGTGCGGCGGGTCAGACTGTCCGACCCGTCGCAATAATCGTTATTTATTAAGTCGCGTCGAACCGCCGTATTACGACGGCGGGCGGTACGTAAGGTAAAATAAAATTTGATTTTCTCTACTCATCGTAAACAAAACGGACGGTTTTGTAATTTCCGTGGCGGTTGTAAATAATTATCGTTGTCGGTATGCTGTCGTTCATTGCCTTAACGAGCGTATCAAGCGTTCCTTTGCTGTGCCCGTTCCAAAACGCTATAATAGCCGGTTCCTGTTCTTTCGCGTACTTAATCATCTGCGAATTTCGTATCGGTCCGGCCTTTTTTCCGTATTTTTCCCACTGCGCGGGGAATACGGCGCATTTTATGTTGTGCCGCTCGGCGTATATCTCACCGAATCGATCCGCGCCCTCCGCGTGACCAGAAACGATTTCGATATCTTCCCCGTATTGGGGAAGAAGTTCATTAAGCACCCGCTCCTCGAGAGGATAATTATTGAAACTTTTTGAACCCGGAACAATAATTCTTTTTGTCATTTCCGTCTTTCCATTTCCTTCCGTTTTAATACATGAACGTGTTTAATAACCGGGCCGCATTAGTGCCTGTTAAGCCATGTGATTTTTTTAACCGTTTTCGCAGACGGGGGTATGAATTGTATTCGGGCAGGTCTTGCCTTTTCGGTTATTAAAGTGCGTTCCCCTCCGCCTCGCCGATATATTATACCACCGCTTTATGTCCCGGTTTTGTCGCATATACGCATTCGGACATATTTTTGTCGCGAACAGTTAATGTTTCGATAACGTCGGCATGGGTTTTCGAATCGAACTTCCGAATTTGTTGCCGTCGCGGGTCTTATATGCTATAATATCATATAAGTGCAAATATTCCGGTGCGCGTGCATTTATATTTTCGTAAATTTTGAATTTTTTTCAACGGAGGCGGGAACAATGGATAAACACGGCATATTTGATAAAACAGTTTCGCTTTTGCGGCGGTACCGGCGTATGATCTCGTATCTTTTTTTCGGCGTGTTGACTACGGCGGTGAACACTGTTGTTTATATTTTGCTTTACGATGTGGGAAATATCGGAAATGTGCCGAGTACGATAATTGCCTGGCTGATAGCGGTGCTGTTCGCTTTTTTTACAAACAAATTTTTTGTATTTAACAGCCGGAGAGAAAATAAGGCGGGGCTGATTGGCGAATTCGCGTCGTTTTTCTGTTGCAGAATTCTTACCGGCGTGCTTGACGTGGCAATAATGGCGATCGCTGTTGATCGTTTGCATCTTAACGCGGTTATCTGGAAGCTGATTTCAAATATAATCGTTACGGTGTTAAACTATTTCGCGAGCAGATTTTTTATTTTTCATGCCAAAAATAAAAAATAAATAATTAAAAATTGCTTAAGGCAATACCGCATAAAGAATGTGCGTCAGATGCGCCGTCAGAATTTCCGTTAGCTGAAGCAAAAAGCGTAGTAAATACTTTGTGTATTTCCGAGCAATTTTGTGAAATATAACGAAAAATATGCAAGCATATGACGTGCAAAGCCGCCGGGCGGTCATTATGCGGTGTTGCCTTAATATAAGATGCTTCGGAATGATTATATTCCGGCGCGTCTTTATTTTATCGCAAAACCGACAAAAACCCGGCATCGGCAGATTTTTCGCTATATTTCGAATTTCAACCGAACCGTCAGGTATTATTCCGATCGGAATGAGAAAATAAAATCCTTTTTCGATATTCCGTAGGCGATAAGCCGGTAAGTTTCTTGAAAAAATTGCTGAAATAATACACATCAGTGAACCCGCAGCGTTCCGCGATTTCCGTTACGGAAAAGTCGCTGATTTCAAGCAGATTTTTAGCCGTATCCAACCGCATTTGCGAAAGATAGTTTTTCGCGGAGACACCGTAAGTATCTAAGAAACGGTTCCTGAAATGCGAATAGCTCATTTTGCAAAGTTGCGCAAGGTGCGGTATTTCTATATTTCCGCGGGATAAATTATCCTTCATATATTCAACGGCGGGCAGCAGTGCTTTTTTTGCGGGGCTTGTATACCCCGACTGTTCCCTGCGCGCGGTCAGGAACAATATTTCGTACAGAACTGACATACATCGGAAATAAAACCCCGCCCGTTTTCTTTCCCATATTTGCAGGATGCTGCGGAACAGTTGGCGCATTTCCGGATTTTCGCCGAAACTCCATTTGGTAATCCGGTTTTCAGCCTGAAAATCAAAATCGGCATAAATAAGCAGTGAGCAAAAAGGCCGGATTACACGGTCTTCATAACGAAGAGTGCGGGGGATAAACACAACATCTCCGGCGTTAACCGATATTGTCCCTCCGCTCCAGCGTTGTGTCAGAATTTCGCAGTCCGGCTTATCCGCGGCGGTCGAATCCGCATAAAACAGTCGGTCAACTTGCGAAGCGCCGTAACACCGCGTGCCGCTCGGGTGCGATTCGTCAATTTGCACTACGGCTTTAAGGTTGCGTATATTCGTTGTTTCTCTTTCACTCAGCCACAATTTTTTCATCTCCCTTAAGCGGCTGATTTCATTTTATCAGATAAAATCCCGTATTTCAATATAATCACAAAAAAGCGCATCAAATTTTAACCGTCAATTTTTATAAATAGTCATTATTCCTATTTACATTGTTTTATCGCTGTATATAATAGCTTTCGGGTGAAAAAGTTGAATGTAAATATATTTGACCTGCAGCGCGGATCGCTGGTTGACGGGCCCGGTGTGCGAACCACGGTTTTCTTTAAGGGTTGCAATCTGTCGTGCAAATGGTGCCATAACCCCGAAAGCCGTTCTCCGGCGCGGCAAATGCTGTTTTACCGTAACCGCTGCGCAAAATGCGGCCGGTGCCTTTCCGCGTGCGAAAACGGCGCCGTAAGGGATGATTTTACCGTCAATCGCTATAAATGTTCGCTGTGCGGCAAATGTGTGGAAGTATGCCACCCCGAGGCGAAAACAATATGCGGGTATACGTTTGATACCGGCGAGATTTTTGAAAAAATAAAAAGAGACATTCCTTTCTTTAACGATTCGGGAGGAGGAATGACCGTATCGGGCGGAGAGTGTATGCTGCAGATTGAGCCTTTGCACGAACTGCTTAAAATGTGCCGGAACGACGGTATTAACACTGCGGTGGATACTGCGGGGAATGTGCCGTTTTCGTCATTCGAAAAAATACTTCCCGTTACCGACTGGTTTCTCTATGACCTTAAACATACCGACAATGAAAAGCATATGGCAGGTACCGGGGCGGGGAACACGAGAATTTTGCAAAATCTGGAGTCCCTGTTGCACATTTGCCCGAGTCGGGTAATTATCCGTGTGCCTTTAATTCCGGGCTTTAACGCCGACGGCGAAAGTGTCCGCGCGATAGCGGACTGGATTGCCTCGCATCCGGCGCCGGGAGCGGTTGAACCTTTGCGCTATCACGCTATGGGTGTTCCGAAATCCGATGCTCTCGGGGAGCAAAGTGAGGAAATCGAACCGCTTTCAAAAGAACGGTTTGAAAAATACAGGAATATTTTAACGAAGGGGAAAAAGTTATGAAGCAGAGCATTATCGATCTCGCAAAGCGCAGTCTTACCGAAGATATTTATCCGGAAAATGTTGAGGTAACATTCGACCCGGACGATGATGTCCTCTATCCCGAGGCGATAAGAAACGGCAAGCGAATCGCCGAGTTTATGGCGGCGCAGCCTATAGCGCTGGCGGCGCCGGATTCACGGTTTATAGGAATGATGCGTTTCAGGAAAGGGAACAAGATGTTTCCGGGACCGTTGCACTCATGCGACGGGCATGTAAATCGCAGCCGTATAGGGCACAAGCATTATCTGAAACCGGATGAGGGGATAGTCACTTTCGAGGCGGAGCACGGCGTCGCGGATTTCGGTAAAATACTGCGCGTGGGTGTAAACGGACTTATACGGGAAGTAACCGAATCCCGTGACCGTCATGCCGCCGAACCCGAACGCTGCTATTTTCTCGGCGGAGCCGAAATGGTGTTAAACGCCATTTTAGACCGTTCCGAAAAATGTGCCGAATACTGTGAGCAGATGGCCGAGCAGGTTTCCGACCCGGCGCGGCGCAACGAACTTATGGAGATGTCGGATATTTGCCGCCGCGTTCCGGCAAACCCGGCGACTACTTTTCGCGAGGCCGTGCAGTGCGTGTATTTCTGCTATCAGTTTTTGCCCGACAGTATCGGATCGCCAGACAGGTATCTGCGCCCGTTTTTTGAGCGCGACCTGTTGGAAGGTCGTTTGACGGTTGAGCAGGCCGAGAATGATCTGGGCGAACTGTTCTGTATGCTGAGCGCGTTTACGCCTTATACATCCGTGCATTATGATAAGGGAGGCGAGTGCCACTTCGTGGTTGGCGGCTATCTGCCGGATCATACTGACGGATATTGCTCCCTTTCCCGGCTTATCCTCGACAGTATGATGAAGCTTCCGCTTGTTCGCCCGCAGATAACCGTTCGCTGGACACCCGAAATGCCGAGCGACGAGTTTTACCACATACTTGATTTGGAACGGAACGACCCCGGCAAGCGGCTCGCTTTCTGCAATGATGTTCCGCGTATAAAAGGTTACATGGAAATGTACGATATGACGTTTGAAGAGGCGAGCCGGTATATTGTTACCGGGTGCAACGAGCCGGCTTTCGGGGGTTCGATTGATTTTACCGGCGCGGCCACAAATGTTGCCCCGGCGGTTTGCGACACATTCAGATGCCGGCGCCGCGAAGTTATCGCCGCAAAAGATTTCAATGAATTTTATGCCGTGTTCGAACAGGAATTGTTCCGCACGCTTTCCCGTATTCTTGAAAAAATGAATATGTATAATACCTGCATATCCCGCGATATTGAAATAATCAGCAGTTGCTTTATGGACGGCTGTATAGAGCGCGGACTTTCTTCGCTTGCAGGGGGTTGCTCCAGGTCTACATTCTGTATGCCCATTAACGGTTACATAACCGTTATAGACTCGCTTAGCGTTGTAAATCAGTTTGTTTTTGAGGAAAAACTGTTTTCAATGGCAGAACTTTGCGATATGCTTGACCGTAACTGGCAGGGGAGCGAAGATACGCGTGAGCATATCCTGAAGCACACGCATTTTTTCGGCAACGATACCGACGATACAAATGCCATCACGCTTCGCGTGAACGAGAGCCTGAAACAGTTCGCTTTAACGCACCGCGGAATTTTCGGCACACGCATTATGTTCGGCGATTACACGGGATACTGGGAACATAATGTCTGGTTCGGCGAACTTACTCCCGCTACTCCCGACGGCAGATACGACGGCGATCCGTTTGTCCTCGGCATTTCACAAACCGGCGGTAAGGATCGCGAGGGCATGACGGCGCTTTTCAATTCGGTGAAAAAGGCTTTTGAAAACGGAATTATGAGCGGTTCGGTCGTATTTAATCTTTCGGTTGATGAAAATATAATAAGAGACGACGACCAGTTTGAAAAATTCGTTCGTGCCGTCGAAACTTATTTCCGCGGCGGCGGGCTGATGCTGCAGCTGAATTATGTATCGCGCGAGGAATTGCTTAAAGCCAAAAAAGAACCCGACAAATACAAATCACTTCGTGTCCGTGTAAGCGGTTATTCCGGCTATTTTGTCCGTCTCGACGAGGAATTGCAAGACGATATTATTGCCCGCACCTCTCACGCGAGATAACGCTTTGCCGCGGATTCGGCTATAGCCGTTTATCATATCGTACGGTATTTTGAAAATTTTATAATCTGTGCCCCCGCGTAATGTGGCGGATGATGTTATGTTTTTGTCCTCAGCGGAACTTTTTCGCGGGAAAACGAATTTTCCGGAAATATGTGATATTTAACAGGTTCGCGTTGGTTGAACGTTGCGGAGTAAGCGGAGGCGGTTTAACGCTTGCCGGGAGTTTTGATTGCCCGGGAGGTGAATGTTAATTTACCGCGGATTGAACTGCCTTTAACATACGAAAAGAAAGGTTTCAAAATTTTTGAAACCTTTCTTTTTAACGGTACCCGCTCACTGCTTTATTGTTGCTCCAAAAACCGGCTCATTTCGGCGATCTGCCGGTCGATTGAATCGATTCCCGGCCCGCCGTAAGATGTTCTTGCTTTAAGGCAGTTTTCCAGTTTAATCGCGCCGTAGACATCGCTTTCAAATTTGTCGCAGGCGTTCTTAAATTCTTCTAAAGTTAAATCTTCAAGATTCTTGCCTTTATCTATGCAATATGCAACCAGTTCGCCCGTTATTTTATAAGCCGAGCGGAACGGCAACCCCTTCTTTACAAGATAATCCGCGCAGTCGGTTGCGTTTATAAAACCTTTTCCCGCCGCGGCACGCATGTTGTCTTTTGAGATTTTAAGGGTGTCGAACATCGGAATAAATATTGTCAGGCAATTTTTTACGGTATCGACGCTGTCGAAAACGGCCTCCTTGTCTTCCTGCATATCCTTGTTGTACGCAAGCGGAAGACCTTTCATCATCGTAAGCAGTGCAACGAGATTGCCGTATACACGCCCGCTTTTGCCCCGTATCAGTTCGGCCATATCCGAATTTTTCTTTTGCGGCATTATGCTTGAACCGGTGGCATAAGAGTCGTCAATTTCGATTAATTTGAATTCCGACGACGACCAAAGTACAAGTTCTTCGCAAATGCGCGACAGATGCATCATCACAGTGGCGAGCGCCGATGCGAATTCGATCACAAAATCGCGATCGGATACGCCGTCGAGACTGTTGGCGCACGGGGCGGAAAATCCGAGTTTTTCGGCGGTGTAAAAGCGGTCGATGTTGTGTGTTGTACCGGCGAGAGCAGCGCTGCCGAGCGGGCAGATGTTTATCCGTTTTACGGCGTCGCGTATTCTTTCCATATCACGCCTGAACATCGACGCGTAAGCCATGCAGTAATGTCCGAAACTTACGGGTTGCGCCCTTTGCAAATGCGTGTATCCCGGCATAATTGTTTCGGCGTTCTCCGACGCTTTTCGCATAAGCATTTTTATCGTGTCGGAGAGCAGTTCCGTTATTGCCCGCGCTTCGTCACGCAGATACATACGCAAATCCAGCGCTACCTGATCGTTGCGACTTCTCGCGGTGTGAAGACGTTTGCCGGTGTCGCCTATCCTTTTCGTAAGTTCCGCCTCGACAAACATATGAATATCTTCGGCACCGCCGTCGATTTTAAGGTTGCCCTCGTCAATGTCCGAAAGAATATCCCGAAGAGTTTCGGCGATTTTATCCGATTCGTCGATGTCGATTATACCCTGTTTGCCAAGCATTTGCACATGCGCGATTGAGCCGAGTATATCCTGTCTGTACATACGGCAATCCGTGCTTATCGATTTCTGGAAATCGTTCGCGGCGTCGTTAATTTCTTTTTTGAATCGTCCGTCCCACATTGCCATAGCGGTATGTTATCCTTTCGTATCTACTGTCTGTTTACAAAATCGATAAAACGCTCGAACGCGGAGGTGCCGTCTGCGTTGCGTTTGTAAACTCCCGCGTCTTCGAGAACGTTAAGAAAGACAAAACCGATTTCCTCTTTTAAGATTTCGTGTATGTTGCCGGGATTCGGGTTTCTGCGCTTTACAATATCACGGGCCCATTCCGCGTGTTTGGCAAGGTCTTTGTCGTCGGCGGGGTTGCCGCCCGATATTATGACCTGCGCGAGACGGTTGATTTCATCTTTCAGACGCGCGGGGAGAACGGCGAGCCCCATAACTTCTATAAGGCCTATGTTTTCTTTTTTTATATGATGAAGATTCGCGTGAGGATGATAAAGCCCCAGAGGGTGTTCGTCGGTTGTTAAATTGTTTCGCAGAACCAGATCAAGTTCGTAATCGTCGCCGCGCCTTCTCGCTATCGGCGTTACCGTATTATGCGGCACTCCGTTTGTCTCGGCTAAAATAACCGCGGTTTCATCGGTGTATCCGCGCCAGTCGAGCAGAATTTTATCCGCGAGATTCACAAGACGGTCGGGGTCGGAACAGCGCAACCGTATAACCGACATGGGCCATCGTACCATTCCGGCGCTGATGTCGGGGTAGCCTCTAAATACAATTTCCTTTTCAACGGGCGCTTCGGCCATCGCGAATGTATAGTTTCCGCCCTGAAAATGATCGTGCGATAAAATTGAGCCTCCGACAATCGGCAGATCGGCGTTGGAACCCAAAAAATAATGGGGAAACATTGTAATGAAATCAAGCAGACGCCGGAAAGTCGCGTCCTGTATTTTCATGGGAATATGCTTTTCGTTTAGCACGATACAATGTTCGTTGTAATAAACATAAGGTGAGTACTGAAAATACCATTGTTCGCCGTTGAGGGTTATGGGAATAATTCTGTGGTTCTGGCGGGCGGGATGCGTTAAATCACCGGCAAAACCTTCGTTTTCCCTGCAAAGCTGGCACTTGGGATAGTCGGTTTGCGGTTTCGATTTTGCCGCGGCTATTGCTTTCGGATCTTTTTCCGGTTTCGACAGATTTATTGTTATATCGAGTTCACCGTATTCCGTATTCACTTTCCATTTTTCGTCACGCGCTATTCTGTCGAGCCTGATGTAATTTGTTTCCTGGCAGAAACGGTAATAACCGTCGGTGGCTTCTTTCGGCGAACGCGAGTAAAGTTCGTTGAATTTTTTTATTACGCCTGAAGGCGTGGGAGTGATGCAGCCCATTACGGCCGTGTCGAGCAAGTCGCGCTCGGCGGTGCTTTTACCGATAATTCCTTTCCGCTCCGCATAGTCGCATATTTCGTTTAAGACCGCCGAAACGGAAAATTCATCCCCGATTTCAACGCCGAAGTCGCAATCACTTTTACCTAATATTTCCAGTATGCGGTTTACGGAATAAACTTTATCTTCGGGAGCGACAAGCCCTCTTTTAATCCCGTAATTAACCAGTTGCAAAATCGCCGCATCAATCAACGCAAATCCTCCGTCCATAAATTAACTTCGGCGTCACTCGGCATACGCCAGTCTCCGCGCGGGCTTAAACTTACCGTCCCGACTTTCGGCGCGTCCGGCGTACATGACCGCTTAAACTGATTATGAAAAAATCTGTTCAAAAACACTTTAAGACAGTTTTTAATTTCTTCCCCGGAATATATTCCGCTGAATTCACGCTCCGCCAAAAACAGAATTTTTTTCGGTTCCGCACCGTAGCGGATAAAATGATACAGGAAAAAATCGTGCAGAATGTACGGCCCGATGCTTTCCTCCGTTTTCTGTGATATTTTTCCGGATTCATCCGGCGGCAGCAATTCGGGGCTTACCGGAGTGTTCAATATATCCGTTAAAACGGCTTGCGTTTCTCCGCCGTATTGGACGGCAATCGCATCGATTAAATACCGTACCAGTGTTTTGGGCACCCCGGCATTCACCCCGTACATGCTCATATGGTCGCCGTTGTATGTACTCCATCCGAGAGCCGCCTCGCTTAAATCGCCGGTGCCTACCAGAATTCCTCCGACCATGTTGGCAATATCCATTAAAATCTGTGTGCGCTCTCTCGCCTGGGCGTTTTCGTACGCCGAGTCGCGAACGGCTAAATTGTGCCCTATCGATTTCAAGTGGTCGGAACAGGCGCTTGAAATCGGAATTTCCCGTAACTCTGCTCCGATTGAATGTATAAGTTTTACGGCGTTGCCGTAAGTACGGTCTGTAGTGCCGAAACCGGGCATTGTCACCGCCGTTACATTTTCAGGTGGCTTATTAAGCCGGCGCACGGCGTTTTCAGCGACTAAAAGCGCAAGAGCGGAATCGAGGCCGCCCGAAACTCCCACAACGCATTTCCCGCTGCCCGAGGCAGTGAGCCGTTTTACGAGACCCGCCGTCTGTATCGACAGTATTTCATTCGCGCGTTCTTTCTTTTGATCGCCGCCGTCGGGGACAAAAGGCGTTTTCGGGTAACGCCTTGTGAAGTATTTCAAGTCAAGGTTCGGCACATCTCCGCAGTCTATTGTTTCATATTGCGCGTCCGTTTCCGCTCCGCAGTCGGCAAAGCAGGTGTTGCCGGCGCGCAGGGAGTTGAGCTTTTTTAAGTCGATATCGGCGTAGATTATTTCGCTGTCGTCCGAAAAGCGGCGGCTTTCAGCTAAAATCGCGCCGTTTTCCGCAATAAACGAGGAGCCGCCGAACACAAGATCGGTAGTTGATTCGCCCGTGCCGGCTCCGGAGTAAGCGTAGGCGCAAATGCACCGCGCGCTTTGCCCTTTGATTAAATCGCGGCGGTAATCGTTTTTTGTAACATATTCGTTGCTTGCCGAAAGATTAAGTATCAGATTGGCGCCTTCAACCGCCATGTACGAACTCGGCGGTATCGCTACCCACAAATCCTCGCAAAGTTCAATGCCCGCCGTACAGTCGCTGTTCAGCTTAAACAGTATATTACCGAACGGTACCTGTTCGCCGCAAACCGATATTGTCTTAAATTCGCGGCTCCCGCCTCTTGCGAACCACCGTTTTTCGTAAAATTCATTGTAATTTGCGGGGTATCTTTTCGGTACGGCGCCCAGAATTTTCCCCCCGCAAACGAGTACGGCGGCATTGTACAGTGCCGTGCCGAATTTAATCGGCAGTCCTACCGCGACGGGAAAGTCGTAACCGGCCGTAAAGTCTTTTACCTCCGCAAGCGCGTCTTCACAGGCTTGCAGCAATTTATCCTGAAAAAACAAGTCCCCACAGGTATAGCCGCAAAGCGAAAGTTCGGGGGTTACAAGAATATTTGCACCGTTTTGCGCCGCTGCCTCGATAACCTCTTTAATCTGTTCGAGATTATAATCCACATCCGCAACCTTCAACTTCGGTACGGCGGCGGCAATTTTCATAAACCCGAAATCATTCATATCTGCTTTCAACCTCCGGAGATAATGTTCCCGCGGTAATATTTCTGAATACCGAAAGTCCCATGGCGATAAATGCCGCGGTGTTCAGCACGGCAAGCGCCGGCAACGGTATCGCCGTCGTTCCGAACAGATAAGAACTGTATACAATCAAACTGGTCAGATTTATCGCTGCCGCCGACGGAATAAAGCGCTTATCGCCAATGGCAAGCGCGACGCTTAATACATCGACGGGATAAGCGTACCTTTCGTGCATTGCCGGCAGTAACAGAACGCAACACCAGGCGCAGAGCACGGTAACGGAGAGAAAAAATGTTCCGCACAGTTTACGGCGGTTCCTGACCGCCAGACAGAATATAACTGCCAGTGCCGTAAAGCACAGGGCAATGGCGAAAATTTTCAGATTATCGTAATCGTCGCCCATAATTGCGTATAAACTCGGATAGTTCATATACATATACTGATATGTATCGGTTTGTGCGGCGTACACCCCCAGAATATCGAACAGCGATCGACCGGCAAATATCGCGGGCAGAGAAGTAATAATAAATACCGCCGGAATTTGCAAAAAATGAAGCGCCGAAAATTTCTTTTCCTTAAAATAATAAATTATGAATATCGGGAGGAAAAAAATCGCCTGCAACTTGAATGAAAACGACAGCCCGTAGAGCCAGAATGCCGTCGCGAATTTACCTTTCAGCAGGAACCACAGCGACCAAACGGCAAACGCCGTGAAAATCGAATCGCATTGCCCCCATACCGAGGAATTTAATACAACCGTCGGAAGGCAAATCGCAATCAGGAACGCGAGAGACGCTTTCTCTTTTCTTTTACCGCGGCAGGTTTCGTAAGTAAGCGCCGCAATTCCTGCCGCCAGAATGAGATCGAAGACGCACGAAAGAAGTTTATATTGCGTTACGGGGTCAACGGGCAGATATGTCATTACGGCGATGCAAAACAGATACGGAACGGTATAATTGCCCACCTGAACGGAAAGTGATTTTAACCCGCCGAGCTCTTTGATTTCGCGGAACCACGGCAGCAGGAATATTCTTAAGTCGCGGCTTACATATCCCCACCCGGAAACGCGCATCATTATGCCGAGAGCTATGCCGGCGGCAAATATCATTATCCAAAGATAGCGCCGTACCACGGCGGAAAATGTCTGTTCCGCTTTTGTAAGTTTCAAAAGATCCCTCGCTTTCTCGTTCCCGCTTTTTATTATAACACCGCATTTTTACCGTTGCAACAGCCGCGTTAAAAAGTTGCGCGGCTGCGTAGTGAAGAAATCCGTTTTACACCGAAACCCCGCAACTTTTAAGAACCGTTTTGTAAAGTTCAAGTTCGTAATCGTATGTATAGGGATTTTCTTTTTCACCGCGTACATAAGCGGCGAAGCCTTCCATCATCGCCGTATATCTTCCGAACGATTCGCTTTGTTGTGGCTCCGCGTAATTATGCCAGTCGGCGGAATAATATTCTTTTTTTACGGCGTATTGCTCGGAGGGCAAATCGAAATTCAAACGTTCAATCGGCTTGATTTCAACGGTGCCTTTTGAGCCGACAACTACTATTTGTCTGCGGGCGAAACCGCCGTACTCTTCGGCATCCGTTTTTATTATCGAATAACCGTTATCGTATTCCAGCAGCGCAAGGCCGTAATCCTCGCCCGTCACACCGTCATCGCCGTTCGGACGGTTAAACGGAATTATTTTTTTCGGGAACCCGCGGAAGAGTACCGATAAATCCACCAGATGGCAGCCCAGAAAAAACATTATTCCGCCGGGAAATGCGGAAAGCCACTGTCGGCGCTCCGGGGTGTGATAACAGTTCATTTGTGCCTCGAACCCGTGAATCGTACCGAGTTCACCGGCTTTTACCTTTCGCAGCAAATCGATAACATACGGGTTGTAGCGGTACATATATCCGAGATGCAGAACTTTGCCGTTCGATTTCTGCGTTTTAACAAGCGTCTCAAATTCCGCGAGCGACAAACCGCCCGGTTTATCCATATGAATGTGTTTTCCGGCATTCGCCGCGCGGCACGCATAATTCGTAAGATTTATTTCCTCGGTTTCTATTGTAACCGCGTCGATACTCTCCGATGTTAAAATTTCATCGACGCTGAGTTCTTTCGACGACACATAATACGAATTTTTCAATCGACGGTTGAATTTTTTCCGTTCTGTTTCGGGCACGGCATATCCCGCAACTTCGTAATTATCGTGTTGGGAGCAAATGTTTTGAAAAACCGCGCCCGCGTGATCGTGTCCTATTCCTATTTGTGCGATTCTGATTTTTTTCATTATAACAGTCTCCAATCGAATTGAGTTACCGGGAAAGCGGGGTTTTCCGCCAGGCGTTTATAAACTTCGGTTGCCTCGGCGGGGGAATGCGTTTCGTCTGTCAGCGACTGTAAATTCAGTCTGCCGTAATCGGTAAGCTTTATAAGCGCTTTTACATCGTCCGCCTCCGTCCAGAAACCGGGTCGCGATTCCGCTTTGGGGCGGGCGGCGGTGTGCGCTCCTACGAGCGTTATTCCGGGCCCGTGAACTTTGCGATAGTAATCCACGGTAAAATCGGAATGTCTCGTGCATCCCAAAAGCGCCACTCTGCCGAATTTTGCCATGCAGTCGAGAACTCCGTTCAGCCCTCCGCCGTTCCCGGTTACTTCGACGGCGACATTAGCCCCTCCGCCTGTAATATTTTTTACCCGGTCGGCAAATTTTTTATCAAACGGATCCAGCGCGTAGTCTGCGCCGGACGCGAGCGCTTTTTCTCGTTTTTCCGGCACCGGATCAACGGCGATTACCGGTACGGCACCCGCCGTGCGCAACAACGGGACGGCGCACAACCCGAGGATTCCGAGCCCCATAACAATCGCGCTTTCACCGGCCTCAAGGCTGCATTTGCGTATTGCGGCGAGCGGGAAAGATGAAATAAACATTAAGGCGCCGTTTTCAAACGAAACCGAATCCGGCAATTTGAATACACGGTCGGCTTTAATGTTTACCGTGCTGCTGTGTGTGCTCCATATAAGCGAGACGCGATCTCCGGGTTTGACATTTTTCACGTTTTTTCCCGCTTCGACCACCGTTCCGGACGAACTGTACCCCGAGCGGCGGGGAAAATGCGCGACAGGGTCGTTTGAATATATACTTGTTGTAGCGTCTCCTATTAAATTTGCCCGCTCCGTACCGCTGCTGAGCGTTGATACCGCAAGGTTTACCTGTACCTCGTCATCTCCCGGTTCTGACAGTTCCTCCTCTAATAATTCGGCGCGGTCAGCTTCCGTGAACACAATGCTTTGCCTTTTCGTTCTTATCACCTTTTCCATCGATGTTAAAAGTCGTTGCGCTCGAACCAATCGTCTAATCTGCGGCTGTATTCGCGCGTTGTTTCATTTTCCGTCATGGATTTTACCCGGTTCGGATCGGCGGAAAGCTGCGATATTTCGTAAATCAAGCCGTCGCGAAAGCCGGTGAAGTCCTCACGGCGCATACCCGTAGCTTCCCGAACTTTGGTATTGTCAACCTCGCGGTCAAACAAACGGTCGTAGTACAGAATGATTTTAGCGGCGTCGCTTCCGTCGGTACACAGCCGCAGATATTCCTCGGAATCAATCCAGGCGAATTTTATGCCCAGAACATCCGAGTAAATATCGGCGATCTGTTCCCAGGTGAGATTTTCGTCATTTCCTATAATGTAATCTTCGCCCGTTGTTTGAGGGTTGAGCGTCAGCCTCGCGATAAGTTTGCCCGCGTTGCCCGCCCATCCAACGGCGGCGGTTTTGTCGCGCGCGGCCGCAGGCAGCACAAGATTTTTACCCTCCGCCGCTCGTAAAATAATCAGCCCCGTCGGCAGAGTTACCAAATCCAGACGAAAATGTGAAAATGAAATAAGCGGCCGCAGTATCGTACAGTTTTTATAACCCGATTCGCGTATTATCCTCTCTTCAAATGATTTTGAAATTCCGTAACTGTCATGAGCGAGCAATCCCGTATTGCCGTAAACGTCAAGCAGCTGCGGAGAATTTTCACGTAGCGGATGTTCCTTGTCGGCATAAACGCGGTATGACGAAAGGAACAGCAAATGGTCGCAGTTTTCCGCCAAAATCGGCAGTCTCTTTTTATAATCATCCGGATTGGAATAATGCAAAAAATCCACAACGGCGTCGAAGTGCGTTTTTGTAAGCACTCTGCAAAGTAAATCATCATCGACTTTTTCACGAATATATCGTAAATTCGCATTCAACGGTATATAATCTTCAAGCGCGATTACGGTTACATCGGCTCCCGCTTTAAGCAGTTGGAGACTTGTGTAACTCCCGAGCGTTCCTCCGCCCGCGATAAGCAGTACGCGGGGGGCGGAGAAACTTTGCCAGCCGGATAAACGAGTCACATTTACCACATCCTACACGATTTTGACTATCCCGTTGTGTCCGGGCAGAAAGTTCGGATCGTGAGATACAAGCGGGGTGTATTCGGAACGGGAATATTTGCGAATGAAATTTTCGCTTTTTTCGGGATTGCATGAGCTGCCCGTCGGTATTTTATTTTCAAGGCAAATCGGAGAATAAACTTCGTCGCCGGTTATTACATATTTCCCTACGCCGTTATCGACTGTGACAATGCATGAACCCTCCGAGTGGCCGCCTATTTTAATCGCGCGAATTCCATCGCAGATATCGCATTTCTCATCAAAAAGCCGGACATCGGTGCCGGGCGGTATATATTCACCTTTAAGGGCGGCATATTCGTCTTTCTGCATATAAACCGTCGCGCGGGGGAATTTTTTTACGGCCTGAACATGGTCGTGGTGACGGTGGGTAAGCACTATTTCGGTAATCGAGTCCGGCTGTATTCCGCCGCGCCGTAATACCTCATCGGGCGGAAGCATACAGCGCATATCCCAGCCGTCCATATACTCGCACCCCGCGTCTATTAAAATCAACCGTTCCGTCGTTTCGATAAGGAAAACCGTAAACGATATGGGAATTTTCCTTTCGGAATTATCCCCCGCGAACACCAGTTTCGCGGCTATATCCGATTCGGCGTATTTTACCGCGTAAATTGATATACTGCTCATTATCCAACCGTAAGCACAACTTTGCCCACATTTTCCCCTCTGTAAAGAATTTCATGAGCTTTTTCGGCATCGGTAATCGGCATAACTTTATAAATTGTGGGCCGGACTTCGCCGCTCTCCACTTTCGGCCAGACATCGCGAACAAGGTTCGAAAGGATCTGCGCCTTTACCTCCGGCGTGCGCGAACGCAATGTGCTTCCTACAATTCTCACATTGCGAACATAAATATTTTTCAGATCTATTTCGGTTTTAATACCCGCCAACGCGGCAATCATTATCCAGCGTGCTCCGCGGTTGAGATAATGGAGGCACTTTCCCATAACATCGCCGCCCAAACAGTCGATAGCCACATCGACGCCATGCCCGTTTTCGAGTTCTTCTTTCAGCGCCGCGGTAATATCTTCCCGCCCGGTTACAACGATTCTGTCGGCTTTCAGGCGAGTAATTTTTTCCGCGATTGAATCGGTTAAAACCGTAGTGATCACCCTTGCGCCGAACGCTTTCGCCATCGGAATAACTACGCTTGCAAGGCCGCTTGCGCCTGCGTTCATCAGCAGAGTATCGCCGGGTTTAAGACCTCCCTCAATAAAAAGATTCAAATACGAGGTGGCGAACGCCTCCGGCATCGCCGCGGCCTCAACCACGGTTACTCCGCGCGGGATCGGCATAAGCATATCGTATTTCACATTAGCGTATTCGGCATAACCTCCGCCGCCGAGCAGAGCGCATACTTTATCGCCCGGCTTGAACGTCGACTTGGCTTTCGCCCCCTCGGACATTTCGACTATCGTTCCCGCGATTTCAAGTCCCATCCATTCCGGGCAACCGGGAGGCGGGGGATAGTCGCCCTCGCGCTGCATAAGATCCGCGCGATTGAGCGCAGCCGCCTCGATTTTAACAAGACAGTCGTCGAATCCCGGAACCGGATCGGGGACGGAATCCCAGCGTAAACTTTTATCTTCGTTTATCAAAATCGCTTTCATTAACCTTTTCTTCTCCTCAGAGTTTTTTACGGCAACCGTCGATTTGAATGTTCTGCCCCGAAATATAGCCCGCTTCGTTGCTTGCAAGGTAACATATCAGGCTTGCATTTTCGTTGTCGGTGCCGGTCCTTCCGGCATATGACATCGCCGTTTCCTGAAAATAATCCATATCCGGATTTTCCGCGGGGCTTACGGTTCCGGGGGAAACGGCGTTTACCGTAACGCCGTCGGCGGCGACTTCCTTCGCCAGGGCGCGCGTCAGGGCAATCACGGCGCCTTTTGTGGCCGAATAATGCGACATACCGGCGTTCCCGTAAACCCCCGCTACGGAGGCGACATTTATAATCCTTCCGTAATTTTTTTCCGTCATACCCGGCAGAACGGCTCGCGTAAAGTAAACGGTTCCCATCACATTTACATCAAAGTACCGTTTCCATATATCCGCGGGTATTTCGGTGAATTTGAAATTTGATCGCCAGAGCGCGGCGTTGTTTACGAGTATATCCGTTTTGCCGAATGTTTTCTCGGTTATATTAACCGCGTCGCAAACTTCCGATTCGTTTGAAACATCGCATTTTACGGTTATAACATTGCCTGCCGAACCGTCCGCTTCGCCTTTAACAAGTTCAAGCTTTTCGGTATTCACATCTATAATCGAAACATTCGCGCCGTTTTTCGCAAGCATGAGAGCAACGGCGCGTCCTATTCCCACGGCGCCGCCGGTTACTATCGCGGTTTTGCCGTTAAAGTTCAATCGCATCATTTCGCAACAGCTCCAGAATAATTTTTTCGTCTTTTAACAGCGGTTGTAATTTCGACGCGCATTCATCGTATTCATGTACCGTAAGATACATGAAACAGCCGAGTTCGCCGCCTATTCTCCGCATAATGCCGCATTTTCCGGTGCTTAAAAAAAGGAACGGAATATTAAGCTCGTGTTTTAACATACGGATTATTTTAAGATTTTCGATTTCCTGCTCCTCGGTTTCGGCTCCGGTTACGATTTTGCATATATCCGCCCCGCGGCTTTGCTGTCCGAGCGCTATTTCCAAAACGCGTTCGGCGGGTGTGTATTTCAGAATATGTGACGACATCAGCACTTTCGACCCTTTGCCGTGAACGGCTTCGATGAGTTTTTTCTGTTTTTCGACGGCATTCGGATTATCGGTAAACTCGCCCGGTTGCGGGTCGAAATAATCCCCCATTATATCGCATAAATCCGCTCCGCATTCTGCAAGGGAAAGCAGTTCGCGGGCAAGCATATTGTCGGTCTTCCCGGTGTTATTGCGATAGCGGTAGTTTGTTACATAAACGGGTTTGTCGCCCGTGCAATCGAACAGTTCGCGGTAGACATCCTCGCGTCTCTCTTCCGGACATAAAACCTCGAATTGCATTCCGAACGCCTCGGCGCCTTCGTCGAGAGACGCCTTTACAAGTTCTTTAATCCGGCCGGCGTTTTTCGCCAGCACCATAACCGTCAATAACGCGCGGCTGTTGCCGAAGAAACTGTTTTTCATCTGTACCCCGGCCTTCCGAGGGCGTTCCGCCCGCCGTCGATCATAATATTTTCGCCGTCGATAAATTGCCCTTTAGGAGACGCGATATATAATATCAGATCGATTATTTCCTGCGGCTCCGCCGCCCGGTTGAGCATGGTTCGCATTTTCGCCATATCGGCGCGGGTAAGCACAGGGCCGGGAGAAACGCAGACGCATCGTATGTTGTACTTTGCACCGAATTGCGCCACGGACTGTGTCAATCCGAACATCGCGCCGCTTTTGGCCGTGGGATAATCGACGCCGTAGCCCGAGCCTTCCATTCCGGTGATTGAGCCTATGTTTATGATAAGTCCCGAATTTTGCCGGCGCATATAATAACAGGCGGCATGCGCGAAGTACATCTGAGCGCGCAGATTTACATCAAGCCCCCAGTCGTAAACGTCAATCGGCACATCCGGGAATTCGGGATATTTTTCTTTGTCGACATTAAGCACGCGGGTCGCGGTGCCTCCGGCAAAATTGCACACCATGTCAAGGGAGCCGAAAGTTTCCCAGGCGGTATCGCAGGCATGCCTGACCCGATCGTAATCCCGCACATCGCATAAAACCCCCAAAGCCCTGCCTTTGCCTTTCGCGTTGATCGCGTCTACGGCTTTGTTCAACGCACCTTCATTTATATCGCACATCACCGCGTTGCCCCCGAGCGCCGCCCAGTTTTCCGAAAAACATAGCCCCATCCCGGACGCCGCGCCCGAGGCTATAGCGGTTTTCCCGGCGAAATTCAATTCTTCGCTGTTACAAGCCACATCAAACACTCCCTTTCTTTATGACGAACTTATTTTATAACGCACTTTCATAATTGTCAACCCGTCAACCGGCGTAAATTTGTATTTTGCGGTATTTACAGCGCCGGCATTACGGATTATTTTCCGCGTTGAATATCGTTCGGCGGCGACTTAAAATATTTTGTGATTTTTCATTGACTTTACCAAAGTAACGTGATAATATAATAAAGCATTCTAACGGAGGGAGCGAACGGATGAATTTGTTTGCCGATGACGGCGCGAAACTGCTTATAAATTCGCTTTTGGCATTGCGAAACGCCGATGAGTGCCGGGCTTATCTGGAGGATCTTTTAACGGCGGGAGAAATTGTTGCGCTGTCGCAGCGAATAACCGTCGCCAAAGAACTGAAGGATGGCAAAAATTACAATGAAATTGCCGGGAATACCGGCGCAAGCAGCGCGACGATAAGCCGCGTAAACCGTTGCCTTAATTACGGAGCGGGAGGTTACCGTACGGTTCTTTCGCGGTTGGAGGAGAATAATGGCGGTTGATTGGAACGGTATACTTAAACCGGAAGAGAGTGTAGCGCTGCGGTTGCGCAAACTTTACCGTGATTACGGATATCTGCATTACAAAGTCGGAAAGTTCGAAGAATACGATTTTTATATGCGAAATAAAAATTTTCTTCCCGACGGTAATATTTTAACATTTACCGATACCGACGGCAGACTTATGGCGCTCAAGCCCGACATAACGCTTTCCATAGTCAAAAACGCCGCGGGTCGGAAAAACGGAACGCAAAAATTCTGCTATAACGAGAACGTTTACCGAACAACCGGCGGAGGTTTCCGCGAGATTATGCAAACGGGGCTCGAATGTATAGGTGCGCTTGATACCTGCGCGGTCAGCGAAGTTGTAACTCTCGCTTACAAAAGCCTCGAATGTTTTAACGGCAGATTCCTGCTTGATTTATCGCATATGGGGTTTGTTTCCGATCTGATTGAAGATACGGGTGCCGATGAGGAACTGACCGCGCGGCTAATGCGCGCGCTCGGCGAAAAAAACATCGCCGAAATAAAAGCTTTGGGCAATAACGCCGGTTTGAAACGTGAGCCTGTTGAACGGCTCTGCGACGCCGCGTCGCTTTACGGAACGCCGGATGAAATTCTGCCGCGTATGTATTCTCTCGCACACGGCAAAAAATCGAAAGCCGCCGCCGAAGAACTTAAAGAAACCGTGGATACTGTTTGCAAAGTCTGCGACTGTTCGAATTTGAGGATTGATTTTTCGCTGGTAAATGACGGCAATTATTATAACGGAATTATATTTCAAGGGTTCCTGGAAGGAATACCGAAAAAAATTTTGGCGGGCGGCCGGTATGATAAACTTATGAGAAAAATGGGCAGTTCCAACGATGCCATCGGTTTTGCCGTTTATTTTGATGAAATGTTGAACCGTATTTCGGGCGGATACGATGTCGATATACTGCTTATATACGACGAAGGGACGCCCGCCGCGGCTGTCGCGGAAAAAGCTATCGAGTTACGGAACGCCGGCAAAAGTGTCAGGGTAAGTCGGGGCGACGATGCCGATATCCGTCCCCGCGAAACGATCCATATCGGGAAGGAGGATACGGAATGAGCCAAACGGTTAATATCGCGTTGCCGAAAGGCAGACTGGGCGAACGGGCGTACGGGATTTTCGCGGCCGCAGGGTTTGAATGTCCCGCAGTATTCGAAAAAGGAAGAAGACTGCTGTTTGAAAACGGTAAAAAGAGCGTCTGTTATTTTTGGGTAAAACCGTTTGACGTTCCGGTTTATGTAGAAAAAGGAGCGGCGGATATCGGAGTCGCCGGGCAGGATACGGTGCTAGAAAACAATTCGGATGTTTACGAACTTTGCGACCTCGGCATAGGAAAATGCCGCATGGCCGTGGCGGCGCCGGCGGGTTTCCGCGACAACTTCGATTCCGTGCTCCGCGTAGCCACAAAATTTCCGAAAATCGCGAAAACTTATTATGCCGGCAAAAGCCGTGAGATTGATATAATAAAGCTCAACGGTTCGATAGAACTTGCGCCGCTTTTGGGCCTTTCGGATGTTATCGTCGATATTGTGGAAACGGGTAAAACATTGCGCGAAAACGGTCTTGTACCGATTGAAACGGTATGCGATATAAGCGCCCGGCTTATAGCCAATAAGGCCGCGTGGAAGTTTAAGCACAGCGAAATTACGGGGATTGAAAAATCGGTAACCGCGAATTTGGAGGACGAAAAATGATAAAAATAAGAAAATATTCAGAAAACGATATTCATTCAATACTGCAGCGTGAGGATAAAGCTGCGGATGTCGGAGAAACCGTTTCTAAAATCATACACGATGTCCGCGAAAACGGCGACACAGCGCTGTTTGAATATGCCGAAAAATTCGATAAGGCTAATCTTGAAAAACTCGACGTTTCACAAGCGGAAATCGACGACGCGCTCTCGCGGATAAGACCCGAACTTCTTAAAACGATTGAAGAAGCTGCCGAAAATATCCGCTCGTTTCATTTAAGGCAGGTGAGGAACGGTTTTTTTATCACCGGGCGCGGAGGTGCGGTATTAGGGCAGCGCATAACGCCGATTGAAAAGGTGGGGATTTATGTTCCGGGCGGTACCGCCGCGTATCCGTCAACCGTACTTATGAATGCCGTGCCCGCAAAAATTGCCGGCTGCGGTTTGATCGTAATGGCAACTCCGCCGAATCCCGACGGTACCGTTAACCCCGCGATTCTTGCAGCAGCAACGGTTGCGGGGGTAGACAAAATTTATAAAATCGGCGGTGCCGGAGCCGTAGCGGCGCTGGCGTACGGGACACGGTCAGTGCCCCGTGTCGATAAAATAGTGGGCCCCGGGAATATTTTCGTGGCCGAGGCTAAAAGGCAGGTCTTCGGGCAGGTTGCGATTGATATGATAGCCGGCCCCAGCGAGATTCTTGTGATAGCCGACGGAAAAAGCAGCCCGGCACGTCATATTGCCGCGGATATGCTCTCGCAGGCCGAACACGATAAAATGGCGACAGCGGTTTTAATAACCGATAATGCCGATTTTGCGTATGCCGTTGCCGGGGAAATCGAAAAACAAATAGTAAATCTGCCGCGATATGAAATAGCCCGTGCGTCCGTAGACAATAACGGCAAAATCATAATTGTGTCGAACCTCGATGAAGCCGTTGATATAGCGAATATTCTGGCTCCCGAGCATTTGGAAATCTGCGCGGATAATCCGTTCGATTATTTAGACAGGATAAAAAACGCCGGCTCGGTGTTCCTAGGGAAAAACTGCCCCGAGGCGATGGGCGATTATTTCGCCGGGCCAAACCACACTCTGCCCACAGGCGGCACCGCGAAATTTTCAAGTCCGCTTTCGGTAGACGATTTTGTTAAAAAAACGCAAATCACTTATTACGGAGAAACTGCTTTTCGCAACGCGGGCGAAAAAGTTATCGCTTTCGCCGAGGCGGAAGGTCTTGCGGGTCACGCGCAAAGCGTAGATATAAGATTAAAGGATTTAAGAAATGAGTAGGTTCCTGCGCGAAGAAATGCAAAGGGCGACCCCTTATCTGCCCGGTGAACAGCCGCGCAATAAGGATTATGTTAAGCTTAATACAAACGAGTCACCGTTTCCGCCTTCGCCCGGCGTTAAACGCGCCGTGTTAAGCGAATATGAAAAGGGGCTGAATTTATATCCCGATCCCGAATGCTTAGAACTACGTACCGCGCTTGCCGGGGAATACGGTGTAGACGTTGAAAATGTTATGGTGGGAAACGGTTCCGACGAAATTCTTGATTTCTGTTTCGAGGCTTTCTTCGGCGGCGGTATTCCTTTGCTGTTCCCGAACATTACATACGGATTTTACAGGGTCTTTGCCGAACGCTACCGTCTGTCATACCGTGAAATATCGCTTAATCGGGATTTTACGATAAATATCGACGATTACATCGGTAAAAACGCGAACATTGTTCTTGCCAATCCGAACGCGCCGACGGGTATAGCGCTAACGCCGGACGATATAGAAAAAATCGTGGGATCCAATCCCGATAACATCGTCGTAATAGACGAGGCTTATGTCGATTTCGGGGCAAAAAGCGTTTCTAATCTTATCGGAAAATACGATAATCTTGTGGTGGTAATGACGTTTTCGAAATCCCGGTCGCTTGCCGGCGCGAGGATAGGTTTTGCTCTCGCAAATGCCGATTTGATAAACGATTTACAAACCGTCCGCTATTCGTCGAATCCTTACAATGTGAATCGGATAAGCCTCGCCGCGGGCACGGCGGCGGTAAAAGATTCGGAATATTATAAAAAAAACTGCAAAAAAATCGCCGAAAACCGCGACGCATTTTCCGTGGAATTGCGCCGTATGGGGTTTACGGTGTTGCCGTCGGCGGCGAATTTTGTTTTTGCGAAACATTGCTCGGTACCGGGCGGAGAACTTTACGAAAAGCTTAAAGCCGCAGGAGTTCTGGTGAGGCGGTTCTCTTTGCCGGAGGTAGAGGATTATCTGCGCATAACAATCGGGACAAACGCCCAGCTTGAAGTACTGCTAAAAAAACTTTCGGTTATATTGGGGGAATAACTGTGCGGAAATACGAACTTTCGAGGAAAACGAATGAAACGGATATTTCGGTATATATGAATATCGACGGCAACGGAGAGAGCAGCATAAACTCCGGTAACGGATTTTTCGACCATATGCTGACATTGTTTGCCAGGCACGGACAAATCGATTTAACTGTTGTCTGCCGCGGCGATACAAATATTGACTTTCACCACAGCGCCGAAGACATAGGCATAGTAATGGGAACCTGCCTTAAAAACGCGCTAGGCGATCGTCGGGGAATAACGCGCTATTCGCAGGTGATTCTTCCGATGGACGAAGCGCTTGTCTTAACTGCGATCGACTGTTCGGGCAGGGGTGGGCTGTACTGTTCGCTTGATATTCCATGTTCCGCCGTCGGATCGTTTGATACGGAGCTCTGCGGGGAATTTTTGCGTGCCTTTGCTCAAAACGCCGGAATAACCCTGCATGTACGTCAGCTTTCGGGGGTTAACACTCATCATATAATCGAATGCGTATTCAAATCGCTCGGCCGGGCGCTCGCGGCAGCCGTTAAAATCGATTCCGCAAAACCCGATGAAATTCCCTCTACAAAAGGTGTGCTGTGATGGTCGCCATACTCGATTACGGCGTGGGAAATTTATTTTCGCTTAAAAGTTCGCTCGCGTATTTGAAAATTCCCGCCGTTGTTACCCGCGACCCGGAGATAATTTCCCGATGCGACAGATTGATACTTCCGGGCGTCGGAGCTTTCGGAGATGCCGCCGAAAAACTGCGCTCTACCGGCCTTGATACGGTCGCGAAAAACGAGGCGCGTTCCGGCAAGCCTTTGCTGGGCATTTGTTTGGGAATGCAACTGCTGTTTGATGAAAGTAACGAATTCGGCGAACATGAAGGTTTGGGGCTTATTCCCGGAGTCGTTCGACCGATAGCCGACAGGATCCCCGGAAATTATACTGTTCCGCATATAGGATGGAACTCTCTTCACTTTCCGACAGATAAACCCCGTTCGCCGCTGTTTTCCTCATTGAACGAAGGCGACTGCGTTTATTTTGTCCATTCATTTGCGGCGGAGGAATGCGAAACATCCGTTTCGGCGACGGTGGAATACGGAGCTGAACTTACCGCGGCGGTCGAGAGCGGAAATGTTTTCGGTACTCAGTTCCACCCGGAAAAAAGCGGCCCCGTCGGTCTGAAAATATTAAAAGCGTTTTGCGAGGTTTAATATGGAACTGTTGCCCGCCATCGACTTGTTAGACGGTAAAGCGGTACGGCTTTATCGCGGGGATTACAGCCGAAAAACCGTTTACTGTGAAAATCCGTTAGCCGTAGCGCTGTATTTTAAGAAATGCGGCGCAAAATTTCTGCATATTGTCGACCTTGCCGGAGCAAAAAGCGGAATGCCGGAGCAGTTTCCGTTGATTGCCGAAATAATCAGGGAAAGCGGGCTGCGCGTGGAAGTCGGCGGGGGTATTCGTTCTATGCAAACCGCCGGGGATTATATTAACGCGGGGGCGTATCGGATAATTTTGGGCACTTCCGCGGTAAACGACGGGCATTTTTTAAGCGAATGCGTAAGGCGTTTCGGCGGGCATACGGCAGTCGGTGTCGACATAAAAAACGGCAGGATTGCGGTGAAAGGCTGGACGGAGCTCTCGCGTATAACGGCGCAACAATTCCTTGCCGAATTGAACACAATCGGAGTGGGAACGGTTATCTGCACCGATATATCGAAAGACGGTGCGTTGCAGGGCGTAGACGCGGGTCTGTATTCCGAACTTGCAAAAATATTCGCGGGGGAGTTAATTGCGTCGGGCGGAGTAAGTACGCTTGCCGATATACAAACGTTGGCGAAACTCAATATTTCGGGAGCGATTTTGGGCAAAGCGCTTTATACGGGAGATATAGACCTTTCCGAAGCGCTTAACGCCGCCGGAGGAACGGATATATGATAACCAAACGGATAATTCCGTGTCTTGACGTGAAAGACGGGCGGGTAGTTAAAGGTGTAAATTTTGAAGGGCTTGCCAGTATTTCGTCGCCGGTGGAACTTGCCGAATATTACAGCGATACGGGTGCCGACGAACTGGTCTTTTACGACATCACTGCTTCCAACGAGGGCAGACGGCTGTTTACGGATGTTTTATGCGAAGTCGCGCGGAGAATATTCATTCCGCTTACTGTCGGCGGAGGCATACGCTCGCTCGATGATTTTGAACGCGTTTTGAGTTGCGGTGCCGACAAGGTAAGCGTGAACAGCGGTATTTTCGATAACCCGGATATAATACGCGAAGCGGCAAAAAGATACGGCAGTCAGTGCGTTGTGCTTTCGGTTGATGTAAAGCGTGTCGACGGCGTGTTCCACGTGTTCAGAAACGGAGGCAGGGTCGATACCGGTGAAGAGGCAATCGCATGGATACGGCGAGGAGTAAACGACGGTGCCGGTGAGGTTGTTGTAAACAGCATCGATACCGACGGGGTTCGCAAGGGTTTCGATCTGGAAATGCTTGCCGCGGTGCGCCGCGCAGTTTGTGTCCCCGTTATCGCTTCGGGCGGAGCGGGCGGAACGGAAGATTTTGTAAATCTGTTTACCCGTCTGCCCGGAATAGATGCCGGTCTTGCCGCCTCGATTTTTCATTACAGGGAAGTAACGGTTCCGCAGTTGAAAAAAGAACTGCGCCGGCACGGTATATCCGTAAGATTGTGAACGGAGGAGTAAATATGGAAACAGACATGCTTAAATTTGATGAAAACGGGTTGATCCCCGCCGTGGTGGTCGACGCCGGGACAAGACAGGTTCTAACCCTTGCTTATATGAACCGCGAAAGCCTCGAAATCAGCATAAAAGAAAAACGCACCTGTTTTTATTCGCGGTCGAGACAAACGTTGTGGAGAAAAGGCGAAACATCGGGAAATATTCAGCATATAAGGCGCATTACCGCCGACTGTGACGCCGATGCTCTGCTGGTGGAAGTGGATAAAGAGGGCCCGGCCTGCCATACGGGAGCCGAATCGTGCTTTTTCAATACATTGTTTGAAACCGAAAAACCGTCCGGATTTTCGGTACACGGACTTTACAACCTGCTTTGCGACCGTAAGTCAAACCCGGAAGAGGGCTCTTATACCTCGTATCTTTTCGATAAAGGGCTCGACAAAATTCTTAAGAAAGTGGGGGAGGAGAGTACCGAGGTTATCATAGCGGCGAAAGCCCGGGATAAATCAGAAACCGTTTATGAAATCGCCGATTTGGCGTATCATATTCTTGTGCTGATGGCGGAAGCCGGAATAACGGTCGACGAAGTGCGGAACGAACTTGCCTCCCGCAATGTTATCCGCAAAAAAGTAAAGCAGGAGAAAATGACCTGATGATTAAGCCGTATGATATTCATACTCACACGGTTTTTTGCGACGGTTCGGATTCTCCCGAAATTATGGCAAAAGCCGCGATTGACCTCGGCATGGGCTGTCTCGGATTTTCCGGGCATGAGTTTACATCTTTCGATACCTCATACTGTATGTCGGTTGAAGGTACGGCGGAATACCGAAGCCGGATTGCCGCGCTTAAAGATTCACTCGCGGGGAAAATAAACATTCTTTGCGGAACGGAAAGGGATTATTTCGGCACACCGTCCGGAGAATACGATTATGTTATAGGTTCCGTGCATTATCTGCATTCCGGCGACGAATTTATGCCCGTGGATCTGTCTCGGGAAACTTTTGCGGAAACAGTCGAAGGCATTTACGGCGGCGATTATATTCGTGCGGCCGAAGAGTATTACTCGTATGTTGCGCGTCTGCCCCGTGCAACCGGCTGCGGTATCATCGGGCATTTTGATTTGATAACCAAATACGGCGGCAACAACCCGGCGCTCGGGGAAAACAATGCGGTATATCGGGATTCCGCGCTTTCCGCAGCTGACCGGCTGATTTCCGAGGATATGTTTTTCGAGATAAATACGGGAGCGGTTACGCGAGGATTAAAAGCCGAACCTTATCCTGCCAGGTTTATAATGAAATATCTAGCGGAAAAGAAAGCCAAAATAATACTATCGGGCGATACTCACTCCGCCGCAGATTTGTGCCGCGGTTGGAAAACGGCGGCGGAGTACGCGGGTTCCTGCGGTTTTGTTTCGGCCTGGTACCCTGATGACAAAGGCTTTTCCGAGTTTGCGCTGTCGCTGATTTAATAAAGCACCGGCTTTTAAGTATATTGTTTTTACCCGTTCCCGCTTAAGGAACCGGCAAAAAGCTCTTGACATTCGCCTGCAATGGCTCTATAATAAAAACACAATCAGAGAGGTGGGTCGAGAAATGAAAAGAGTAAATCTTGTTCACGATATTGATATGGAGGCTTTGATTAAAACCGTCGACTGTTGCAAGGGCGATGTGTATCTCGAAACCGACGAAGGCGACGTATTGAATCTTAAATCCAAGCTTTGCCAAATGATGGGGCTTGCGAATATTCTTAAAGGCGGCATTATCGAAAACGCATATATCCGTTGCACGAATCCCGAAGACGATGCTCTTATGTTTCGCCTGAATCTTTACCACGAGGTCCCCGGCGAAAACAAGCAGTGAAATTCATCCGGGCTCGGGGTATTAAAATCAAAATAAATAAGACCGCCCCAGGCGGTCTTATTTATTTTGAACGGCTTTATATATTTCGCTTTTCCGCTGCCCCGATTTTTCCGCCGCCTCTCTGGCGGCCATGCTGGCCGATTTTCCCTCCGCCATATAAGAACGGGCGAGAGAGACTGCGTCGCTTAACGATTGAGAAACGTTTCGGCCGCCGGGCTTGCCGCTCACAATTAAAACAAATTCGCCTTTCGGCTCCGTTTCGGCATACATTTGCACCGCTTGCAACAGAGTTGTGCGCAGAACCTGTTCGTGAATTTTCGTAAGTTCTTTTACAAGCGCGACGGGTCTGTCGCCGAACACCGCGAGCATATCGCCGAGCGTCTTCGCGAGTTTGTGCGGCGCCTCGTAAAAAATCATTGTTCTTTCTTCCGTTTTAAGCGTTTCCAAATGTTTCTGCCGCGATGTTTTGTTTACCGAAAGGAACCCCTCAAAGCAGAATCTGCCGGCGGGCATGCCGGACACGGAAAGCGCTGTTATCAGCGCGCACGGGCCCGGCACCGATTCGACGGCAAGTCCCTTTTTGCGGCATAAATCCACCAAATCTTCGCCGGGATCGCTGATTGCCGGCATACCGGCATCGGTTACGAGAGCGACTTTTTCACCCGCCTCAATCCGGCTTATAATCTGCGATCCCGCTGTTTTTTTGTTGTGTTCGTGGTAAGCCGTAAGCGGAGTTTTAATATCGAATCGGTTAAGCAGTTTGATTGTTACCCTGGTATCCTCGGCGGCTATGCAATCCGCGCTTCGCAAAACATCCAGGGCACGAATCGATATATCGCTTAAATTGCCTATGGGCGTTCCGACAATATACAGTTTGCCGCAGGAATTTAATCCTCCGGCAGATTTTTCCTGTTCCATTTTACCCCTTCCGGCGTGTCTTTCAATTCGATGCCCATTTGCGAGAGTTTATCGCGCAGTTCATCGGCCGTTTTATAGTCTTTGCGCTGCCTTGCGGCGGTTCTTTCGGCTATCAGGCGCTCGACGGTTGCATCGACGGATCGGTTTTCGCTTTTTTCGCAAAGTCCGAGCACGCCGCACATTTCCTTAAAAGCCGACAGACATTTCATCGCGGCGTTTCTGCCCGGTCGGCTCGATATGAAAGTATTGCATTCCTTCACTAAATTGAACAGCGCGCCCAGCGCATCGGCGGTATTCAAATCATCATCCATTGCCTTGATAAAATCGTTGCGGTATTGATCCAAAAACCCGGGTTCGTCTCCGCCGCCCGTTGAGTTGTCGATGTAATCGGAAAGCAGTTCACGGCAGCGGTATAATCTTGCAAGCGCGTTTTTCGACTGTACTATCGCGTTTTCATCGTAATTGACGGGGCTGCGGTAGTGTGCCGAAAGCATCAGATACCGTATCGGTTCGTAACCGTGTTTTTCGGCGATTTCCCTTACTGTGAAGAAATTGTTCAGTGATTTCGACATTTTTTTGTGATCGGCATTTATATAACCGTTATGCATCCAGTATCGGGAAAATGTGCAGCCGTTGGCGCATTCGCTTTGCGCAATTTCGTTTTCGTGATGCGGAAAAATCAAATCTTTGCCGCCGCAATGAATATCTATCGTTTTGCCTAAGTATCTTCCCGCCATCGCCGAACATTCGATGTGCCAGCCGGGTCTGCCTTTGCCGTATTTCGAATCCCAGAACGGCTCGCCGGGTTTCGCGTTTTTCCACAGGCAGAAATCCATGGGATCTTTTTTGTGCTCCGAAACATCTATCCTCGCTCCCGCCTCGAGTTCTTCCAGCGGCTGATGCGACAGTTTGCCGTATTCGGGATCGGTTTTCGTTGAAAAATACACCCCGTCATCGCTTGCGTAAGCGTAGCCTTTTTCCGTCAATATATCAATCAAACCGAGTATGGCATCTATATTTTCGGTAGCGCGAGGATGAAAATCGGCTTTCCGTATATTAAGACCTTCGGCGTCAATCCAATACTCTTTGATGTAGCGCTCGGCAACTTCCGCTACGGAAATTTCTTCTTCGTTGGCCCTGTTTATAAGTTTATCGTCGATGTCGGTAAAATTTTGGACAAATGTCACTTTATTCCCGCGATACTCGAGATACCGGCGCAGAACATCGAATACGCAGAGCGGGCGTGCGTTGCCTATATGGATGTAATTGTAAACCGTAGGGCCGCAGGCGTAAATTTTGAATTCCCCCGGGGTCAGGGGAATCAGTTCCTCTTTTTTGCGCGACATT
Organism: uncultured Eubacteriales bacterium; assembly: GCA_964602735.1. Classification (GTDB taxonomy): domain Bacteria; phylum Bacillota; class Clostridia; order Oscillospirales; family Acutalibacteraceae; genus CAZRRV01. The sequence continues at coordinate 59,751 of CAZRRV010000001.1, forward strand.
GTATTATATATTTTCATTGTCTGATTGTACCTCTTTTCCGAGCTTTGCTTCCAAAGCATCGATTCTCGCCGCCATTTTCCCCATTTCAACGGCAATCGGATCCGATATATGAATCTGATCGAGGGGCGAAACGCGCACGCCGTCTTTTTTTACTACCCTCGCCGGAACGCCGACCACCGTTGTTGAGGGCGGAACATCATGCAAAACAATGGCACCTGCGGCGACTCTCGCGTCATCTCCGACGACAATCGGCCCCAGAACTTTCGCGCCGGCGCTTATCATTACCCGGTTGCCGACAGTCGGGTGCCTCTTACCCGTATCTTTGCCGGTGCCGCCTAAAGTTACGCCCTGATATATGAGGCAGTCGTCTCCTATTTCCGCGGTTTCGCCTATAACCACGCCCACGCCGTGATCGATTACCAGGCGGCGCCCGATTTTAGCACCGGGATGAATTTCGATACCCGTTTTGCGCACACATCGCTGAGAAATAAGGCGCGCCAAAAAGTACCGGTGGTGCCGAAAAAAGAAATGTGCTCTGCGGTACATTCTGAGCGCTTTTACGCCGGGATAAAGGAAAAAAACCTCTACGCCGCTGCGCGCGGCGGGGTCGCGCTCTTTTACCGCGGCAATATCCTCGCGTGTTCGCCCGAACAGCATCGCGTTATCACCCTGCTTCGCCAAAATCTAAAAGCTTTAATGCCTTACACTCGATTATATAATTATTTTCGCGATTTGTCTACACCTTTTTAATGTTTGCTATTGATTTTCAAACTCCGATAATGTATTATTTTAATTGAAAGTGCAGTTGTGAACACGGGAGGGAACGGTCGGATGCTTCTTTGCGTCGATATCGGTAATACAAATATAACTATTGGAGTTTATAAGTCCGATACGCTTGTGTTTACCGCGCGTATGGCGTCCGATATTCACCGTACCGGGGATCAGTATGCGGTTGAGATTTACGATATTATACGGCTTAACGGTTGCAACGCGACGGAAATCCGCGACGCTATAATATCCTCCGTCGTCCCCGCCATAACTCAGTCGTTCGAAAACGCTGTATTCAAATTATGCGGGTTTGCGCCGCTTGTATTGGAGCCGGGCATGAAAACGGGGCTGAACATTAAAATCGATAATCCCGCGCAACTCGGTGCCGATCTGGTTGCCGGCGCGGCCGGCGCAATAAGCAAATATACGCTGCCGTGTATAATAATCGATTTGGGTACGGCAACGACTTTAACAGCCGTAAATATAAGAGGCGAATTTATCGGCGGATCCATAGCCGCGGGTATCGGCCTTACATTAGAGGCGCTTGCCCGGAATACCGCTCAGCTTCCGTCGGTTGAGATCTCCGCGCCCAAAAACGCAATCGGGAAGAACACAATCGACAGTATGAAATCGGGTCTGGTTTTCGGCGCCGCCGCGATGTTAGACGGTATGATCGATCGGTTCGAAGCGGAACTGGGGGAGGAAGCTGCCGTTGTTGCCACAGGCGGTCTCGCGCCGGTTATTCTGCCTTTCTGCAAAAGAAAAATACACGAAGATGAAACGCTGGTGTTAGACGGTCTTAAGGCTATATATCATAAAAACAGGTAGTTATTGATTTCGAACATAATTTGAAATGAGTTGTATCCCTGAACGGGAACAGCATCGGGGGTTTTATTGTGAAAAAAAGAAACACATTTAAGCTTGTGCTTTTTGCGCTTTATGTGGCGATTATTTTCCTGCTCGATTTAACACCGCTCGGTTATATTCCGATGCCTACGGGAATCAACGCCACAACGATTTTTTTGCCGGTAATATTCGCCGCGACAACACTCGGCCCGCTTTACGGCGGACTTGCCGGTTTTGTATTCGGTTTAACAAGCTTTCTGCAATGTTTCGGAATAGGTGCCGTTATCGATCCGCTCGCCGCGACCCTTTTTCAGGAGAACGCGCTGCTTTTCGCCGTAATGTGTTTCGCGCCGCGTATAATAATGGGTATCGCCGTAGCGTATATCTTTAAGTTGTTGCAAAAAATCGATAAAACAAAAGTGATTTCGTATGCCGTAGCGTCCGCATCGGCGGTGATTTTGAATACTGTCCTTTTTTTGACGCTGTTTAACCTTTTCTTTTCCGACACGGCGTTTTCGGGCAAGACACTGCGGACGGTTTTAAGCGCGGTAATTACCGCGAACGGCTTGGGCGAACTGGCGGTGGCGCTCGTTATAGGCACTGCCGGCAGCAAAGCGCTCTCGGGTGCGGTTCGTAAATTTTCAAAAAATTAGTTGCATTCGGTATTAAATGGTGTTATACTGAACATGTGCCGGCAGTCTGGCCGGTGTAACAGAGTAGGTCTGCAAGCGTTAAGTGTCCGCGGGACGGGGAGTTGTCCGCGGAACGAAAAGGTTTCTTGCGGTTTGCAGACCGCATCCCGCTGGAAAATAATATGAAGAAAACATCCCGTTCTCCCTGTTATTGATTCAGCGAAAATAATGACAGGGAGTGTTTTTTATGGCTAAGTTTAACCGTCGGTATTCCATCTATTTGGTGTCGTTCTGTGCGATCATGCTGGCATTGCAGATAGTATTTTCGAGATTTCTGAAAATCGACACCGGGGTTATAAGATTCAGCTTCGGATTTGTCCCGGTTATGCTGGTTTCGGTTTATTACGGAATACCGGCGTCAATCGCAGTCTGGGCATTAAGCGATGTTTTGGGATCCGTTCTGTTCCCGAGCGGAGCTTATTTCCCGGGGTTTACGCTTACCGCGGCGCTTATGGGTCTTTGCTGCGGATTTTTCATGAAAAATCTGTATGAAATCAGAAGCTTAAGGGCGCTTGCTAGAATCGCGGTATGCGTATTTATAAATCAGTTTATATTAAGTCTTTTTCTTAATACCTTCTGGCTTACAATCATCATCGGGAAAGGGTTCGGAGCGCTTTTCGTTTCCCGCCTTATTTCATCGTCGGTCGACTTCGTCGTTCAAACCGTCACGATGTTTATTTTATACAAAACGGGATTTTTAAGATTGCTCGGGAACCGCATTGTCCGTAACTGATAATACCGTAAAATGTTATGCGTGGTCGCGCGGCAACCGTTATGCGGCGGCGGTTAAATATTTTCCGAAATAAGTCGGTTTATTTTCTCGCGGAGATTTAGCGTAAACATGGGGTCGCTCGGATATTTTTCAAATGTTATTTCTCCCCGCTCTTCCAGTATACGCATAACGGCGTCACGACCGCATAACTGTTCCGCCAGCGCGAAAGCCCGCATATCGTAAAGCGCGTCGGTAAAGCCGAGCATATGAATTGTTTCATACGCCGTTCCGTCGGGTGCCGGATATACCGAAAACGCGTCTCCCGCCGGTACCCAAAATCCGCCGTCGTTGCATAGATACGGATTAACCGGTTCGAGCGACCATCTTGTGTAATAGAAATTATATCCCCAGTGCAAAAAGCCTTCTATACCGTATTTGTAAAGCTGTGCTCCGATTATTCTTGTGCGCGATGTCGGCATAGCCACAAATCTGTTGGAGACAAGCTCTCTCTGCCCTCCGCAGTAATATGCCCATAAATGCTCGGGTCTTTTCTGCAAAAAAGGTTCAATGTGGTTGGTGGCGACGACGGGCGTTTCCACCGCTCCCGTTTCGTAATACGAAAAATTCGATAGTGCGTCGATAACCGTATACCCGGCAAGCGCGTCTTTAACCGCCGCTTTGGCCGCAAGATAGCTTTCAAGCTGATCGATATGCGGCTCGTCGGATATATGGAACATTGTCTTTTTGTCTATCCCGAGCGTTTTTAATTCCCTTATAAGCGCCGGTAAAAACGCATTTAGAAATTTACGGTATTCATAACCCGTGGCATCCGTTTCCCACCCGAAAATCCTGCGGTAACCCGAGCCCGTTTTCGTTTTCGCCATAATTTTAGGGGCATGTTTCGCGCCCCATTGGGTAAACAGATGAGATATTTCAAAATATTCAAATCCCGTTTTCCTGCACATATTCACCCATCGGCGAAGTTTTTCAAAGCCGAATCGGTAACCGTCGCGAGTGACCGTTACATCCGTAAGCTGTACCGTGGGGCGCTCATGACCCTCGGCGGTATCGAGCGGCGGAGTAAACACCGGCGTTAAAATCATATTCACACCGTTTTCCGCGGCAGTGCGTAAAAATGATTCGATTATTTCCCAATGCCGCTCGCTGAAAATATCAACGCCGTAATAAGTCGCCAGGCAGTCGGGATGAAACCACTGTGTATAAATAAGCTTTTGTTTCGGCAGTTCGGCGGGAATAATCTCCGCCGTAAATTCTGTGGCGGCAAGCGTTTCGCCGTCTAAGCCTCGGAGGGTAAAACGGATGGTGTATTCGCCTTCGTGAGCATCATACGGCACCCGAATATCAACCCATAAAGTCTGCAATTCGCCGCTTATGAAGATAATTCCGTCTTTTTTTAACGGGCGCAGCAGATCGGGATAAAGGCCGGGAGTCGTTCGCAGATACCCGTCAGTATTCGACCCGTTATACCGTATCGGAACATTTTCGATTTGTTGAAGTGAAATAAACGGCTCGATTTCGCTTTCGACCGTAACCGTTGCGGGTACGCAGGCGTTGGGATTATCTTCCGCCTTAAATGCAAGCTGAAACGAATACCGTTCGCCGCAGAGCATGGAACCCCGCCGGTATGTAATTTTGCCGGTTGCGGATTCGTCCAAAAAACATTTTTCGTTTCCCGAAACGGGCTTGAATATTATATTTTCCACTGTTTTTACCCCCGTCATTCAATTCTCAATTCCAATTATAGCAAATATTTTTTTGTTGTCAAAATCTATGTTATGATCCCATTCCGATTATAACGACTATGCCCAAAGGTTGTTAACCGCAAAATGAATGAAACCGTTATAAAAATATATCGTGCCGCTTTTAAGATCTGCGGGTGTGCGATCGCCGGGGAAAATATTCCCGGCGACTGCGTCGCTATGTTTGAAAAATATCCCGAACAAATATTCCGCGCAACCGCAAGATACGGGATTGCTCCTGTAGCCGGTTACGGGTTATCGAATTCCGGGATAATGGGAGGGGAAATACACAATGAAATAATAGAGCGTTTCCGAATTGCCGGTAAAAAAGCGGCGCTTTGCGATAAAATAATGAGAAACGAATTAAAACTTATTTCGAAACTGTTTAACGGCTCGGAAATACCGTTTATTCCGTTAAAAGGCGCGGTTCTTTCCGATTTCTATCCCGAACCGGGATTGCGCACGCGTTGCGATATTGATATTTTAATCCGCGAGGGCGACTTAAACCGTGCGGCGGATCTGCTGAAAAGTAAAGCCGGCTATAAGGCAATCGGTCGAACCGCTCACGATCTTGAATTCATATCCGAGAACCGTGTCCCGGTTGAACTGCATTACCGTACGATCGAACCGTGGTACGCACGCGAATCCTCGGCAGTTTTGTCGGAAATTTGGGATTATGCCGCGCCATGCGGCGATTCATATCAATATATATTGAAGCCGGAAATGTTCCGCTTTTTTCATTATGCCCATATGGCAAAGCATTTTGAAAAAGGAGGTTGCGGGGTTCGTCCTTTTCTTGATTTGTTTGTGTTAAACCGGAGGTTTACAAATAACCGTGAGCGTGATATAATATTAAAAGACGGCGGATTGTCCGATTTTGCGAACGCGTGCGACGGGTTGTCGGAATTCTGGTTCGGCGGCGGTTCGCCAAACGGGTTGATTGTCAGAACCGAAGAATTTATCTTAAACGGCGGAATGTTCGGCAGTGTAAAAAATATGGCGGCAGCGGGCGAAACGCAAAGCGGCGGAAAAAGACAATATATTTTTCAAAGGCTCTTTCTTCCTTTCGGCAGGTTGCGAATCGAATATCCGGTTTTGCAAAACCATCCGTGGCTGACGCCGTTTATTTTCTGCCGCCGTTTCGCGAAAATGGTCGCGAAAGGGCATTTTCGAAGATCACTGTCGGAATTAAAAAATACCAGATACGATTACGGGAAAACCGACGAGCTTTTTTCTCTTTTAGGCCTGAAACAGAAAAAAAATAAATGAAAGACTGTTGATACAATATGAGTTATAAACGGATTCTAACCGTTCAGGACATCTCGTGCGTCGGGCAGTGCTCGCTTACCGTGGCGTTGCCCGTACTTTCCGCGGAAGGTGTCGAAACATGCGTTTTACCGTCGGCTATACTTTCAACGCATACCGCCGGATTTACCGGTTACACCGTCAGCGATTTTACAGACGAGATTCCCGCGGTAATCGCGCATTGGAAAAAAGAAAAAATAAATTTCGACGGGGTATACACCGGCTATCTCGGCAGCGTCGAACAGATAGAGTCGGTAAAAGAAATCATTTCGGATCTGCTTGTGCCGGGCGGAATTACGATTATCGACCCCGCCATGGCGGACGGGGGTAAACTATATCCGGCGTTTAATTCCGATTATGCCGATGCCATGAAAACTCTTGTGAAAATTGCAGATTACACATTGCCGAATATAACCGAGGCATGTTTCCTGACAGGTATGCCTTATCGGGAAACTTACGATAAAGCTTATGTGATCGAACTTTCAAAAAAGCTGTGTGATGCCGGTGCAAAAACGGTTGTGCTTACCGGAGTGAGCTACCGCGAGGGTAAAACGGGAGTTGCGGTTTACGCAGACGGCGAATATTCGTATTATGAACACAAAAAAATCGAAAAAAGTTATCACGGTACCGGCGATATTTATTCTTCGGCGTTTGCCGGCGCGCTGATGCGGGGAAAACCGGTGTTTGAGGCTGCGGCAATCGCGGCGGATTATACGGTGCTTTGCATTGAAAAAACCGTCGACGATCCCGAACACTGGTACGGTGTTAAATTTGAAACGGCGATACCCGAACTGATACAAATGCTTGCGAAATAATTGAAAATAAAAAAATTTATAAAATAATTACCGTTAATTTCATTTATGTGTGTATATATACAAAAAAAGTAAAATTATTTTTTTTGCTTGAATGTCGACAGACCCGAGAGTATAATTAACCGAGAAATAATGCAGAGGATGATAGTTATGCCGATTCTTGATATGCCCGTAACACAGCTTGAAAAATACACTGGCAGTTCTCCATGCCCGGATGATTTCGATCTGTACTGGGAAACCGCACTGAAAGAGATGCGCTCTACCGACCCGAAAGCGGAATTTATACCTGCGGAATATAAATTTCCGAATGTTGAGTGTTTCAATGTTTATTTTACGGGTGTCCGCGGAGCGAAAATACACGCGAAACTTGTCCGCCCCGCCGGATTAAACAAAAAGGCTCCCTGTGTGTTGCGCTTTCACGGATACAGCGGATTCGGTGAAACATTCGGTGATTTGTTGCGCTATGCCGCTCTCGGATGGTCGGCGTTTTCGTTAGACGCACGTGGGCAGGGCGGTTATTCCGAGGATACCGGCGGTTTTGTAAACACTACATTCGACGGGCAGATAGTTCGCGGACTCGACAATGACGATCCGCAGGATCTTTATTATCATCATGTGTTTCTCGACTGTGCCGAGTTGGCGAATATTGCCCTCGGTTGCGATTTTGTAGACGGGCAGGCACTTTATACCGTCGGCAGCAGCCAGGGAGGCGGGCTTTCGCTTGCCTGTGCCGCGCTCGAACCCCGCGTTGCCCGCTGTTTTGCCGGATGCCCGTTTTTAAGCGATTATAAGCGTGTATGGCACATGGATTTAGATAAAGGCGCTTATCGCGATATCAGATATTATTTTAAGAATTATGATCCCACGCATGCCCGCGAGGATGAGGTTTTCAGCAAGCTGGGTTATATTGATGTTCAAAATCTGGCGAACCGCATTCGCGGTGAGGTTTTAATGATTACCGGATTGCAAGACAATACATGCCCTCCTTCGACACAGTATGCGGCTTATAATAAAGTTGTCGCACCTAAAAAACATATTGTAGCGCCGGATTGCGGCCACGAGAATATAAAATTCCAATCCGATATTGAAATTGATTTTCTGGCAAACGGAATTAAATAACTGCGTTGTCAGGCGAAAAAACAGTTGCAATTTTCCCCCGGATGTGATAGTATAATATCTGCTTATGTAATAAAAGCGAGGTTTTAATGACAATGAAACAGGGAATTCATCCGAATTACGGTAAATGTGTTGTGCGGTGCGCCTGCGGTGCAGAATTTGAAACCCGTTCAACCAAGCCGGAAATAAGATTAGACATTTGCTCGAAGTGCCATCCGTTTTTTACCGGAAAGCAGAAACTGGTTGACACCGGCGGTCGGGTCGACAGGTTTAAGAAACGGTTCAATCTGGATGACAGGTAATTTTGTTTATAAGACCGCGCCGTATATGACGCGGTCTTTTTATTACAGATATCGAAAATGGAATATTTAACCGTTGCGGATAAATCGGTCGGAGAGCTTACCGAAAAGCGCTCCCGTTTTGTTTCCGCGCTTTATCCTGCTTCGGATGAACAATCTGCCCGCGAAATAATAGAACATCATAACGCCGAATATCGCGACGCCGATCATAATGTTTACGCTTACCGCATTTACGACGGAGTAACAAAATATTCCGATGACGGCGAGCCGCACTCCACCGCCGGGCGCCCCACATTAAACGCTTTGGAACGGGTTCACATTACAAACTGTGTTATAATAACGGCGCGGTATTTCGGCGGAGTATTGCTCGGAACCGGAGGGCTGTCGCGAGCATACGCGGAATGCGCGCGCAGGGCTGTGGCAAATGCGTCGATAGTAAAAATAAGCGAGATTTGCCGATATTGTGCTTATTTGCCTTATTCGCAGTATGAATTATTTACCGCATGGATATGTAAATACGGCGGAAACGTGACTGAGAAAGAATTTCGCGATATTGTCTCCGTGCATTTTTCGGTACCGCTTGAATACGACGAAAAATTTGCGGCAGATGTAAAAACTTCGCAGTTTCGTGATATTTTAATTGAGCCGAAAAGGCGCTTCGTGTCGCAGTCGGGTCAATGAAAGGGGTAACATGAGTTGCCGTTCCCGGAATCTTTTCTATTGGAACTGAAAGACAGGAATCCTATCGATTCGGTTGTTTCGTCTTATGTTACACTGAAAAAAAGCGGAAATGTCAAAAAAGGATTATGCCCTTTTCATAACGAAAAAACTCCTTCGTTTACGGTATATCCGCAAACCGATTCTTTTTACTGTTTTGGATGCGGTGCCGGCGGCGATGTAATCGCATTTATCGAAAAAATTGAAAATCTCGATTATTTTGAAACGGTTAAATGGTTGGCGGAGCGTTCCGGTTTGCCGTTGCCCGTGGATAATTCGGAAAGCGACAGAACGGCTCGCCTCAAAGCCGAAATGAGGGAAGCGAACAGGATTGCCGCTCTGTTCTTCTGTAAACGGCTTCTGGCTTCTGGCGGGGAAACCTCCCGTAAATATTTAATAGATAGGGGGCTTTCTGTAAAAACCGTAAGAAGCTTCGGTATAGGCTACGCTCCCGACAGTTGGGACGCCCTTTATAAACACCTGAAGAATTCCGGAATTTCCGACGAGGCGGCACTTGAGGCTAATTTGTGCGTCAGAGACAACAACGGTTCGATACACGACAGGTTCCGTAACAGGGTAATGTTCCCGATCCTCGATGTGCGCGGAAACGTAGTGGCTTTCAGCGGAAGAAATCTGCCCGGTGTTGAAAAAGGCGGCAAGTATGTAAACACAAGGGATACGCTTATATATAAAAAGGGCAATCTGCTGTTTGGGCTTAATGTAGCGAAAAACCACTGCGCCAAACGGGCGGTTTTGGTTGAAGGGAATATGGACGTTGTTGCTATGCATCAGGCGGGGTTTAATTATACCGTAGGCTCTCTCGGAACGGCGTTTACCCCCGAGCAGGCAAGGCTGCTGTGTCGCTATACAAAAGAAGTTGTTTTGATGCTCGACGCCGATACGGCGGGGGAAAAAGCAACCGAAAAAGCCGTTTCCGTTTTGTCCGGCAACGATATATCGGTTCGGGTCCTTCGGCTCCCCGAATGCAAAGACCCCGATGAGTATATGCAAAAACATTCAAAAGAAAAATTGGAGGCGTTGATTGATGGCTCGAAAACCGATGTGGAATACCGACTTTTACGCGCCGCCGACGGGCTCAATTTAAGTGATGATGACGCAAAAGTTATTTACTTAAAGCGCGCGACCGAACTGCTAGCGAAACAAAACGATCCGGTGGCGGCCGATTTATACGCGGGGAGACTGGCCGATAAATACGGTGTGGAAAAGCAAACTCTTACGCGGATGATAAAAAAGTCGGAGGAGCGCAACAGGAGAACCGAAAACAAAGCCGCAGTCAACGAAACCGTTCGCCCGCATTTTACGACCCCCGGTGATCGTGACCGGGCGCTGACGTTGAAAGCATCATCCGCCGAAGACACAATTAACCGAATTTTAATGTTTCATCCCGATTTGTATGCGAATCTCAAAAAAGACCTTGCTCCCGGCGATTTTGTGACCGATTTCGGCGGCAGATTGTACGGCGCGATATCCGAAATTTACGAAAAAGGGTACAGCTTTGATATAACTTTGCTCAGCGGCAAATTCGGTGAGAACGAACTCGGAAAGATTGCGGCGCTGCAAACCGACAATAATTTCGGAGAGGATATTCCGGGATTGTTGAACGATTGTGTAAAAACATTGAAATCCGAAAAGCGGCGAACGGAAACCGGCGGGAACGACGGTGATTGGGACAGTCGGGTACAGTCATTAATAGGCGGGAAAAAGAAAGGTTGAATGCGTAATGGATGAAAAAAATCGCGAGGATAAACAACAGTTTGGTGAGTTCAACGGCGAAAAGCCGAATACCGATGCTGAAAAGAAGCCCGGCGATTCCTTAAATGCCGCCGCGGGAGACGCGTATTCGGGGGAATCGGGTGATGAAATTGCCGACGGTTTCGACGATTTGCCCGGCGACGACAGTTTGATGAACTCCGATTACGAACCCACCGACGACGATCTGAAATTAGAGGACATTGAGGGCGAACCGATTGATCTTGACGATGCCCTCAATATGGACAATATAGCGCTGGACGATCCGGTAAAAATATATTTGAAAGAAATAGGCCGGGTACCCCTTTTGACCGCCGATGAAGAAATCGAATTGGCGAAAAAAGTTCTTAAAGGCGACGCGGATGCGAAAAAACGGCTTACCGAAGCCAATTTGAGGCTGGTAGTAAGCATTGCCAAACGCTATGTAGGTCGGGGAATGCATTTTCTCGATTTAATTCAGGAGGGAAATGTCGGTCTTATCAAGGCGGTTGAAAAATTTGATTACACAAAAGGTTTCAAATTTTCAACTTATGCGACATGGTGGATCAGGCAGGCGATTACAAGGGCGATTGCCGATCAGGCGCGAACGATTCGAATTCCGGTACACATGGTTGAAACGATAAACCGGTTGAAAAAAGTACAGGGGCAGTTGCTGCACGAAAACGGCATGGAACCGACCGAGGATCAGATAGCGGAGAAGATGAAAATTCCCGTTGAACGGGTTCGCGAAATAATGCGTGTGGCTCAGGAACCCGTGTCGATGGAAACGCCCATCGGGCCGGAAGAAGACAGCCGGCTGATGGATTTTATCCGCGATGAAGAGGCTTTGGCTCCCGATGATGCGGCGCTGAAGAAGGTAACAAGCGAGGATATTAACAAGGTATTGAAAACACTTACCCACCGCGAGGAGCAGGTGATCAGGCTTCGCTTCGGATTGAACGACGGGCGGTGCCACACGCTGGAAGAGGTAGGACTCGAATTTAATGTAACGAGGGAACGCATCAGGCAGATTGAGGCCAAGGCCATAAGAAAACTTCGCCATCCGACTCGAAGCAACAGATTTCGCGATAAATAAAATAAACGGTAATTTTTACAGTTGCGGTGTTTGTAAAGCAATTACGGGAGGGAATGCAAAGATGATGTTCGATTATAAAACAAAAGGAACCTGTTCGCAAATGATTCGACTTGAAATCGACGGGGATATTCTCAAGTCCGTCGAATTTGTAGGCGGTTGCAACGGCAATACCAAAGGTATTGCGTCGCTGGTCGCCGGAATGCCGGTTAAAGATGTAATAGCCAAACTAGAGGGTATCCGTTGCGGATTCAGGCCGACTTCCTGCCCCGATCAGCTGGCGCAGGCGTTAAAGGAATATCAAAAACAGTTTAAGTAATTTGGGTGATGGACATGTCCGACGATCGGGATATGAAAATTATTACAGATTCTCCGTCGCGGGATTTAAAAGAGCGATCCGGAAATTTGAATCTTTCGGAAGAATACAACAGGCAGCGCGAAAACGGGAATATAGCGCTTGCCAAGGAACTCGGCCTTGAAATAGCGAGGATGCTGTTCGCCTCTGAAGGAGAGTTCCCGGACGTCGGGAAAGAGGCCGATTCCGAATTAAAATCTCAAAAACGGATACTGCTCGTTTTTACCGGCATCTCGAGCCTTGAATTAAGCTGCCCCAATTCGGCGACCGTATACGCGGCTCAAAACAGCTTTTATTCTTCGCTTGAAAAAGTGAATCCGAGCTTATACAAAAACGCGTTAAGTAGCGGAGCGTTTTCTTTCTACTATCTCGCTTTCAGGCGCGGCGATGATATTGAGCGCAGAATAGGCCAGACTTTCGCAATGCTTTGCTCTCACGACGGGGATCCCGTTTATCAGGAATTGGGGGAAGCCATATACTGCTGGTTCTCTTCTATGGTAGCCGAAAAAACCAAACTGGTAAATTTTAAATAATCACAGCGAATTTCTTTGAAACGGGAAGCGACTTGTTTGGGACTTAAAAAATGGATTTACCGGCGGAGCGATAAAGCCCTCGCTAAAGAAATATCCGAAGAATTCGGGTTTAATCCGGCGATAACAATGCTTGCGGTCGCGCGCGGCTATACCGAGCCGTGGCAAATCGACGAGTTATTGAGCGATGAAATTTTTTTAAGCAATCCTCTTGAAATAAAAGATATGGATCGGGCCGTCGAGCGTGTGCGCCGCGCTGTCGACAACGGCGAAAAAATCCGTATATTCGGAGATTACGACTGCGACGGAGTAACCGCTACGGTACTGCTCTACTCCTATCTAAAGGGGAAGGGGGCGGATGTTTCGTATGTCTTGCCGCGGCGAGGTACCGACGGTTACGGCTTAAATTCCGGCGCGGTTGAAGAGAGCGCCAAAGACGGCATTAAACTGTTGCTTACCGTTGATAACGGAATAACCGCCATGAAAGAAATCGAAACTGCGAAAAAGCTCGGGATTGATGTTGTCGTAACCGATCATCATCTTCCGCTTGACACGTTGCCCGACGCTTATTGCGTAGTTGATCCGAACAGAGCCGACGATACATCCGAATGCAATAATTTATGCGGGGTCGGCGTGGCTTTTATGCTGGCGTCCGCCGTAGAAGGGGTTGCCCCGGAAGAAATGCTTCCCCGGTTTTCCGAACTGATAGCGCTCGGAACAGTCGCTGATGTCGTCCCGCTCTTAAACGACAATCGCCGGATGGTAAAATACGGGATTGCGCAAATAAACGAAAATCCGAGCCCCGGAATCGCTGCATTAGTCGATGTCTGCGGCGTGAAGCCGGGAGATATAACCGCCACAACCGTCGCTTATAACCTGGCCCCCCGCATAAACGCGGCGGGCAGAATTTGCGACGCCGGCGTCGCGGCAAAACTGCTGTTGAGCGACCATTTGCCGACTGCGCTCTCTTATGCCGGGGAATTAAACGATAACAATTCCGAAAGGCATGAAATAGAGCGGGGCATTATCAACGATGCCGTAGATCTCATAACCGCCGGCAATCTGGCGCGGTATGAGGTTCTGGTCGTGGCAAAAGCAGGCTGGCATTGCGGGGTAACGGGTATTGCCGCCTCAAGACTGGTAGAAAAATACGGAAAGCCGTGTTTCCTTTTTTCGATTGACGGCGACGGTATCGCGACGGGTTCGGGGCGCAGCGTACACGGCTTCGATTTATTCAAAGCTTTGTGCCGGGTATCACATCTGTTGCAGAGGTTCGGCGGGCATTCGGAGGCGGCGGGAGCAACGATTGACGCCGCGAATATTGATGAATTCCGTAATTCGTTAAACGAATATGCGTTGTGTCTGCCGCATGTATTCACTGAAGTTACCGTCGACTGCAAGCTGAACGCCGGCGCAATTTCACCCGAATTTGTAAACGGACTTTCCGCATTGGAACCTTACGGTTCGGGGAATAAACCGCCGCTGTTCGCGCTTTGCCGGATGAAAATTACCTCGATTGATATAGTGGGAAAAGAAAAGCAGCATATGCGGTTGCGGTTGGAAAAAGGCGGAAAATTTTTTGGCGTTATCGCGTTTTCATCTTCGCCGGCCGATTACGGCATATCGGTCGGAGATACCGTCGACGTAGCCGTATCGTTGTCCGTTAAAGAGTATAACGGAAAATCCGAGGTAAGCGTAATCGTTCGCGATATAAAACTTTCGGAACGGGACGAAGAAAAATTTTTCGGTTCGCTCGAAAATTATCGGAAATGCGTGAATAATCTTCCGGGCGCGGATTACGAAGAAATATACCCCATCCGTGAAGAATTTGCCGCCGTTTACCGCTTTATAAGGCAGTACGGCGAAATTACTCTTCCGGGATTGCAAAACCGTATGTGCGATACCGTATCACCCGGCAAAATCGAGGTAATCCTCGAATGTTTCAGGGAAACGGGGCTTTTATCGGTACAATCAAACGGCGGAGAAAATACAATATCGGTAAAAGCCATGGCGGAAAAAGTCGATTTAACCAAATGCGAATGTTTGCGCCGCATTGCCGAAAAGAGAGAACAAAATGGAAACGGTTCCAAAGAGTTTTGACGAATTTAAGGCTCTGCTTGTCGAGCAGGGCGGGCAGTATGATATAGCAATGATAGAAAAAGCATATTCATTATGCTTTTCTGCGCACAGCGGTCAAAAACGTGCTTCGGGTGAACCTTATGTTATTCATCCGCTTTCCGTCGCCGAAATATTGATTTCGATGGGGATGGATTCCGAGTCGATCTGCGCCGGACTTCTGCACGATGTGGTGGAAGACACCGGTGTTACAACGGAAGAAATAGAAAAGAAATTCAACAAAAATGTCGCGCTGCTGGTTGACGGAGTTACAAAACTCGGAAAAATTACAATTCCTCACGATCAACAGCAGTCTGAAAATATTCGAAAAATGCTGATAGCCATGTCGGAGGATATCAGGGTTATTATCATTAAACTTGCCGATCGCCTGCATAATATGCGTACGCTCGATTATTTGAACGAGCAGAAACAGCGCGATATTTCACTTGAAACTTTGGAGGTTTACGCGCCGATAGCACATCGCCTCGGTATAAGAGCGGTTAAAGAGGAACTTGAGGATCTCGCTATCAAGCATCTCGACCCGGTAGCATACGGAGAAGTCGTCGAATTATTGAACCGCCGCAAGATTCAGCATAAAGAATTCCTCGAACGAATACAAAATAAAATACGAACCAAAGTCTCCGAGTATGTGCCTAACATTTATGTGGAGGGAAGAATTAAATCCATTCACGGTATTTACCGAAAAATGTTTGTGCAAAATAAATCATTCGAGGAAATTTACGATGTTTACGCCGTTCGTGTAATAACCGATACGATTGTAAACTGCTATAATATTTTAGGAGTGATTCACGATATTTTCCGACCTATTCCCAACAGGTTTAAGGATTATATCTCCACCCCCAAGCCCAATATGTATCAATCGCTCCACACTACGGTAATCGACAGGGAAGGGATACCTTTCGAAGTTCAGATACGCACGTGGGATATGCACCATACGGCGGAATACGGCATTGCCGCTCACTGGAAGTATAAAGAAGGCATTGAAAAAAGCGACGGCAAAATGGAGGAACACCTGGCATGGATACGCCAGATAATCGAATCGCAGAAAGAGGCCGACGGAGCCGAGGACATTGTTCAAACCATTAAAACCGATCTTTCCCCGGAAGATGTTTTCGCCGTTACGCCGAAGGGTGATGTTATAACTCTCCCCGCGGGAGCTACGGTTATCGATTTTGCTTATGCGGTACATACCGAAGTCGGCAATAAAATGGTTGGCGCAAAAGCCGACGGCAGAATAGTTCCTTTTTCATATGAAATCAAAACGGGTGAAATAATCGAAATTATTACAAGCTCCTCTCCGGGGCGCGGGCCGAGCAGAGACTGGCTTAAAATTGCCAAAAGCAGTCAGACAAGGGCAAAAATACGCGCGTGGTTCAAAAAAGAACGCCGATCCGAAAATATCGCTACGGGTAAAGCTGAACTGGAACGCGAATTGGCCCGCAATTCCATTCGGCTGACCGAAGAGGAAACGCGAAAATTTATTGAAGAAGCATCGAAAAGATTAAACTGCGCGTCGGTTGACGATTTTTACGCCGCTATAGGCTACGGGGGAATAGCGCTGTCACGTATAATACCCCGCCTTAAAGAAGAATATCAGAAAATTTTACGGTCCGCAACGGCAGACGGTACAGCCGTACAATCGCAAAAAATCGTCACAAGATCAAATGAGGGAATAGTTGTCGAGGGAATCGACAACTGCCTTATAAAGCTTGCAAAATGCTGTACTCCTCTGCCGGGAGACAATATCATAGGTTTTATAACGAGAGGTCACGGCGTTTCCATTCATAAGCGCGAATGCAGAAATGTTCCGAAAGACCTAAGCAAAGCGGAGGAACCCGAGCGATGGCTGACGGCCTATTGGAACAACAGTAAAAACGAAACTTTTCTGGCGTCATTGCGCATAGTCGCCGAAAACAGGAACGGTATACTCGCCGACATTACCCTGGCAATATCGAATTTGCATGTAGTGTTGCATTCGTTAAACGGAAAAGAAACGAAAGACGGAAATTGTGTGATAAATGTCACCCTAAGCGTTGAAAACGCGCAACATCTTTCAAATATATTCGGCAAGATCGGGAAAATTCCCGGTGTGCTTAATGTGGAAAGAGATTACGCATAATGATTCTTGCTGTCGCCGGTCATTCGTATGTTTACGAAACCGAAAAAATCGTACGGCTTTTCTTTCCGTTTGAAAAACTTGTTTTTTCGGATACGTTGCTGCCGGAAACAGACGGTTTTCTTACCGCCGTGAATCAAAGCGGATTGTATGTAAGATTGCAGATTGCCGGCATACGCGAGGAAAAGACGGCGGATTTTCCCGGGCGGGAGGCGTTGGAAACCGCGCTTTGCGTGATGCTTTACAAGTTGCTGTGCGAATATACGGGTTGCGTTCAACCGTGGGGAATTCTGACAGGCGTAAGGCCCGGAAAACTTTTCCGTAAACTCGCGTCCGAAAGGGGAGAGGCGGAGGCAAAGCGCGTTTTTACCGATGCTTTTCTTGTGGATCCCGAAAAGACGGAATTGTGCGCCGATTGCGTAAAAAACGAAAGCGCAATAATTGAAAAAAGCGGACAAAAATCTTTCAGCCTGTATATTGCCGTGCCTTTTTGCCCCAGCCGATGCAAATACTGCTCTTTTGTTTCCCATTCGGTCGAACGGTCGAAAGCGCTTATTCCCGAATATTTGCGGTTATTGACTGAAGAAATAAGAATTACCGGTGAAATTGCCGGATCAATCGGGTTAAAGCTTTCAACGGTATACATAGGCGGAGGAACTCCGTCGGTACTTACCGCCGAACAAATAGAAATGCTGCTTAAATCGGTGAGCGAGAATTTTCATATAAGCGACGCCGCGGAATTTACTTTCGAGGCCGGCCGCCCCGAGACCGTTACGGGGGAAAAATTAAAAGTTCTTGACGACGGAAACGTTACCCGAATAAGCATAAACCCGCAAACTTTTCATGACAGAACCCTGAGGCTCGTAAACCGGAGACATACGGCGGAGGATATGTATAAAGCTTTTGAACTTGCGCGCGAATGCTATTCGGGAGATATAAATATCGATTTGATTGCCGGGCTCGAATCGGAAACCGTTGACGACTTTAACGAAAGCGTAAGCCGCGCGATCGCCTTAAAACCGGAAAATATTACCGTACACACTCTTTCGGTAAAAAGAGCGGCGGCGATAAACAAAGCGCCGGACAAAACATTTTGGAACAACGCGTCCGCGGTTGCGAAAATGCTTTCCTCCGCGCGGCAACGGTTGAGCGGAGCCGGGTATGTTCCGTATTATCTGTACAGGCAGAGCAAAACAGTCGGCAACGCGGAAAATACCGGCTACTCGTTGCGGGAGCATGAATGTTTTTACAATGTTTATATGATGGACGAAACTCATACGGTTTTGGGATGCGGAGCTTCCGCCGTTACTAAACTGAAAGCATACGGAACGAATACCGTTAAACGCGTTTTTAATTTTAAGTACCCTTACGAATATATAAACCGTTTTTCCGAAATCACGGAACGCAAATCCGAGATTAAACAATTTTACAATCAATACCCTTTTGAGGGTTAGGGTTTAGGAGGAAAAAATATGAATTTTGATGACGCATGCTGCAAGATAAAAAGCACGGTAAATCTGGCGGGAGAAAAAACCGAAAAACTGTTCGATCGGGGAAAAGTAAAGCTTGACTTGTCAATAGCGAAAAACGAACTGAATAAACTTTACGCCGATCTGGGCAGGGCGGTTTACGGGAACGGTAATCCGAATGCCGAAATCCCCGGCATCTCCGAACGATGTGCTAAAATAAGCGCAAAGCTTGATGAAATCGCGCGCTTAAAAGAAAAAATTGAAAATTTAAGGTAAGGCAAAAATATGGCGTGCACATTTACGGCGGGATTTATTATTGCCGATACATCCGAGTATGAGCCGGTTCGTGAATGGTGTTTGGCGCACGGCGGCAGGAAAATCGCTGTCTTAAACCGTGACGCCGTGTCGGTCACGCTGAACGGCAGGTTGCGTACCGTGGATATTATAGCCGTATGTTGCGGCATAGGCAAAGTGAACGCCGCAACATTGGCGGCTTTTACGGCGTCTGAATTTTCCGTTGATTTGATTGTGAATGCGGGGCTGTCGGGCGGGCTGCTGAATTCTCCGGTCGGGCAGACGGTAATCGGCGATAAATTTATTGAATATGACTTTGATTTAACGCCGCTGGGATATGAACCGGCCGAAAAACCGGGGCAAAAATATATTTATACTGCCGACGGGTCATATGTTAGCGATTTGAAACGGTACTTCGCGTGCGAATCGATTACCTGCGTTACCGGAGATCGTTTTGTGAATGACCCCCATACCGCCGACAATTTGGTTGCGAGATTCGGCGCGGGGTGCTGCGATATGGAAACCGCGGCAATCGCGTCGGTGTGCAATGATTTCGATATTCCGTTCGCCTGCATCCGCCGCATATCCGACAGCGGCGATGAAAAACAATATTCCTCCGCCGCGGCGGGCAAACAGACCTGGATGGTAAAAATTCTTGATTGGATTCGTTCGCTCACCGATCGCGTTATCCGATAAAAAAGGTGAAAACATTGGCTAAAAAAAGATTACAGCATTCATTTTTACAGGGCGCGGCAATACTTGTCCTTTCAACGGTTCTTGTGAAAATTCTCGGGGCGGTTTTCCGCATTCCGCTTGCCAATCTGATAGGCGAAACCGGTATGGGATATTATTCCACCGCGTATGATCTTTATTTGCCGATTTACAGCCTTTCAATCGCAGGTCTGCCGATTGCTATATCGAGAATAGTGGCCGAATTTGCCGCGGCGGGGCGGTATAAAGATGTAAGAAAAACCTTGAAAGTCGCTCAAAGAGCTTTTCTGATAACCGGACTTTCGGGATTTTTGCTTATGTTGCTTTTGTCGTATCCTTTCGCGTTGTATACCGGCGATACTAAAGATATTTACGGCATTATCGCCATAGCGCCGTCTCTGTTGTTCTGTTGCGCTTATTCGGCGTATATGGGATATTACGAAGGATTGCGGAATATGTATCCCACCGCGATTTCAACGCTGATCGAGGCGGTAACAAGGCTCATCTTCGGATACGGGTTCGCGATAATAACAATTAAAATCTGCGGAACTCTTAATTCGAGAACGGCGGCTTACGCGGCGGCTGCCGCGCTGTTCGGAGTATCGCTCAGCTGTTTTTCCGGATTTTTATATCTGCAAATCAGGCACAAAGCCGTTGGAGACCGTATAACCGCGGAAGAACTTGCCATGTCGCAGGAGCCGGAATCCGATAAAGTTTTACTTAAAAAACTGATAATAATCGCGGTGCCGGTTGTTTTGGGATCGCTTGTTACACAGGTGTCCAATCTGGTTGATGTGATGATGGTGAGAATGCAACTGCGCGGTGTTGTAAACAGGCATACGGATTATATATATTCCGTGTACAGAGATATAATAGCGGCGAGGGATCTGTCGAAAAACGAGATTGCAACCGCGCTTTACGGGTGCTATAAAGGGCTGGCGTATTCCGTTTATAATCTGGTTCCTTCGATTACATCGGTTATGGGAGTGAGCGCCATTCCCGTTTTGGCGACCGCCTGGACAAAAAAAGACGGTGCCGCCGTCAAAACCAATGTTGAAACCATAGTAAGAACTACGGCTTTAATCGCCATGCCGGCCGGAATAGGTATACTTTGCCTTTCCGGCGGGATTTTGCGTCTGCTTTATCCTCAAAATCCTACCGGTGTAGTGATTGCCGAACCCATGCTTCGAATTTTGGGGGTTACGGCGATATTTGCCGGAATTGCCGGCCCCTTAACAAATATTTTGCAGGGAATCGGGAAACAAACCGTCCCTGTGAAAAACATGGCGGTAGGCGTGGTATTGAAAATAATAGTTAATTTTATAATGGTCGGTATTCCTCAAATAAATATTACAGGCGCAGCAGTGGGTACCATAGTATGCTACGCTTATATTTGTATTGCCAATTATATCTGCGTCATTAAATACACTAAGGTAAAAGTCAACACTTACTCATCGATTGTCAAACCGCTGATTTGCGCCGTTTGCTGCGGCGCAGGCGCGCTATTATCTTTTACGCTGTTAAGCAGAGGCGGGCTGTCTTCTAATCTTTCAACTCTTATTTCGATTGTCATTGCGGCAATAATATATTTAATTTCCATAATTTTTACTCATACTATTGTTAAAAATGATATAATTTCTTTGCCACATGGAGAAAAAATCGCGAAAGTACTTGAAAAATATCGCATAATACGCTAAAATAGAATTGTTTTGAAAATGGTTCGGGTTTTTGAGAGAGAAATCAATCGTTTGCCCGTTCTAAATAAATATGGAGGTTGGAACATGAACAAATCGGAATTGGTAGTTGCCGTAGCCGAAAAAACCGGCCTTGGCAAGAAAGACGCGGAGAAAGCAGTAGCCGCCGTACTCGATACGGTCACCGAAACTCTAAAAGCCGGCGAGAAGGTTCAACTGCTCGGGTTCGGAACATTTGAGATTCGTGCCCGCGAGGCAAGAACGGGGCGTAACCCTCAAACAAACCAGCCTGTGGTTATCCCGGCGTCGAAAGCGCCGGTGTTCAAAGCCGGCAAAGCGTTAAAAGACGCGGTTAAATAATCGGCACGGGCGCCCGACCGGGGCGCCCTCGCTTTTTGAGGTAACATAAATGCGGATTGATAAATTCCTGAAGGTATCGCGCATTATAAAACGCAGAACAGTTGCCAACGAAGTCTGCGACAACGGTCGCGTTACCGTAAACGGGAAAGTGGTGCGCGCATCTTACAGCGTAAAAGAAAACGATCATGTTAAAATCCAGTTCGGGAACCGTACGGTAAGCTTTTTGATAAAATCGGTGAAAGACACGACCGGGAAAGATAACGCATCCGAATTATATGAAATAATCGACGAGTAGCCGCCCGCCCGACGGCAATTGACAATATTCGCGGCGGAGAGTCTGCCGTTTTTATTTATGCGAAAAAATCCGGGATTGTACCCGCGCGGTAATTATTATGGATTTATTTTTATAAAAGCAAAAAACTGTTGACGGAATGTTCTGCTCGCGGTAAAATAAAACAGATATGTGACCTCAATTCGGCCGGAACATAAAATCACATTATTATTAAAGAAGGTAATTAAACGGTTATGCGGCAAGGCTATGAAGAAAACACGCGCGGGAGAAACGGCTACGGCAAAAAAGGCAGTTATATATTATCGGGGCGGGTAAAAAAGCGCCGTCGCCGTCGAATTATCGTCAATACGGTTTTGGGCGTTGTTTTGGCACTGTCGCTTATAACCGTAACCGCCATGGGAGCAGTTTGGCATACCGCCGGCGGATTGCGCAAATCCGATCTTTCTGACGCGTCGGATCTCGGAATATATATTGATCCGAATCTGCACTTAAACGATGATATAAGAAATATCGCTCTTTTCGGGGTCGACAGCCGCGATTCCGATTCCACCGTGGGGCATTCCGACGTAACGATGATAGTATCCATAAACGCTAAAGAAAACACCGTAAGAACTGTTTCGATTTTGCGCGACAGTTATGTCCCTATAGCCGGTCACGGCAGCAACAGAATAAATTTTGCGTATTTTACGGGCGGCCCGGTGCTTGCGATAAACACATTAAATAAACTTTTCCGGCTTAACATTACCGATTATGTCACGGTCAATTTTTCCATGGTAACCGACATTATCGATCTTCTGGGCGGTGTGGATATTGAAATCACCGAGGACGAGCGGCAGCAGATAAACTGGCTGATCGATACCGAGGATTTCAAAAGTTCGTATAAATCGGAATATGTGAAAAAATCCGGGCTTGTTCACCTGAACGGCAAACAGGCTATGCATTATTCCCGGATAAGATATATCGACAGCGATGCCTTCCGCGTTCAACGGCAGACGAAAGTAATGAGTCTTCTGCTTGAAAAAGTTAAGAATTTATCTATTACAAAATACCCGGAGCTTTTGAGAAAAATTTTGAAAAATGTCGAAACCTCGCTCGGGTATTCCGATCTTCTTTCTTACGCGCCGATGGTTCTGAAACTCGGCGGTATCCGTTCGACAAGCGTGCCCGACGCAACCCTCGACAAAAATGTCAGAGGAGGCAATTATAACGGTATGTGGGTATACAGATACGATTTAGACGCCGCCGCGGATCGGATACATGAATTTTTGTACGGTGACGATTATGCTTATGAATCCGGCAGTTTGAACGGAAATTGAGAGGGGAATATTCGCTTGGCTGATTTACGGCCTGTAGGTGTATTCGATTCCGGCCTGGGAGGTCTTACGGTAGTTCGGCATATTCGACGGCTGTTGCCGAACGAGGATATAATTTATTTCGGAGACACGGCTCGCGTCCCGTACGGAACCCGAAGCGCGGGAGTTATCGAAAAGTACGCGACGGAAGACGAAGAATTTTTACTGAAAAAAGGAGTTAAAACCGTAGTTGCCGCCTGCGGAACCGTTAGTTCTGTCGCAGCGAATACCGGCTTGCGGTTACCCGTGCCGTTTTTAGATGTTGTCCGTCCCGCCGCGCAGGCTGCGGTGGAAGCGACAAAAAATGGCAGGATAGGCGTTATCGGAACGACGGCGACCGTTCAAAGCGGCGCTTTTGAAATGCGGATAAAATCCATTGCGCCGAAAGCGGATGTTTTTTGCCGTGCCTGTTCTCTTTTCGTGCCTATCGTAGAAGCGGGGTGGGTCGGCGAAAACGATGCCGTAGCGATTGCGGCGGCGCAACGCTATCTGACGCCGCTGCGGGAATTAAATGTTGATACACTTATTATGGGTTGTACGCATTTTCCCGTTATAAAACATATTATACGCGATATTATGGGGGAGAGTACCGTCCTTATCGATCCCGGAGAGTGGGTTGCGAAAGCTTTGCAACGGCAACTGGCGGGAAACAATTCCGAAAGTACCGGCGAAAGCTCGCTGAAAATATATATTACCGACAGAACTCCTTCTTTCCCGGCCGTTGCCAAATTGCTGTTGGGATGCGAAGCTGAAATTTTAACCGAAACGGCAGGGACCGACTGAAATATGAATAAAAACCATATGCACGAAGCTTTAATAAAAATAAAGGGAATACAGCGCAACCGCGACGGGCAGGACTGTGTGGAATGCGAAACAGTCGGCAGTTACGGATGTGAGAAAGACCGTGTCTGTATCGTTTACGACGACGGCGCGGCGCTCGGCGTGCCGGGAGTTACCACAACTGTTTTTATCGACGGAGGCAGTAAGGTCGATGTTGTGCGTTCAGGCAATTTAGACGGTCGCTTAACTGTCGAAAAAGGCAGACGAAATCTTTGCTTTTATCAAATGCCTATGGGACTGGCGGCAACTTTGGGCGTATTCGGGAAGAAAATCGATAACGGTTTATCAAGCGACGGCGGGCGGTTATACATGAGTTATACCATCGATTTGAATAACAGCCTTGTAAGCGCCAATGAGCTTGAAATTTCAGTGAGAGAAGTGAAACAGTGACAGGCATTACCGAAGAAACAACGGCCGGATTGCGCCTTGCGGTTACAGCAGCTGCCGATAAAGCGATATGTGCCGGAGAGCTT
This sequence comes from uncultured Eubacteriales bacterium, assembly GCA_964602735.1. Classification (GTDB taxonomy): domain Bacteria; phylum Bacillota; class Clostridia; order Oscillospirales; family Acutalibacteraceae; genus CAZRRV01. Next base: position 84,242 of record CAZRRV010000001.1, read on the forward strand.
GTGCCAAACGGCGATTTGCCCGATTTTTCGATAGAAATCCCCGCGGATCGCGAACACGGCGATTATGCCTGCAATGCCGCGATGGCTTGGGCGAAATGTTTTCGGACGGCGCCGCAAAGAATTGCCGAATCACTGGTTCGCAATATTGATCTATCGAATACGATGTGTGAAAAGGTTGAAATAGCGGGTCCCGGATTCATGAATTTTTTTCTTTCCGCGGCATGGTATCGTGAGGCGCTTTCGCGTGTCTTGAACGAAGGCGAAAATTACGGAACGCTTGATGTCGGTCGGGGGAAAAAAGTAATGGTCGAGTTTGTATCGGCTAATCCCACCGGCCCTATGCACATCGGCAACGCGAGGGGAGGGGCTCTGGGAGATTGCCTGGCCTCGGTACTCGAACGGGCGGGCTATGACGTAACAAGGGAATTTTACATAAACGACGCCGGCAATCAAATTCAAAAATTCGGAGCCTCGCTTGAAGCAAGATATATGCAGTTGTTTGACGGTAATTTCCCTTTCCCCGACGACGGCTATCTGGGCGATGATATCACCGAACGCGCCAGGCAGTTCGCGGATATTTACGGCGACAAATATGTCGGCGCCGCATCGGATGAGAGGAGAAAAGCCCTTACCGATTTTGCTCTCCCGCTTAACATAGAAAGCCTTAAAAACGATTTGCTTGAATACAGAATAACATACGATGTATGGTTCCCGGAATCCTCGCTGTATGAAAGCGGAGAACTTAAACGCACAATCGAAAGAATGAAAAGCGCCGATCTTACATACGAAAAAGAAGGCGCTTTGTGGTATCGCGCGACCGAACACGGCGGCGAAAAAGACGAAGTGTTAATTCGGGCAAACGGATTGCCGACTTATTTTGCATCGGACATCGCCTACCATTTGAATAAGTTTGAAGTTCGCGGTTTCGATAAAGTTATCGATGTCTGGGGAGCGGATCACCACGGTCATGTGGCGAGGCTTAAAGGCGCGCTGGCGGCGTTGGGTATTGACCCGTCCCGGCTCGATGTTGTTTTAATGCAACTTGTAAGGCTGATACGTAACGGCGAAACGGTGCGGGTATCAAAGCGCACGGGCAAAACGGTATCGCTGAAAACGTTGCTCGACGAAGCTCCTCTTGACGCTGCAAGGTTTATATTCAATTCAAAAGAGCCCAACACGCATCTGGATTTTGATTTGGATTTGGCAGTTGAACAGTCGAACGACAACCCCGTCTATTATGTGCAGTACGCGTATGCGCGTATTTGCAGTATTCTGCGTCTGGCGGGGGCGGATGAAAATTTTATTCCATGCTCCGAAAACTATAATCTTCTGCAGGCGCCCGAGGAAAAAGAACTTATACGGTTTCTCGCGCTTCTCCCCGAAACGGTAAAAACGGTTGCCGAAAAGCTCGATTCCGCCGGTATGACCCGTTATGTTACCGAACTCGCGGGGCTCTTCCATAAATTTTATAATGCCTGCCGCGTCAGATGCGACGATAAGAAACTCTCGTCGGCGAGACTTGATTTATGCCGCGGCACCGCAACGGTTATTAAAGTTGTGCTGTCTATGTTAAAAATCACAGCTCCGGAGACTATGTAGCATGAAATTGTCGAAGCTTTTTTTATCCGAGCATCCTACGCTTTCATTTGAGGTGTTCCCTCCCAAAAGCGGATCCGCATTTGGGAGCGTAGAAGCGGCGGTAAAGAAAATTGCCGCCTTGCGCCCCGATTTTATGAGCGTTACATACGGCGCCGGAGGGTCAACCGGCAATTACACCGTAAAAATTGCGGAGGATATTATAAAAAATTACGGTGTGACCGCTTTGGCACATCTTACCTGCGTTACGGCAAGTCGCAGGAACATAAATGAACGGCTTAACTCATTCAAGGCGGCGGGAATACAAAACATAATGGCTTTAAGAGGCGATTTGCCCGAAGGTTTTACTTTCGCAGATGACGGATGTTACAGGCATGCTTGTGAACTTGTAGAGGAAATAAAGAGGCACGGTGATTTTTGCGTAGGCGGCGCGTGCTACCCGGAAGGGCATCCCGAATCGCCGGATTCCGACAGCGACATAAAAATGTTAAAGCTAAAGGTTGATGCTGGATGTGATTTTTTAACGAGCCAGATGTTTTTCGATAATCAGATTCTATACAGGTTTTTATATAAAACGCGCGAAGCCGGGATTTTCGTGCCGATTATCGCCGGAATAATGCCGGTAACAAACGCGGCGCAAATAAAACGTATAACCGCTCTTTCCGGCACTTTGCTGCCGCAGCGCTTTATCTCGATAGTCGACAGATTCGGCCGCAATCCGGCGGCAATGAAACAGGCGGGAATTGCGTACGCTACCGAACAGATAATAGATTTGCTTGCCAACGGTATTAAACATATTCATATTTACACCATGAATCATCCCGATGTGGCAAAAAAGATATGCGAAAACCTTTCCGCCGTAATGCCGGCGGCAAACGCACGGTGACGGTTTACTGTTCCGCCGAACCCGGAGATGTGCCGTTTTTCCCCGATGAGGCGGTACGCTATGCGGGCGGCAAAAAAAGCGATATACCGCTTAAAAAAATGATAGAGGAATGCCAGGCGGAATTGTGGCCTCAACTCTGCTTTCGAGCTGCCGTAGCCGATTATAACGTCAATAAACTCGAAAACGGATATATCGATTTGGAATTTGCGAAGGTTAAATCGGATGATTTATCCCGGCGGTTGGAAGGCAGCGAACGTGTTATACTTTTTGCCGCTACCGCCGGTTTGGCGGTCGATACATTTGTGCGGCGGCTCGCGGTAACCTCACCGGCGAAGGCATTGTGCGCTGATGCCGTCGGTTCCGCAGCGATCGAGGCTTATTGTGATATGCTTGAGAGCCGCCTTACGGTCGGTAAGATCGCGGCAAAGTCGAGATTCAGCCCGGGGTACGGCGATTTGTCACTTGCGTTGCATCAAAATATCGACAGTGCACTGCAACTGCGGCGAATCGGCATTTCTGTTACGAAAGCTGGTTTACTCGTCCCTTCAAAGTCGGTTACCGCTATTATAGGTTATCGTGACGTTAATTCTGATTGAGAAAAAATTGCAACGGTGGTGAGCAATCAGTGAATTTGCTGGATGATATAAAAAGTCGCCGTATGTTTTTCGACGGCGCGGCCGGCACCTATTTCCAAATGCATGGGATAAGCGAACCGCCGTATCTTCTGAATATGAACAACCCTTCAATCGTTGAGGAAATGCATGCGGAATATATATACGCGGGTGCCGACATTATTACGCTGAATACTTTCGGGTTAAGCGGACTGAACGGCGGGGATTGCCGTGAAATTATAAAAGCCGCCGCCGGTTGCGCGAACAGGGCGATAAACCGTGCATCCGGCGGCAGAAAAATATATACCGCTCTCGATATCGGGCCTACCGGTCGGCTTTTACAGCCGTTAGGTGATTTGCCTTTTGAAGAAGCCGTTTCGATTTTTTCGGGGATTATACACTCCGCCGGCGATGTAACGGATTTTATTTTGATTGAAACAATGAATGACAGTTTGGAAACCAAAGCCGCAGTTGTCGCCGCCAAAGAAAGTTCGAATCTTCCGATTTTTGTGACTAACGCTTATGAAAAAACCGGGAGGCTGCTTACGGGTGCCGACGCTTTTTCAATGGCTGTGATGTTGGAAGGGCTCGGCGTAAGCGCTTTGGGAGTGAATTGCGGGTTCGGGCCCGGAGAGGCTTTGCCTGTCGTTAAAGAACTTGTCAAACGCTCTTCAATTCCCGTCATCGCCATGCCAAACGCGGGCTTGCCGCGCTCAAACGGCGGTAACGCGGAGTATGATCTCCCGGCGAACGAATTTGCCGAACAAATGAGAGAACTGGCCAAAAGCGGCGCCTGTATATTAGGCGGATGCTGCGGCACAACACCCGAGTATATTGAAAAAACGATTGACGCCGTCCGCGATATTCCGTATGTCTACCCCGAAAAAAAGCATTATACCGCAGTGTCATCATACGGAAGAACCGTTTTGTTCGAAGGGATCGCCGTACCCGTAGGCGAGCGCATAAACCCTACCGGCAAGCCGCGGCTTAAAGAGGCGCTTCGCAGCGGCGATGTATCTTATATTTTAAGCGAAGGGTTGCGTCAGCGTGAAAAAGGAGCGCTGATTTTAGATGTTAATGTCGGTCTCCCGGAAATTAACGAACCCGAAATGCTGAAAACAGCTGTACGGGAATTGCAATCGGTATGCGAATTGCCCTTGCAGGTCGACACCGCAGATCCGGCCGCGATGGAAGGCGCAATGCGTATATATAACGGTAAACCGATGGTAAATTCCGTAAACGGGAAAGCCGAGAGTTTAAGAGCGGTTTTACCGCTTGTTAAAAAGTACGGCGGTGTCGCGGTTGCGCTTACCTTAGATGAGAACGGAATCCCCGGCAGTGCCGAGGACAGGATAAAAATAGCCGATAGAATACTCGGCGCCGCCGCAGAATACGGTATTGACGAACACGATATTATTTTCGATCCGCTCGCTATGGCGGTAAGCGCCGATAATAACGCCGCGATTACCGCCGTTGAAACGGTAAACCGGCTCAGTCTTGCGGGGCGTAAAACCATCCTGGGTGTTTCTAATATTTCGTTCGGATTGCCGAACCGCGGAGGATTAACGGCGACATTCCTGACCCTTGCCATGCAATCCGGACTGAGCGCCGCAATATTAAATCCCGATTCCGAAGAGGTAATGGGTGCATACCGATCTTTTGCTGCTTTAACCGGGGACGATCCCGATTTCAGGCAGTATATAGCGTTTTGCGACGGTAAATCGTCCGACAACGGGCGACCCGATGCGGCACAGACCGTAGATCTTTCTGCCGCTATAGAAAAAGGGCTTAAAGACGCGGCCGCGACCTCCGCGGTTGAACTGTTAAAATCCGAGGAACCTATGGCCGTCGTTAACGGAAAAATTATTCCGGCTCTCGACAGGGTGGGTAAAGGTTTTGAAAACAAAACCGTTTATTTGCCCGGTTTGCTTATGAGCGCCGAGGCGGCGCAGGCAGCTTTTGAACAAATCCGATTACATTCAAGCGCAAATGCAAATAAAAAGAATTGTCCTCCTGTTATATTGGCTACCGTTGAAGGCGATATACACGACATTGGAAAAAATATCGTAAAATTATTGCTGGAAAATTACGGTTTTACGGTAATTGATTTAGGGAAAGATGTTCCCGCCGAGAAAATTATCGAGAGCGCCGTCGCTTCCAATTCAACTTTGGTCGGATTAAGCGCGCTTATGACTACAACCGTTCCCGCGATGGCAAAAACGGTCGCCGGATTGCATAAGGTTTTACCTGAATGTAAAGTAGCTGTCGGCGGTGCCGTTCTTAACGAAAATATTGCGCAATCGATGAATGCGGACCGCTATTGCCGTGACGCCATGGAAACCGTTCGCTACGCTCAGGAGATTTTATTAGGTCAGCATCCTGTCGGCTTTCCCGAATAAATAAACTACGACGGATGAAAAATCCGATGAAGATACCTTGCTGTGTTTATATTTTGCGAAAATTACGGTACAATCGTACATTTTGGGCGAAATTTGGAGTGTTGCGGGTGTTCTTAAAATAAATTGACATTATAAAAAAACAATGTATAATAAATATGCGGTGAACAGTATGCCGCTGTGGTGGAATTGGCAGACACAAGGGACTTAAAATCCCTCGATAGCAATATCGTACCGGTTCAAGTCCGGTCAGCGGCACCGTTTTTTGTTGTACATATGTGTGTAAATGTGTAAAGAAGAATCAATATGAATATTCCGCAAATAAATATCGGAATTATTGCCGTATCCCGTGATTGTTTTCCGAGAAAACTGTCGGAGCGTCGGCGTAAAGCGGTGGTCGACGCTTTCGGTGACGGAATTTACGAATGCCCGGTGACGGTTGAAACCGAAACAGACGCTTTACGTGCGCTTGACGATGTTAAAAACGCCGGTTGCAATGCACTTTGCGTTTATCTGGGCAACTTCGGACCCGAATCTCCCGAAACCATGGTTGCACAAAAATTCGACGGCCCGGTTATGTATGCCGCCGCGGCGGAGGGAGACGGCAATCTGATTGACGGACGCGGCGATGCTTACTGCGGAATGTTGAATTGTTCCTATAACTTAAAGTTAAAAAATGTTAAAGCTTATATTCCGCCTTATCCCGTCGGTACGGCGGAGGAAGTCGCAGGAATGATAAAAGATTTTCTGCCAGTGGCCCGCGCGATTGAAGGAGTTGAAAAACTTAAGATCATCACATTCGGACCGCGACCGCAGGAGTTTTTCGCATGCAACGCACCTATACAGGGGCTTTATGATTTAGGTGTTGAAATAGAAGAAAATTCCGAACTTGACTTGCTTTCCGCATTTAATGCGCATAAAGGCGATGCGAGAATTGACGGGGTTTGCGAAGAGATGGCAACCGAAATGGGGAAGGGGAATTACTATAAAGATTTGCTTCCCGTTTTGGCTCAATTCGAACTTACATTGCTCGACTGGGCAAGCGAACATAAAGGCGCAAAACAATATGTCGCTTTCGCAAACAAGTGCTGGCCGGAATTTCCGAAATTTTTCGGCTTTGTGCCGTGTTATGTAAATTCGAGAATGACGGCGAAAGGTATACCGGTGGCGTGTGAGGTCGATATCTACGGTGCGTTAAGCGAATATATCGGTGAATGTGTTACCGGGGATACCGTAGCGCTGTTGGATATAAATAATTCTGTTCCGAAATCTCTTTTCGACAGCGAAATCGCCGGTAAATACAACTGTAAAATTACCGACACTTTTATGGGCTTTCACTGCGGTAACACGGCATCGTGTAAATTATGCGCCGGGCGTTCGGTAAAATATCAGCTTATTATGCACCGCCAGATTGACCCCGATATAAATGTTCCCGAATTTACGCGTGGCACAATAGAAGGCAATATTATACCTTCACCGATAACACTTTACAGGCTTCAGTGCGGAAGCGACGGTAATTTGACTTCATATGCAGCTCAGGGCGAGGTGCTTCCCGTTAAAGCCGATTCATTCGGCAGTATAGGGGTGTTTGCAATACCCGAAATGGGGCGTTTTTATCGCCATGTGTTAATTGAGAAGCATTTTCCTCATCACGGCGCTGTCGCGTTCGCTCATTGCGGCAAAAGTATTTTCGAGGTATTCAAATATCTCGGAATTGAAGAAATCGGCTATAATCATCCGAAACAACTCCCGTATACAACCGAAAATCCTTGGGAGTAATTTAATTTTTCAATAAATCCGTCCTTAATATTTAACGGTAGAAAAGGCGACTTAAAATTGAAAACAAAAATTGCCGAAGATAAAATATTGGATTCGGCTCACAGGATCCATATGATAGGCATAGGCGGTTCGGGAATGTGCCCGATCGCCGAGATTCTTCATTCAAAAGGATATATAATAACCGGCTCCGATAATAACGAAAGCGATAATTTGCGGCGCATTCGCAACCTTGGAATTAAAGTTTATATGGGACATTCCGCCGGGAATGTTCACGGCGCGGATGTTGTTGTGTTTTCGGCCGCAATTCATCCCGATAATCCCGAAATAGCCAAAGCAAACAGCTTAAATATTCCGATTTTGGAACGGTCGCATGTTTTGGGATATCTCACTCGAAAATACGATAAAGTAATCGGCGTTTCGGGTACTCACGGAAAAACCACTACATCGTCGATGATTACTCAAATTTTAATTCAAAACGGATACAGTCCGTCCGCCGTAATAGGGGGGAGGCTTCCTCTGATAAACGCGAACGGAATTGTCGGGGACAGCGAATATATGGTTTGCGAATCCTGCGAATTTGTGGATTCGTTTCTGCAAATTTCTCCCGATACCGCCGTGTTGCTAAACATCGACAACGATCATTTAGATTATTTTAAAACAATGGATAATCTGTGTGCTTCATTTCGTAAGTTTGTTTTCAAAGCTTCGGTTGCGGTTTGCAACGGTGATGACCCGCTTGTAAAAGAAGCGCTGAAAAATTACGGGGGAAAGTTAATTACTTTCGGGATGAACACAGATAACAGCTATTATGCGGACAATATTACCGACTGCGGCAACGGAAAAAAATTCCGTATCTGCCGTAAGGGCAAACCCGATGTTTCGATTGAATTAAATATTCCCGGTATTCATAATGTTTACAATGCGCTGGCGGCTTTCGCGGTTGCGGAATTTTACGGTGTTGAACCGCGGGGCATTGCGGCTTCGCTGGAAAGTTTCAAAGGCGCGGGGCGAAGATTCGAGCGGCTCGGCGAGTTCGACGGCATTGCTCTTGTAGACGATTACGCGCATCATCCGACGGAAATCAGAGCCACATTAACCGCCGCGCGACAGATGAACCGCAACCGCGTTATAGCCGTTTTTCAACCGTTTACATATTCGAGAACCTCTTTGTTGCTTAACGATTTTGTTGCCGCGCTGTCAATGGCGGATGTTGTCGTACTTTCCGAAATAATGGGCTCGCGCGAAACGAACGAAACCGGTGTTTCTTCGTCGGATATTGCCGAAAAACTGAAGGATGCGACGGTAATAAAAGATTTTGACGAAATCGCCGATTATGTTTTGAAAATTGCGTCACCCGGCGATTTGATAGTCACCATGGGCGGTGGTGATATTTATAAAGTCGCATATAAAATCCGGGATTCCCTGCGGGGGATAAAGTGATTATATGTTTATCCGAAATGCCTCTATCTATTGGATAAAGATATGTTTATCCAAGAGATAGGCGTAAAACTATGTGGAGGAGCAAATATGGCCGCGATTTACGGAGACGAGATAAAACACAAAAATATGCTTAAAATAAAAGAGCTGCTATCCGAAATGCCCGATTATGTTCGCGCATATTTTTCCTCAAGGCGGACCAATACAACGACAAAAACACGTTTGGCTTATGCTTACGATTTAAAAAAATTCTTTGCCTGGCTTAAACTTTCCAACAGCGAATTGAAAACCACTCCGATTAAGGATATTTCACTCGATGTACTGTCGCGTCTTACGGCACAGGATATAAACGAATATTTAGATTACCTTCAAACCGATGCCGATGAAATTAACGATGATGTTACGGTTGCGCGTAAGATTTCATGTTTAAGTTCTTTTTTTAATTATCTGGTCGTAAACGACGGTATTGCCGCGAATCCATGCGATAAAATTATAAAGCCAAGATTAAAAAACGACCGCAGAATTATACGCCTTTCACCCGACGAGGTTGTAAAACTGTTGGACGCCATAGAGTTCGGATGTGAAAATATGTCACAAAGGCAGAAAAACTATCTGAAAAATACCCGTGAGCGGGATTTGGCAATAGCTACTCTTATGCTCGGCACCGGAATACGGGTTTCGGAATGCGTCGGGTTGAACCGTAAAGATTTAGACTTTGAAAACTGCAAGATAAGCATTCTTCGTAAAGGCGACAAACACCAATTTGTAGCTATGGGCGACGAGGTAATCGAAGCGTTAAATAAATATCTTAAAATAAGGAATGCCGTTACGCCCGTTGACGCCGATGACGCGGATGCACTGTTCCTTTCCACACAAAAAAAGCGCATAAGCGTTCAGGCGGTGGAAAATATGATAACGAAATACGCGGATTTTATCGGTACCCGAGAGCATATTACACCGCATAAACTTCGTAAAACATATGGTACCGAATTATACGATGAAACCGGAGACATTTATCTGGTCGCACGCGCTCTCGGCCACGAAAGCGTTAATACAACTAAAGACCATTATATTGCCACAAATGAAGACAGCTTGTTACGGGCGCGCAATAAGGTAAAATTGCGGTAGCGATCGAACCCGCATACGGCGTTAAGAAAATCACGTTATATTAAGACAACAACGCTCATATGATGTGCGATAATTATGCGATATTGGTCAGAAATATATTAAGAAAACGCCGCCCGGAATTACCGTTCAAAACCGGGCGGCGTATTATTCGGATTTTGCAAACTATTTTGCTATATCACAAATAAGTTGGGAAAATTCGGTAGGATTTTCAACAGGCAATCCGCTTATCAACCGAGCTGCGGAGAAAAGCACCTTCGTATATTTTTTTAATGTTTCCTTATCGGAGCCGAACAACTGCTGCAGTTTTGCGGCGATGGGGTGCTTTTCGTTTATTTCCAAAATTACCTTTGCTTTTACTTTTTCGCCTACCGGCATACTGTTTAATACTTTTTCCATATCAACCGAAAGGCCGCCGTCGCTTACCAGACATACCGGGTAATCTTTAAGGTTCGCGGTAAAACGGACTTCCGTTACGGCATCACCCAGTGTTTCTTTCATAAAAGCGAAAAGATCTTTCGCTTCTTCGTTCCGGGATTTAAGTTCGGCGTTTTCTTCTTCGCTTTCAAGCCCCAAATCGCCGTCGGATACATTGTGAAACTTTTTGTCTTCAAAAGTCCCTAAAGTTTGCAGGCAAAACTCGTCGACATTAACGGTAAGATAAAGCGTATCATACCCTTTTGACCGCACAGCTTCCAGTTGCGGAAGCATATCGATTTTATCGTTGGTCTCGCCGCAGGCATAGTATATTTCTTTTTGACCTTCCGGCATTTTCGCGATATATTCCGAAAGTGTTATAAGTTTTTTTCCGTTGCCGGATCGGAACATGAGAAGATCTTTCAGACTGTCTTTATTTACTCCGTAATCGTTATAAACGCCGAATTTTATCTGTGTGCCGAATGTATCCCAGAATTTTTCGTATTTTTCCCGTTCGCCGTCGAGCATTTTTTTAAGTTCGGAGTGAATTTTTTTCTCGATTGTTTTTGCGATAAGTTTTAGCTGATGATCGTGCTGCAACATTTCACGCGAAATATTAAGCGATAAATCCGCGCTGTCGACAAGTCCTTTCACAAAACTGTAGTAATCGGGCAACAGTTCCGCGCAGTGTTCCTCAACCATAACGCCGTTGGAATACAGCGCAAGACCTTTTTTGAAATCTTTGGAATAATAGTCGTAAGGCGCTCGGGCCGGGATATACAGCAACGCATCGTATGTTATCTGTCCTTCGGTTTTCGCGTGCGTGTAATGAAGAGGATCTTCGTAATCATAAAATTTATCCTTATAAAACTGATTATATTCCTCCGGGGTTATTTCCGATTTATTTTTTCTCCAAATCGGTACCATGCTGTTAAGCGTTTTAAGCTCTTTAACGGTTTCATATTCGTCCTTGCTGCCCTCTTTTAGCCGGCTTTCTTCCATTTCCATACGGATTGGATAACGGATGTAGTCGGAGTATTTTTTTACCAGCGCGGAAAGCCTGTATTCTTCCAAAAATTCATCATAATTTTCGTTTTCCGTATTGGCTTTAATATGTAAAGTTATTACAGTCCCGAAATTTTCGAGTTCCGCCGGTTCTACCGTATAGCCGTCGACTCCGTCGCTGACCCAGCGGAAAGCACCGTCGGAACCGTAAGCCCGACTGACGACTTCAACGCGATCACTCACCATGAACGCGGAGTAAAATCCCACGCCGAACTGCCCTATTATCTCAACATCTTTTGCATCGGCATTTTCCTGCTTAAACGCGCCCGAACCGCTCTTGGCTATGGTCCCCAGATTTTGTTCAAGTTCTTCTTCCGTCATTCCGCAACCGTTGTCTGCAACCGTAAGGGTTCTCGCAGTTTTATCCGGTGTGAGCAAAATATTGAAATCTTCCCGCTTTAACCCCACATCGGTATCGGTCAGCGATCGAAAATACAATTTGTCGAGTGCGTCGCTGGCGTTTGAAATCAATTCGCGCAAAAAAATCTCTTTATGTGTGTAAATCGAGTGAATCATCATGTCGAGCAGTTTCTGTGATTCCGCCTTAAACTGTTTCTTTCTCATAAAATATTCTTCCTCTCTTATTATCGGACGGCGGCGTTTATATATTCCACCGCTTTAACGGGGTCGGCCGTTTCCGTAAACATGTTAATACATTCCGGACGGATAAATCCTTCGCTTACCGACCGGCGGAGAAAATTAAGCAGATCGTCATAATAATTGTTGGGGTTCCATAGAACAATCGGCTTGTTGTGTCTCTCCAAATTGCGCAGAGTCAGAACCTCGAAAAGTTCATCGAAAGTTCCCACACCTCCGGGAGCTACGATAAAAGCCGAAGACAATTCCTCCATCTTTTCTTTACGGTCGTGCAGGTTTACCGTTTTTATAATTTCGTCGCATCTGTCGTAAAGTACACCGTCAGGGAAAAAAGACGGAACAACACCGATTACTCTGCCGCCGTAACGCTTCACACCCCGGGCAACCCAGCCCATAACGCCGCCGCCCCCCGCGCCGAAGACAAGAGTATGACCGGATTTTGCCATTGCCTCTCCAAGCTTTTGTGCCGATGAAGTGTAGATCTCCCCTATTTTTTCGCTTGCTGCGCCGAAAACGCAAATATTCAATTCTTTCAGCCCTTTCAAATGTTTTTTTCGAACCAACGCGCTCAACGATTACCGAACCGATATGCCGAACGACCCGGTTGATAAAGAAAACCGCGTGAACAGGCAAACGACGGAGCGGCAATGTGCATCGCACGGAGTTGCTTTAATAATTATTATAACAAAAATCGAGCGAAAATTCCATAAAAAAAAATAAACGGATTTGTTGGCGCTCAGGATAAATTCTTTTGCTGTGCAATCAAAATTTTCACCGTCTCCTTCCCGATTACGATATCGGGTTTTAACTTCAAATAGTAATTTTTACCGAGTTTAATCACTTTTTTTGGGCAAAACCTTGAAAAACGCAAAAATCTGATGTATTATAGCAAAGGTGAAATTTGAGTGTCCAGGTAAAATCGGAAAAGTTCAAAGTATACTGCGAGGTAATATGAATGAAAATTTTGGTTATCAACGCGGGCAGTTCGTCGCTTAAATATCAGTTTATCGATATGGAAAACGAGAGCCTGATTTGCAAAGGCGTTTGTGAGCGCATAGGAACATCAGGTATTATTACTCACACAGCAGGTAACGTTAAAACATCCAAAGAAACACCGATGCCCACACACAAAGAGGCTTTCGATGCCGTTATATCGGCTTTAACCGAAGGTGACGGTAAAGTTATCAATTCGGTAAAAGAAATTTCGGCCGTCGGTCACAGAATAGTTCAAGGCGGAGAAAAATATCAAAAATCATGTATTATAACCGACGAAGTAATTGATGCGATTGACGCGCTTAAATCGCTGGCCCCGTTGCACAATCCCGCGAATGTTCTGGGAATACGCGCGTGTAACGCGGTTTTAGGCGATAATGTGCCGCAGGTTGCGGTATTTGATACGGCGTTTCACCATTCGATGCCGGCGGTAGCGTATATGTACGCAATCCCTTACAGGTATTACGAAAAATACGGAATAAGGCGTTACGGTTTTCACGGTACATCTCACTGCTATGTCAGCGGGAGATGTGCCGAACTTATGGGTAAAAATATTGAAAATTTAAGAATCGTAACCTGCCACCTCGGCAACGGCTGTTCGATTTCCGCCGTTAAAAACGGCCAGTGTATCGACACCAGCATGGGTTTCACCCCGCTCGACGGTATGATGATGGGTACCCGTTGCGGATCTCTCGACCCGTCGGTAGTGACATTCCTGATTGAAAAAGAGAGTTTAACTCCCGACGAGGCAGACTGCATATTAAATAAAGAGTCGGGTCTTTTGGGCGTGTCTGGCGTGTCTAACGACAGCAGAGATGTTGAAACCGCGGCGAAAAACGGCAACAAACGCGCGGCTCTCGCCTATGAAATGCAGGAATATCAGATAGCGAAATATATCGGTTCATATGCCGCGGCAATGGGCGGAATCGATGCGATAGTGTTTACCGGAGGTATAGGAGAAAACAATCCGGGCGTACGCGAATATGTATGTAATAAGCTTGCGTTTTTCGGTTTTACGCTCGACGGCAAAAAAAACAGCGCACGCGGTACCGAAACGGAAATTTCTGCTCCCGGCTCAAAGGTAAGGGTATTTGTAATACCCACAAACGAGGAACTTGTTATCGCGCGCGATACGGCCGCACTGGTTGAAAGAGAGTGGTAATAATATTATGAATGCCTCCGGACTTAAAAAATCCATACAAAACGGCGAATACGACGAAACTTTTCAAAAACTTTACGGCGACGGGAATACCGAACAAGCGGCAAAGCGCTATACAAGGGCGATTGATCGTTATACTGAAATTTTCGGAGACGGCGATTTAATGCTTTTCAGTGCGCCCGGACGTACCGAAGTAGGCGGCAATCACACCGATCACCAGCATGGATGCGTTTTAGCGGGAAGCGTAAATTTAGACGTAATAGCGGTGGTCTCCCCTACCGATGAACAGCGTATAACCGTTCAGTCCGAGGGATTCCGTCGCGATGAAATCGACCTTAAGCAACTTTCTCCGGCACATGACGAAACCGAAAAAGCGGCGTCGCTTATCAGAGGAATGTGCGCTTATATATCGGAAGCGGGATATAAAATCGGAGGATTTAAGGCTTACACAATATCCGATGTTTTGCGCGGATCTGGCTTGTCGTCAAGCGCGGCTTTTGAAGTGTTAATAGGCACCGTCATAAATCATCTTTACAACGCCGGTTCGATAAGCCCGGTTGCAATAGCTCAGTATGCGCAAAAAGCCGAAAATAATTATTTCGGAAAGCCGAGCGGACTTATGGATCAGATGGCAAGCGCCGTCGGCGGATTTACCGGTATGGATTTTCAGTCACCGAAACAGCCGGTTATCGAATCGGTTCAGTTTGATTTGGCGGCGAACGGCTACGCGATGTGTATAGTAAATACGGGAGGGAACCATGCCGATTTAACCCGTGATTACGCAGATGTTACCGCGGAAATGAGTTGCATTTCCGGGTTTTTCGGCAAAAATTTCCTGCGAGATGTCAACCCCTATGAAATACACGAACATATAAACGAACTGCGCAACAGGTACGGAGACCGTGCCGTTATGCGCGCTCTTAATTTTTTCAGGGAAAGCGACCGGGCGGTTGCCGAGAAAGAGGCTCTTAAAGAAGACCGTTTCCGTGATTTTTTGCGGCTTGTCAACGAATCCGGGAACGCTTCATTCAAATATCTGCAAAATGTTTATTCACCGTCGAATATTAACGAACAGGGTCTGTCGCTGGCACTTTTGCTTTCCGACGAAATACTTCACGGCGAAGGCGCGGTCAGAGTTCACGGCGGGGGGTTCGGCGGCACAATTCAGGCTTTTGTGCCTACGGGTCTGCTGAGCCGTTACCGCGAGCATATGGAAAATGTTTTCGGCAGAGGACAGGTTTATGTGTTAAATATCCGTCCGGTCGGCGGGACGCCGGTAAACAGGACATTACTGGAGGATTGTCAGTGCTAACGGGATTGTTGGAAAAGGAAAGCATATTTTCGATAGGGCTTAATGTTACCGTAACAGGCCTTGTGATTGTGTTTATGGGTCTTATACTACTGGTAATCGTAATTTCGGTTTTTTCTAAAATTTTTCACCGTAAAACAAAAAAAATAAAAAAATTCGCAAGCGACGCTGCCCGAAGAAAGACGGAAAATGTTGAGGTCTCCCCCGCCCTGCCCGAAGAAACAAATCCGGCGGAGGATGACATTAGGAATGAGGAAATAATCGCGGTTATTGCGGCTGCCGCAAGCGTGTATGACGGCAGCGGAAAAAAACCGGTAATAAAATCCGTGAAACGCTCGGAAACCGGGCGTTCGGTGTGGGCAACCGCGGGACTTATCGATAATACCAGAGCATTCTAAAACGGGGTGTAGAAATTGGCGTTTCTCGATACTATCAGGGGAATTTTGGAAGAATCGGGCTTTGTCAGGCTTTTCCAAGGCGACGGCTGGAAAAATCTGATAATGATAGCCGTAGCATGCGTTTTGCTGTTTATGGCTATAAAAAAACAGTATGAACCTCTTTTGCTGTTGCCTATTGCTTTCGGCATGCTGCTGGCCAATTTGCCGGGAGCGGAAATGTTTCACAGCGAAATTTTTAATCCCAACGCCGATCAGGCGGTTCTCGACAGTATGTTCGGCCCGGGAACCAGATTCTGGGATGACGGGCATCTGCTGGTCGGTCAGGTGGCAAAATACGGCGGCTTGCTCGATCTTCTTTATCTAGGAGTGAAACTCGGCATTTATCCCCCGCTTATTTTTCTCGGCATCGGTGCGATGACAGATTTTGCCCCTTTGATAGCCAATCCGAAAAGCTTTTTGCTCGGCGCCGCGGCGCAGGCGGGTATATTTTTCGCGTTTATAGGCGCTCTGCTTCTCGGAATGGATCCGAAAGTCGCCGCTTCTATCGGCATCATAGGCGGCGCAGACGGACCTACGGCAATTTTCGTAACATCAAAACTCGCGCCGGAATACCTCGGAGCAATCGCCGTGGCGGCGTATTCATATATGGCGCTCGTCCCGGTTATACAGCCGCCCATTATGAAACTGCTTACGACAAAGAAAGAGCGTATGATACGAATGGATCAGTTGCGGCCGGTATCGAAAACCGAGAAAATTATTTTCCCGATTATGGTAACGGTGATTGTCTCTCTCCTGCTGCCGTCGGCCGCTCCGCTGATAGGAATGTTAATGCTCGGCAACCTGATGAAAGAAAGCGGCGTTGTAGATCGTATATGCAAAACCGCGCAAAACGAACTTATGAATATTATCACTATTTTTCTCGGGCTTTCGGTTGGCGCCACAACAAACGGCTCTTCGTTTTTGCGGGTTGATACCCTTAAAATACTCGCAATGGGGCTGTTGGCGTTTTGCGTCGGCACCGCGGCGGGTGTCCTGTTCGGAAAGCTTATGTGCGTATTGACCCACGGGAAAGTGAATCCGCTTATAGGTTCCGCGGGCGTTTCGGCTGTGCCTATGGCTGCACGCGTTTCGCAAAAAGTAGGTCAGGAGGCCGATCCCGGCAATTTCCTTCTTATGCACGCAATGGGGCCGAATGTAGCGGGGGTTATCGGATCCGCAGTCGCTGCCGGAGTGTTGCTTAATATGCTGGGATAAAATGTAAAATATTCAATTATGGAAACGAAAGAGACGATGTATCGGGAAAAGACGGTAACGATAGAGAAAATTGACGGAGCGGCAGATATATTCGGCGATCTGGACGGGAATATTAAAGCTGTCGAAGCCGCCTTCGGTGTAACGGTTGTATACCGTGACGGTGCAATAAAAATTACGGGTGATAACGCCGACCTTGCCGGGCAGGCAATAAAATTACTCGATATGCGACTGAAAAACGGAAACGGCACCGATTCCGCCGGTTTATCGTACGTTATTTCAATGTTAAAAAAGGGTAAAGCCGGCGAACTGAAAAAATTAACCGAATTCGTCGAGCCGATTTGCATAACAGCACACGGCAAACCGGTAAAAGTAAAAACAATCGGTCAGATGCGTTATATTGAGGCAATAGACAACAGTACGATCACTTTCGGAGTAGGGCCTGCAGGTACGGGAAAAACATATCTTGCGGTAGCTTTGGCGGTTGATGCTTATAAAAAAAGGCATTGCAAAAAAATAATTCTGACAAGACCTGCGGTTGAGGCGGGCGAACAGCTGGGATTTCTGCCCGGCGATCTGCAACAGAAGATTGATCCGTATCTGCGACCGCTGTATGACGCGGTTTTTGATATGCTTGACGGCGAAGATTTTACCCGTATGCGCGAGCACGGTGAAATTGAAGTAGTGCCGCTGGCGTATATGCGCGGCAGAACCTTAAACGACAGTTTTATTATTTTAGACGAGGCGCAAAACACCACAAGCGGGCAGATGAAAATGTTCCTTACCCGCCTCGGTTCTAATTCAAAAGCCGTGATAACCGGAGATTTAACGCAAACCGATTTGCCGGACAGATATAAATCCGGGCTGAAAGAAGCCGTTGGTTTGCTACGCGGAATCGATGATATTTCCGTTGTTTATTTAGACGAATCCGATGTTGTCAGAAACAGTCTGGTCCGTAAAATCATAGGCGCTTACGAGCGCGGCAATCACACCGAGAAAGGAAGCGGCAACATTGATTAAAGTAAAAGTAAATATCTCAGCCGATAAGAATGTTCAAAAGCTCCCGCACGGTTCACGCCTGTTGCTGAGGCGCGCCTGTAATGCCGTATTGCAAACCGAACGATTCCCCGACAACGCGGAAGTCAATATCATAATAGTTGACGACGACAGAATACGGGAAATGAACAGGTCGTTCCGCAATATCGACAGCGCTACCGATGTACTGTCGTTCCCGCTCGGAGAAAACGGCGTTTACGATACCAATCCCGAAACGGGATACAAAATGCTGGGTGAAATTGTCATTTCTTATCCTCACGCACTGCGCCAGGCGAAGGAATATAATCATACCATTCAGCGCGAAATGGCTTTTTTAACCGTGCATTCAATGTTGCATTTGCTGGGATACGACCATACTGACGGCGAAAACAGGGCGGCTGAGATGCGCGCCAAAGAAGAGGAAGTTCTGCTTTCACTCGGAGAATCCCGCGATAAACCTTATGAGGAAATTTAACTGTCGGTGTAAATATTGGAAAAAATTTTTGTAAACGGTCTTGTAGTCAACGAAACGGGCTATGGGGAAAACAGCCGCCTGATTACGGTACTTACCAAAGAGTACGGTATAATAAAAGCGTTTGCCACCGGTTCGAAAAGCATTAAAAGCAAAACCGCCGCGGGTACGCAACTTTTATGCTATTCGGAATTTGTGTTTACAAAAAAGGGCGGGATGTCGCGAGTTGCCGACGCTGTTCCGATTTCCGTTTTTTTTGCGTTGCGTTCCGATATTGTAAAGCTTACCGTGGCGCAATATTTTTGCGAACTCGTTTGTTGCCTTGTGAACGAGGATGAAGATTCGGGCGAAATACTCCGTGTGATACTTAATTCTGTTTCGCTTATGGCAGACGGCAAAAGAAGCCCGGAACTTATTAAAGCAATCACCGAACTGCGGATGATGTCGGAATGCGGAATGATGCCGGATTTATCAGGTTGCGCCGTATGCAGCGGTTTTGAGGGTGATCGCTTTTATTTTAATAAAGAATTGAACCGTTTTGTCTGCGGAAACCATCGAGAAGGCGGAAATTTTCCCGTTGATGTAAAACGCACGGTATTGCTTGCAATGCGTCATATATGCTACAGTGATATTTCAAAACTTTACGGGTTTGCACTGCCCGACGACGATATAAAGCGTTTGGGCAGCGTTACCGAGCGCTATGTTTTGTCGCAGACGGAACGCAATTACAATTCATTGAAATTTTACCATTCACTTTAGGCAAAGGCTGATAAAATGACCGTTAAAAATGACAGTGAACTGCTTGAACTTCCGAAAATTCTTGCAAGGCTAGCCGGATATGCCGCTATGGAGGAAACAAAGGAGAAAGCTTTGGCGCTAAATCCTTCCAATGATATAGCGGAGACAGAGTTAAATCTGTGCCGTACAGAACGAGCCGCGGATATTATAAACGCATCGGGCAGTCCGCGTTTTGCATGTACACTTGATATAATACCGCTGGTAAAACGTGCAGGATTGGGCGGCATACTTAATCCGAAAGAACTGTTAATTATTGCCGATACACTTCGAACGGTAAGGGAAGTAAAATATTTTTTCGGCACCGCCGCTGTCGAACCGGGGGTGCTCTCCCCTTTTGCCGAGCGGCTTACGCCGAACAAATATCTTGAGGAGAAAATATATTCGGCGATAAAAAACGAAAACGAATTGAACGACGCCGCGTCGGTAAAGCTGCAAAATATACGGCAAAAAATTGCCGCCGCTTCGTTTCACATGAAAGAACGGTTGCAAACCGTAATTCACGGAAGCGACACGGCGAAATATCTGCGGGAAACGGTTATTACACAGCGCTCCGGGCGTTATGTGGTACCCGTTAAAGCCGAATATCGCGGTAAAATACACGGCTTCGTACATGACGCGTCGGCGTCAGGCGCCACTCTTTTTATCGAACCCGTCGAGGTGGCGGAAATAAACGATGAACTCGCCGTTTTAAGAGCCGAAGAACAGCGCGAAATCGAGAAAATTCTGCGTGAGCTGTCCGGTGAAGTTTCGGAATATTCCGGGACTCTCCGCTCATCGTACAAAGCGCTGGTTGAACTTGATTTAATATTCGCCAAAGCCGAAATGGGACTTGATATGCAGGGCGTAAAGCCTGTGCTGAACGGCGACGGAATAATAAAACTCCGGCGTGCACGCCATCCTCTTATAGATCAGAACAAGGTTGTGCCGATTGATATAACCCTCGGGGAAAGTTACCGCGCGCTTGTAATAACAGGCTCGAACACAGGAGGCAAAACCGTAACGCTCAAAACGGCGGGATTACTTACGCTTATGGCAATGTGCGGTCTGTTTATACCCGCCGGAGAAGGCAGCGAAATATGCGTATTCGAAAATATTCTCGCAGATATTGGCGACGAGCAAAGTCTTGAAGATTCGGTATCAACATTTTCCGCGCATATAGAAAGGATCATCTCGATTATCGCCCGGGCAAACTCAAAATCTCTTGTACTGCTCGATGAAATCGGATCCGGCACCGACCCCGCCGAGGGCGCGGCGCTCGCCGAGGCGATATTGAACGAACTTTTATCCAAGAACGCCGCGATAATTGCCACAACCCATTATTCGGAACTAAAATCATATGCTATGACGGCAAGCGGCGTTTCCAACGCCTGCGTGGAATTTGACAAAACAACGCTGAAACCTACTTACCGGCTGCTTATCGGTATGCCGGGCCTTTCAAATGCTTTTGAAATTTCGCGAAAATTAGGTCTGGATCCGAAAATCGTAGACGATGCCGAACAGATTTCAAAACGCCGTGATAATCGCCTTGAAGCCGCAATAGCGGAACTTCATGAATTAAATTCTAAAATGCGGAGCGATGTTGACGAGTCCGCCGAAATGAAGGCGGAACTCAAACGGCAGACGGAAATTGCCGAGCGTGAGCGGGCGGCATTGGAAAAAGAGCGAACCGAAATTTTGGAAAATGCGCGGTTGCAGGCGAACAGAATTATCGAAAATGTCCGCGTCAGGGCAAATATTATGCTGAATGACCTTGAAAAAGCAAAAAAAGACGAATCAAAAACGGCAGCGGCAAAATTCAGGGAAGCCGAAAAATCTCTTGACAGAACAATGCACGACATAAGCGGAGAAATCGCGGAAGTCGAAAAAGCCGAAGCGGGCGATAAACGACCTGTTAAAGTCGGCGATACCGTAAGGCTTGCGGGGACGGAAAAAACCGGAACAGTTATAGGAATTTCCGATCATGGCGCAACGGCAAAGGTATCTTTCGGCAGTGTGCGGATAACGGTATCCGCGGACGAACTGCGGCTTGCCGACAGTGTAAAGGAACAGCCGAAAAGACAAATCACAATTAAAACCAATAGAACCGCAACACAGCGTTCTTCGGTATCGGAAATAGATTTGCGAGGTTTCGACACTGCCGAGGCGATTATAGAACTTGATAATTTTATCGATGGTGCCGTAATGAACGGTCTCGGAACGGTTTGGATTATTCACGGGAAAGGCACGGGGGCGTTGCGCCGTGCGGTTCGAGTTCACCTTAATGAACACCCGAATATAAAATCGTTTCGTCCGGGCGTTTACGGCGAGGGTGAAGACGGCGTAACGGTAGCGGAACTACAATAAAAACGGCGCCGGTCGGCTACGGCATTCCCGGCACTGATCACTAAATTTATAATGCGGTGATGATTATTATGAAAACATTGGAAGAAAGATTGCGCGTTCCCTCCGGAACGGTTGACGCTATACTCGACACCGACGCATATAACGAAGTCGACGATCAGTTCGCGATTGCGTATATGCTGCTTTCCGGCGATCGTATAAATACCGTTGGGATTTGCGCGGCACCCTTTTTTAATTCCAAAAGTTTGTCCCCGGCCGACGGTATGGAGAAAAGCTATAACGAAATACTGCATATTTTGCGGCTGGCAAACCGAACGGATTTGAACGGGATTGTTTACCGGGGCTCCACGGAATATCTTCCGAACGAAACAACGCCCGTTATATCCGATGCCGCCCGGCGGATTGCGCAGAAATCAAAGGAATATTCGCCGGACAACCCGCTTTATATAGTAGCAATCGGCGCTATTACCAATGTAGCGTCGGCGATTCTGCTCGAACCCGAAGCCATGATAAACAATACGGTTGTTGTATGGCTCGGAGGTCACGCGCTGCACTGGGAAAATACAAAAGAGTTTAATATGGTTCAGGATATTGCCGGCGCCAGGGTACTGTTCAACTGCGGCTGCCCTCTGGTGCAGCTCCCGTGCAACGGGGTGGTCAGTGAATTTCAAACTACCGAAGGCGAACTGAAAATGTGGCTTGCGGGGAAAAATCCGCTTTCGGATTATTTATGCGATTATACCGTCGCCACGGCGGAAAAATACGCGAAAGGCCAGGCGTGGAGCAGGGTCATCTGGGATGTTACGGCAGTAGCATGGCTATTGAACAACAACGAACGGTTTTTAGCGTCGCGCATCATCCCCGCTCCCCTACCCGAATACAGCGGGATATACTCATATCCCGAAGGTCGGCACCCGATACGATATGTTAATCGGGTAAAACGCACGCCGCTGTTTACCGATTTGTTCAATAAACTGTCCTCCTGCACGTAAACAATCGGTTCCGGCGACCGCTCCAGATGCTAGAACGCAATCCTTGTGAAGCGGCTTTGTTCAATGATTTCGCGTTCGATACGAGCCACGATGGCACCGTGCATTTCAGGTAAAGCAATTGACCGTACAGTGCATTTCTCAAAGCATGTGAAATTGTACGGCAGCCCCGGTGGCTGCATAAAGACGATATTTACAATATTTTTGAGCTCCATTGCGGGTTTTCGGCAGGGGCTCATTTTTTTACCGCAATAACGGAAGATTATTCGGCGACACCCGAGTTTTTGTAACTCGACGGCGACATACCCGTTCGCAGCTTGAATTGCCGGC
>CAZRRV010000001.1:107324-172573 GCA_964602735.1 uncultured Eubacteriales bacterium
CCCGAGTTTTTGTAACTCGACGGCGACATACCCGTTCGCAGCTTGAATTGCCGGCTGAAATATGCTTCAGATTGAAACCCGCAGCGTTCGGCGGTTTCGTTTACGGAAAGTCCCTCGTAACGCAAAAGATTTTTCGCCAGTTTCATGCGCAGATTTAATATATATTGAAGCGGTGAAACGTCAAGCTCATTTGAAAAAATCCTTCTGATTTGCGATGTGCTCATATGAAAATGTTCGCCGAGTTTATCTATGCCGAACTCCGGCTCTGTATAGTGACGGTGAATATAGCCAACCATCTCCTGAAGAAATTCGGCAGCATCGTTTCTTTTCCGATAGGTCAACAGATTTGCCAGCAGCGCATACACCCGTTCTTTCAGAAGAAGCTGGCTATTGAATGCGCCGACACGCCAGATTTCTTCACATTCCGTAAAAATTTCGCGCACCCAATCGGTACTTTTCGGGAGAATCCGCGGCAGTGACATGGCGTTCAACGAGTCCGGCCTGTCGGTTTCAAAATCAATTACGCAATAAGTCAGCATATTTGTGAGTTTATTGCCGTAATAACGCAGCCCCTGCGGAAAAATCAGGAGGCTGTCGGGAGTGGCGGTTTTATCTTCTTCGTCAAAATGATATGTTATACTGCCGTCGAAGAAATATACCAGACCGTTCCGGCTGCGTCGAATCGGTTTAGGCATACTCCACCCTGCCGTGCGCGTCATAAAAACATTTTCAATTCGGGTTACAACCAGATCGTTGTTCATAGTGATCCCGCCCCCTCCATTGAATAATATACATCATACGCGCGAAAAATGCAAGAAACTCGCGCGGATTATCTATTAACACTGTCAAAATTTTATGTATAATAAAACCATAAAGTCATACCGAACGGAGGGCTACGGCATTGAAAGGGTACATTGCATCTGTTAAAAGAATGGCCGTTCACGACGGTGACGGGATTCGTACAACGGTATTTATGAAGGGTTGTCCTTTGAGATGCCGATGGTGTCACAACCCGGAAACGCTTTCCCGTGCGCCGCAGACAGCTTATTATGCAAAAAAATGCCTGAACTGCGGCGCATGCAGTCAATATTGTCAGGCTAACATTATGATAAACGGGCGGCATGTCTATATGCGCGATAAGTGTACTTCCTGCGGTCGCTGTGAAAGGTTATGCCCCGGGGAGGCTTTCACATATTACGGGCGGGAAACCGATACGGAAGAACTTTTGCCGCAACTGCTGGAGGATCGCCTTTTTTACGAAAATTCCGGCGGAGGAGTTACTATTTCAGGAGGAGAACCGCTGATGCAGCCGGAGTTTACCGTTGAACTGCTGAAACGCCTGAAAGCCGAAGGAATACGGACCGCCGTAGACACCTGCGGATATGTTTCCCCGCACATTTTGGAATCGGCGATGCCTTATACCGATGTTTTTCTCTACGATGTAAAAGCCGCAGATTCCAAAGTACACGAGTCATTGACCGGTCGATCAAACGAATTGATACTTGACAATTTGCGCTTGCTGACCGAAAACGGGGCAACTGTCGAAGTGCGCGTCCCGCTGATCCCCGGGATGAATGACGGGGAAATGGACGCCGTTGCGGAACTGTTGGCTCCTCTCCCCGTCAAAAGTGTCAAATTGCTGGCATATCATCATTTTGCCGCTTCGAAGTATGAGGCGTTGGGTATGCATTACAATATGCCGGAAAGCACAGTTCCCCCGGATGAGGCAACTATGGACAAAACGGTGAATTGTTTCCGCAAAAAAGGCGTTCCCGCTTTTCACTGAAAGGAAAAAATTATGATTAAGATGGATTTTGAATGTGACCGTAAATATATCGAAAAAGAATTTTGCACGCCCGCATGGGATGAAACCGGCGGACTTGCCGTGGATGCGCTCCGCGAGGGCGCCCGCGAGATTTACGAGCGGGATCCGGCTTTGCCGATCGGTATGCGCCGTGCGCAAATGATAACTTATATTCTGGATAACGCACAGATCGCCGTTGATCCTCACGATTATTTTGTTGACCAATTTCGGCATGGCAATATTGCCCTGGAACTGGCCGGCGAAACCCTCAATTCAAAGATAAACCCGTTGCCGGAAATTGCGGAAACACAGAATGCCGTACTTTGCCGAGCTTATACCGGCGAACGGGATCTTGGACATACCTGCCCGGATTGGCGTGCAATTCTGCATTTGGGAATTCCGGGTTTGCTGCAGCGGCTGATGACATTTCGCAGCCGGGCAGACGCGGAGCACACAGATTACTATGATGAAGGCATTATGGTATATGAAGCGCTTTTGCGGCTGTTAAATCGCATGGCGGATACGGCGGAACGGTTCGGAGGAGATCATGGCATAACAACGGCAGGCTGTCTTCGCAATCTGGCATGCCGCGCACCCGAAACCTTTCACGAGGCGCTGGAACTGTCTCTGGTAATGTACTGGGTGCAAAGCTCTGTCGAGGGCGCCAATGTTCGTTCACTGGGGCGATTTGACGCGCTGTTCGGTCCCTATTATGACGCGGACATTGCATCCGGACGTGCGACCGAGGATGAGCTCAAGGAACTGTTGCGCTATTACTTCTGCCATTGGAACGCGGCTAATATCGTCGCCAATATTCCCATCACTCTTTGCGGATTGGATGAATCCGGCAAGGATGTCGCCAACCGGCTGACCCGGGCGATCCTGGAGGTCTACGGTGAGCTTGACATTATCAGCCCGAAATTTCATATTCGCGTCAACGATAACACCCCGCAAGACATATTGGAAAAGGTCTGTGATTTGATCCGCGGCGGAACCAACAGCTTTGTTTTCTGCAACGATAAGGTTGTTGAACATTCGCTCGAAAAACTGGGCGAAAGCGAGGATGATGCGCGTGACTATGTGATGGTCGGCTGTTATGAATCGACATCTTTAGGGCGGGAAATTGCCTGCTCGACTAACGGGAAGCTCTCTCTGCCGAAAGCTGTTGAATATGCCATGACAGGAGGCGTCGATCTTCTGACCGGTCAGCAGATCGGGCTGCACACACCGACGGATTTCCCGTCTTTTGATGCGTTTTGCGAGGCGGTGGAGGAGCAGATTGCTTTCCTGGCAAACGGTTGCATGAAACGCATTGCAGCCATCGAACGCATTTATCCTCAGGCCTTCACCGCGCCTATCTTCTCGGGACAGATGATTTCTTGTGTAAGTAACGCCACGGATGCATATGACGGAGGCGCGAAATACAATCATTCTTCCATTAACGCTTTCGGTCTGGCTACGGCTGTCGACGCGCTTATGGCCGTGCGCCGGCAGGTATTCGATCAACATACGGTTTCTCTGCCGCAATGGGTGAAAATTCTGCGCAATAACTGGAAGAATGCCGAAACCCTGCGCACGGACTGTCGCAAGCATACCGAAAAATACGGAAATCACGAACCTACCGCAGACAAACTGGCCGCCCGGTTGATCGATGTTTGCGCGAAGTGTATCAACGGCAAGCCCAACGGGCGGAAGGGTGTTTTCCGTTTGGGATCGTTCTCCATTGACTGGCGGTTTGATTTCGGTGAACATACGGCCGCTTCCGCCGACGGCCGACTTTGCGGGGAAACATTATCAAAAAATCTCAGCGCAAGTCAGGGGATGGACAAAAACGGAGCGACCGCGCTTATCCTGTCCGCATCGGCGTTGGATTACAGTAAAATTTCCAACGGCGCGGTGCTGGATCTGATGCTCCACGGTTCGGCGGTTGCCGGAGAAGAAGGGCTCGGCATTATGCTCGGACTGCTGAAAACTTACTTTGAAAGCGGCGGTATGGCGCTTCAATGCAATATTCTCGATGCTGAAACGCTTCGCTGCGCCCAACGGGAGCCGGAAGCTTATGCGAATCTGCAGGTAAGGCTTTGCGGCTGGAATGTTCGGTTTGTCAACTTGTCTGAAAAAGAACAGAACGAGCTGATTGAACAGGCTGCCGCTGCAAGTTAAATAAGGCGGTTGGCAAAAATTATACGCCCGCGAATACGAGTTTGTAAAATTCGCGGGCGTATTCTTTTTGTGCATCGCAACAAACTAATGCTGCCGTCTCAGACCTCGTAGGTTTATTTTTTTTTGCAAGAAGAACAGTCGCCGTCGCAGATATCGCATCCGTTTTTCTTTTTTCTCACGAGATAAACCGTAATGGCAACGACCGCGGCAATAAGTAAACCGCAGATTATAATCGTAGGTATGTTAAACATCAAAATTCTCTCCCCTATTCCGTCTTTACGGTTAATTTTGTAGCCTCTTTATACGGGCGGAACAGCATGTAAAGCATGAATGCAAGCACCAGTACGGCGGCTATAAGACCTATTACATTTATGTTTCCGGTAAATAGCGAGCCGAACTGATAAATCATAAGCGAAATCGCGTACGCAAAAGCACATTGGTAGCTGATGGCGAACCATGTCCACTTGGCACTGTTCATCTCGCGGCGAATAGCTCCCATTGCGGCGAAACAGGGCGCGCAAAGCAGATTGAAAACCAAAAACGAATAAGCGGCAAGTCGTGTCATGTCCTCAAAGTCGAGAACCCCGAACACGCCTACAACTTCTTCTTTCGCCACAAGTCCCATTACGGTAGCTATTGTGGCTTTGATGCTGCCGAATCCGAGCGGAACAAACAGCCATTTTATCCCGGCGCCGATTTTGCCCAATATGCTCTGCTCGAGAGGCATATCGGCGGAAAAACCGAAACCGCCGTCAAATCCGAAATGGGAACCGGCCCAGATAATAATCGAAGAAAGAAGGATAATGGTTCCCGCCTTCTTTATAAAAGACGACGCGCGTTCCCACATCGAGCGCAAAAGGTTGACGGGCTTGGGCCAGTGATAAGCGGGAAGTTCCATAACAAACGGTGCCGGATCGCCTGCGAATATCTTGGTTTTTTTCAGCATAATTCCCGAAATAATGATTGCCGCGATACCCACAAAGTAAGCCGAAGGCGCAACCCACCAC
This sequence comes from uncultured Eubacteriales bacterium, assembly GCA_964602735.1. Classification (GTDB taxonomy): domain Bacteria; phylum Bacillota; class Clostridia; order Oscillospirales; family Acutalibacteraceae; genus CAZRRV01. The sequence continues at coordinate 112,299 of CAZRRV010000001.1, forward strand.
GCATTATGGAAAAGGGCTGCGGCGATAAGCGCGATAATCGGCAGTTTCGCGCCGCACGGGATAAATGTTGTTGTCATGATCGTCATACGCCGATCGCGCTCATTTTCGATTGTGCGCGATGCCATAATACCCGGCACTCCGCACCCAGTTCCTATAAGCATCGGGATAAACGATTTACCGGATAGCCCGAATTTGCGGAAAACTCTGTCGAGAACAAACGCAATTCTCGCCATATATCCGCACGATTCCAGAAACGCCAGCAACAGGAACAGGACAAGCATCTGCGGCACAAAGCCCAGCACCGCGCCGACTCCGCCGATAATCCCGTCAAGCAGAAGACTGTTCAGCCATTCCGGGGTATTGGCGTGCGAGAGCCCGGCTTCCACAAGAGCCGGAATGCCCGGCACCCAAATTCCGTAATCGGAAGTATCGGGAACATTTTCCGCCTCTTCTCCCAACGCCGAATCGTACACTTCCGAAATATCGTATCCTGCCTCCGCCAAAGCGTCGCCGTATGACCCGTAAGCCTCGTCGAAAGCGGCAAAATCTCTTTCATCAATAGCGGACTTTATCTCGTCCGCCCCTGCGACTCCCGCTTTGGCGGCTTTATTAACCGTATCTACGGTTTTCTCCGTCCAAATATGTTCTTCGGCGTATGCGTTCATTGCGTCATCATACGCTCCGGAGCCTATGCCGAAGAGGTGGAAGCCTTCTCCGAAAAGCCCGTCGTTCGCCCAGTCGGTGGCAAAAGAACCTACGGTTGTAACGGAAATAAAATATACAAGGAACATTATAACCGCGAAAATAGGAAGAGCGGCAAAGCGGTTCGTAACTACACGGTCGATTTTGTCCGAAACAGAAAGCCCGCCGGCATTTTTCTTTTTATAACAACCTTTCATCAGGTTCGCTATATATACATACCGTTCGTTGGTTATGATGCTTTCGGCGTCATCGTCTAATTCGGTTTCGGCAGCCTTAATATCGTTTTCGATATGGTTAAGAAGCTTTTCATCCAAATTCAGCCGTGAAAGGACTTTTTCATCCCGTTCGAATATCTTTATAGCATACCATCTCTGCTGTTCCTCGGGGAGACTGTTTACCGCAGCTTCCTCAATATGCGCTATCGCGTGTTCGACGACGCCGGAAAACGTGTGCATGGGAATGGTTTTTCCGTGCCGCGCTGCCTCCACGGCGGCTTCAGCTGCATCAAAAACGCCGTCGCTTTTAATTGCGGAAACGGCAATTACCCTGCATCCGAGTTCGCGGCTGAGTTCTTCCATATTTATTTTGTCACCGTTTTTTGCCACCACATCCATCATATTTATCGCAATAACAACAGGAATGCCGAGCTCGGTAAGCTGGGTTGTTAAATACAGGTTGCGCTCCAGGTTTGTGCCGTCGACAATATTCAGTATCGCGTCGGGTCGTTCGTCAATCAAATAATTTCGAGCCACCACCTCCTCGAGAGTGTAGGGGGAAAGCGAATAAATACCGGGCAAATCGGTAATTATCACATCCTCGTTCCTTTTCAGCCTGCCCTCTTTTTTCTCTACCGTTACCCCCGGCCAGTTCCCCACAAATTGATTGGATCCGGTAAGGGTGTTGAAAAGAGTTGTTTTCCCGCTGTTGGGATTTCCGGCAAGGGCAATTCTTATCGGCATTTTAACGACCTCCTTTATATATTAGCATATGCTAACTTATGCCCCGAAAAAAATGAAATAAAAGACAGTGTCGTCAGCGACAGGAAAGACTTTTATTCCACTTCAATCATTTCGGCGTCGGCTTTTCGTATCGAAAGTTCATAACCGCGCACGGTGACCTCGACGGGATCGCCGAGCGGAGCGATTTTGCGGATTTTCACTTCAACCCCTCTGGTAATCCCCATATCCATAATCCGCCGCTTTACGGCTCCTTCCCCGTGCAACTTTACGACTTTTACCGTATCGCCTACATTAACATCTCTCATTGTTTTCATTATCCGGCACTCCTTTATATAATAATTTTTTGAGCCATTTCCCGGCTGATGGCAATTCGAGTGTTTTTAATATTTACAATCACATTGCCGCCCAAAATCGATATTATCGAAACATTAGCTCCCGCGACAAATCCCAAATCCTCAAGATGTTTCCTGATTTCAGGGTTACCGCCCACCCTTTTAATAATGTTTTCTTCTCCTACCGGCGCCAGTATAAGCGGCATATTTCTGCTCCTTTGTATTTTCGAAGAATCGGCATATTGCGAAAAAAACTTATACGCGGAAAGTTAGCGATTGCTAACCCTCTTATAAAATACCCGATTTTTCAACTGTTGTCAAGAAATTTTTTTAATTTGTCAGATTTAACAAATAATTACAAAATACCGAACAAAATATATTCCCGACTATCAACGGCCGGTTCATACCGCAGAGCAATTTATTCTTGACACAAAGGGTAATGATGTGGTATTTTTTAATAAATAGGGAGGGAGGAATTCTTATGAAAAAAGATATTCCGAACGAGCAGCAGGGTATTTACGATGCCAGAACGCTCGGGATACCGAAAATGCTCATCCTGGGTTTACAACATATGTTTGCCATGTTCGGAGCCACTGTACTTGTGCCGCTGCTGACCGGCCTGGATGTCGGCACGACTTTGCTGTTCGCGGGTCTCGGCACACTGCTGTTTCATGTTATAACCAAAGGCAAGGTTCCGGCGTTTTTGGGATCGTCTTTCGCTTTCCTTGGTGGTTACGCTACGGTAAAGTCGCTCGATCCTGATATTACGGGCAAAGCCGCTCTCCCCTACGCCTGCCTGGGCGTGGCCTGCGCCGGCCTTTTATATCTTGTTTTGGCTGGGCTTATCAAACTTGTCGGCGTAAACAAAGTAATGAAGTTTTTCCCTCCCGTGGTTACCGGGCCGATTATCATAGCTATAGGTCTTAATCTCGCAGGTTCCGCGGTCGACAACTGCAAAACAAACTGGATTATTGCAATTATCGCGCTTGCGATAATAATTGTAGTCAATATTTGGGGTAAAGGGATGTTCAAAATCGTCCCGATACTTCTGGGCGTTTTCGGGTCATGCGCCGTCGCCGTCATTTTAGCGCTGATTTTCGGTAAGCGGGTTGCCGTAGACGGTACGGAGTACATTGCGATAGCCGGCAACGCAAACCTGAGGCTTTTCTCCGTTTCTGCAATCGAAAATCTGAAAAGCGCGGCCTGGTTCGGGTTCCCGATACACTGGAAAGAGACCGTATTCGGCGGCATTGACTGGAGCAGATCCTCGCTAATTTTAAGTTCGATAATCGCCGTAATGCCGATTGCTCTCGCAACAATGATGGAGCACATCGGCGATATTTCCGCCATTTCATCGACGGTAAACCGCAATTATATAGCCGACCCGGGACTTCACCGCACTCTTACGGGCGACGGTCTCGCAACGATCGCGGCTTCCCTTTTCGGCGCACCGGCGAATACTACCTACGGTGAGAATACCGGGGTTCTGGCGCTTTCGCGAGTTTACGATCCGCGGGTAATACGGCTGGCTGCTGTCTTCGCCGTAATCGTATCGTTCTGCCCGAAATTTTCGGCGCTGATAAACCTGATCCCAACCGCGGTAATCGGCGGAATTTCATTCGTACTGTACGGAATGATTTCCGCAGTTGGGGTAAGAAATGTTGTTGAAAACCAAGTCGATTTCACAAAAAGCCGCAATCTTATTATTGCCGCCGTTATTCTGGTATGTGCGCTGGGTCTCGGCAGCGCCGTCTCGTTCTCGATAGGGAAAGTGAATATTTCACTTACGGCTTTGGCGGTAGCTTCCATCTCGGGCATCGTATTAAACGCTGTCCTGCCGGGTAAAGACTATAAATTCGAGCAGGGAAACGATGAACCTTCGGAGCGGGAGGAAAATACCGAAGCGGCAGTCGAATAAAAACAAACCGTCGAGAGGAGCAGTAAAATGTCAAAAATTACGATTTTCGATCATCCTTTAATTCAGCATAAAATTTCTCTGATGCGCTCAAAAACGACATCGAGTAAAGAATTTCGCGAACTTGTTAAAGAAGTAACAATGTTTATGTCGTACGAATCGCTGCGGGAATTACCGCTCAGGGAAATTGAGGTCGAAACGCCGCTTGCAACCTGTAAAACAAAAATTTTAGCCGATCCTGAAATGGCCGTCGTACCGATTCTTCGCGCGGGACTTGGAATGGTGGAGGGTATTTTAACACTTGTCCCCACCGCAAAAGTGGGTCATATAGGGCTGTACCGCGACGAAGTGACCATGAAGCCGCACGAATATTACTGCAAACTGCCCGATAAAATCGACCGCAGACACATAATTGTTACAGACCCTATGCTGGCAACCGGCGGTTCGGCGATTGCCGCCATCAACTTTATTAAAGAGCGCGGGGGCAAAAACATAAAATTCATGTGCCTTATTGCCGCGCCGGAGGGCATGAACGCGCTTACGGAAGCACATCCCGATGTTGATATTTACTGCGCGAATATGGACGAGGGATTAAACGAACACTGTTATATACTCCCGGGGTTGGGCGATGCGGGCGACCGCATTTTCGGGACAAAATAAACCTGATTGTAAACGGAAAGAAAAGAGGTGGCGAATAATGCATCTTCAGGAATCGGGAGAAATGTATTTGGAAACGATTCTTGTTTTATCAAAAAAAATGAGCGGCGTACGCTCGGTCGATATCAGCGAACAAATGGGTTATTCCAAGCCGAGTGTAAGTCGCGCAGTAGGTTTGCTTAAAAGCGGCGGTTACATAACGGTAGACGATAACGGTTATATTACCATGACCGCGGATGGCGAGGAAATAGCCGAAAAGATCTACGAACGCCACACTTTTTTAACCGATCTTTTAATGTCGATAGGAGTCGACAGGGAAACTGCCGCCAACGACGCCTGCAGAATCGAGCACGTAATCAGCGATACATCATTCGCTGCCATAAAGCGCCGATTTAATCCCGACGGAAAACGGCGGAGTATGTGATAAAGCATTTCCGTTCACAAAGTAAATAAAAAGAGCCGCGTTCCGAGCCATCGGAACGCGGCCGGTTCTTTTGCCGTTAATCTTTTTTTGCCGTTTCGCATATTGATGTAACGAGGCCCGCAACCCCCTGAATATCCGACGGAATGATGATTTTGGTAGCTTTACCGTCAGCGGCGGCGGTGAAAGCTTCGAGCGCTTTTAAGTTAATAACCGCGTTCGACGGGTTTGAACGGTTAATCATTTCAATACCTTCGGCAGTGGCCTGCTGTATTTTCAGTATAGCCTGAGCTTCACCGTCGGCCTCGCGGATTTTCGATTCCTTTACGGCGTCGGCGCGTAAAATTGCGGATTCTTTCTCCGCCTCGGCGCGTAAAATCGCGGATTCTTTTTCGCCTTCCGCAACCAGAATCGCGGATTTCTTTTCGCCCTCCGCCTGCAGAATTTTCTCTCTGCGCTCCCGTTCGGCTTTCATCTGTTTTTCCATCGAATCCTGTATTTCTTTCGGTGGCATAATATTTTTAAGTTCGACGCGGTTGATTTTAATTCCCCAGGCGTCGGTCGCTTCGTCAAGAACTTTGGTTATCTTCGAATTTATTACATCGCGCGACGTAAGCGTTGCGTCGAGTTCCATATCGCCTATAATGTTCCGCAGAGTTGTGGCGGTAAGATTTTCAATCGCCATCATCGGGTTTTCGACACCGTAAGCGTAAAGCTTCGGATCGACTATGCGGTAAAACACAACGGTATCGATCTGCATTGTAACATTATCTTTCGTTATGACGGGCTGCGGCGGGAAATCAACCACGGCTTCTTTCAGACTGACGCGGCGCACTATCTTTTCGATAAACGGAATTTTAACATGCATTCCGGTTTCCCAAATCGCGTGGAATGCCCCGAGCCTTTCAACAACATAAGCCATTGCCTGAGGAACGATTTTTATGTTTGCCACGATGATCAGAATTACAATTAACATAATTAAAAAGAAAAGAACCAGTAAACCCATAACTTAAATCTCCTTTTATTTATTTTTTTTCGACTATAAGAGTAGTACCGGCAATACCGGTTATTTTAACGGAAGAATTTTCCGCTATTTCTTCACCGCTTACTGCCCGCCAGTAAATATCGCCCGTTTTTACTCTGCCGCCGTTTTCATTCACGGTTTCCACTGTTACGGCGGTTTTTCCTATCAGGTTTTTATTCGGCGTCTCAGATACACGGCGCCGCTTGCGGTAAAATTTTTGGAAGAGGAAAAGGAACAACGCCGAAAGCGCGATAAAGATCATTATCTGCGCAAACACATTGCGTATAAACAGCGAGCAAACAGCCGTTATCAGCGCGGCCGCCACGAACCAAATAGATACAAGCGAGACGGTCGCGAGTTCAATCAGCATGGATACGACCGCCACGGCCAGCCACCATACCCATTTGTTATCAAGCAAAAATGCCGGCATTGCGATCCCTCCCTCCGCGTTGATTCTATATTATCATAAAACACGGATAAAAGCAAACCTTAAATTATTCGCCGGTTTCGGATACCATTCTGTTAAAGTCGTTTTCGTTTATGATTCTAATTCCGAGATTTTCGGCCTTTGTCAGTTTTTCACCGGCGTTTTCACCCGCTAAAACGAATGTTGTTTTTTTCGATACGCCGGAGGAAACCTTTCCGCCGAGGTTTTCGATGATTTTTGACGCCTCTCCCCGCGTATATGAAGGCAAAGTCCCGGTCAGAACAAACGTCATGCCCGAAAAAGGCAACTTTGCGTCTGCGTTACGCGTGTACACCGGGTTTACACCAAGCGATTGAAAATCGCGTATAAGTTCTATATTCTGCTCCAGCGAGAAAAAGGAGATTACACTTTCGGCCAAAATTTCTCCGAACCCGTCAAGGGATAATATTTCATCCGGGTCGGCGTTTATTATACCGTCGATATTGTCGAAAGCTTCCGCCAGCAGTTTTGCCGCCTGCAATCCGACATGGTGTATACCGAGCGCGAAGATAAACCGGTCGAGAGTTTGAGAACGGGATTTTTCGATGGCGGTAAGCATATTCGATGCGGATTTTTCACCCTTATGTTCGAGTTGCAAAAGCTGTTCGCGGGTTAAACGGTAAATATCCGCGGCGGTGTGAACGAACTGTTTGTTTACAAGCTGTTCCATTACCGCAGGGCCGAATCCCTCCAAGTCCATAGCGTCTCTCGAAGCAAAATGCACGAGATTCCGCAACAGTTGCGCAGGGCATTCGGCATTTGTGCATCGTATTACCGCCTCTCCGGGTTCCCTGCTTACCGCGGCACCGCAAGAAGGGCAAAATTTCGGCATTCGGAAGGGTTCGCCGCCCGGAATATGCCGGACATCGGCTACAACCTCGGGAATTATATCTCCCGCTTTCCGCACTGAAATTGTATCGCCTATCGAGATGTTCTTTTCGCGTATAAAATCCTCATTATGCAAAACTGCGCGGCTTACCGATGTACCGGCTAAAAAAACAGGCTCAAACACCGCGGTAGGAGTTAAAGCGCCGGTTCTTCCTACCTGAATTACGATGTCCAAAAGTTTGGTTTCTTTTTCTTCGGGCGGAAATTTATACGCCACCGCCCAACGCGGGAATTTATTGGTGCTTCCCATACGGTTGCGCAGCGCCAAATTATCGACTTTCACTACGGCACCGTCAATATCAAAGTCCAACCGACCTCGTATATCGCCTATTCTTTTCACCTCGGCTACGGCATCGGCCGAATTTGAAACTTTTTTATAACTCGGCAAAACGGGGAACCCCAGTCGTTTAACAAAATCGAGCGATTCGCAATGGCTTTGCGGTTCGGCGCCCGTGATTCGTTGAATATTGAAAATAAAAATATCAAGATTTCTTGCAGCGGTTATTTCGGGATTTTTCTGTCGCAGCGAACCCGCGGCGGCATTGCGGGGGTTTTTCGGCACCGGCTGTTCGGCGAGTTCCTGCGCCTTAACAAATTCATCGAAACTTTTGTGCGACATATATACTTCCCCGCGAACCTCAAGATCTCCCGTAAACCCGCTGAGCGTTTGCGGTATTCCGCGAACGGTGCGTAAATTTTCGGTTATATCCTCGCCGGTCACACCGTCGCCGCGCGTGGAGCCCTGAATAAATTTCCCTCCGCTGTAAACCAGTGAAACAGAAAGCCCGTCGATTTTGGGCTCAACGGAATAATAAACATCGCCTCCCGCGGCTTTGCGGACTCGGCTGTCGAACTGGGCGATCTCATCAAAAGAAAAAACGTCCTGAAGGCTTTCCATCTTTACGGAGTGATGAACCGGAGAAAATTTTGAAGATGCCGTGCCGCCCACTTTCCGGGTGGGAGAATCGTCCCTGGCAAATTGCGGAAATTCCGTTTCCAAGGCTTTTAATTCCCGCATTAACGCGTCGTACTCAAAATCGTCGATTTCCGGGGAATCGAGATTGTAGTAAAGGTTGGAATGATATTCGATTATTTTACCGAGTTCGTCTATCCGCCGTTTTGCCTGTTCAGCCGTCATATTACCAATCCTCATAAATAAGTCGTAGCAAAATCCGCTTAATGATTACACCGCCGTTTTCATTACATACTGCGGAAACTCCACGGAACATTCGCGCTGTAACACCGCGGATTTTCCCGTTGCGGCAAACGATAACGTCTCATGCGCGGTCGGAAACGCTTTATATATAAAGGCCTCCGTTCGGAGCCAGAACCTGCCCGGTAATGAAATCCGATTCGTCCGACGCTAAAAAATAAATCGCTTTGGCTATTTCGGCCGTTTCGCCTATACGGCCGAGTGGAGTCTGCGCCGAAAGTTCGGACAGATCGCTTATCGAAAGATCGGAATTCATTCGAGTCGAGACAACGCCGGGGGCTATACAGTTGACCCGTATATTAGATGGCCCCGTTTCTTTCGCGAGCGCCTTGGTTAACCCGATTATACCCGCTTTGGCGGCGGAATAGTGAACCTCGCATGATCCGCCGGTTTGACCCCAAACCGAAGCAACATTTACTATAACGCCGGATTTTTGGCGAATCATATAAGGCAAAGCCGCGCGGCAACAGTAAAATGTTCCGCTTAAATTAACGGAAATCATTCGCTCCCATTCGGCATCGGTAATATCGGTAAACAAACGCTGCCCGGAAATCCCGGCGTTATTTACGAGAATATCAACCCCTCCGAATTTTCGCCCGGCGGCATCGAACATTTGCGAAACCTGGCCGGAATCGCCCACATCCGCTTTTATCGCGATACAATCTCCCCCGCCGGCGTTCAGCGAATCGCAAAGTATTTGAGCCGCCTGCTCGGATCGGAAATAATTCAGTACCACGCGGTAACCCTTTTGAGCGAAAAGCACCGCCGTTGCCGAACCTATGCCGCCGGAAGCGCCGGTGATAAGTACCGTCTTCATATTTTCAACTTCCCGCATGGCCGAAACTCCATGCGCCAACCAGTATGTCCACCGCTTCCAAATAGCCTTGAAACCCTTTCCCGGAAACGGTGGCTATGCATACCGGCCGTATGTACGAAATCCGTCTGAACGCCTCGCGATTGTCTACATCCGATATATGCACTTCCACGGCGGGAATATTTACGGCTTTTAACGCATCGGCTATTGCTACGCTTGTGTGTGTATACGCGGCCGGATTTATTATAATTCCGTCGGTTTTATCTAAATACGCCTGCTGTATAGCGTCGACAATGGCGCCTTCGTGGTTTGATTGAAAGAAAGAAACGTTGATTTTGCGCCCGGCGCAATAATCGCGCACGGTTTCAACAAGCATATCGTACGAATCGTTGCCGTAAATTTCAGGTTCACGAATGCCCAAAAAATTGAGATTGGGCCCGTTTATAACCAATAGTTTCATAATTTTTACACCGCGCACGTAAATTTTACACTATTTCCGTATAACTGCCGAGATACTGGAACCTGTCGGATTCCGCCTGCAACTGTGATAACAGATTACCGAATTTTTCGGAATATACGGGAATATCAATATCAAAATAGAACATAAATTCAAAGTCTTTCCCCGGAATGGGTCTGCTTTCAAGTTTAATGAGGTTGATGCCGAGCGAATAAAATTTGGCGACGATTTGATACAGCGAACCCGGCTTATGAGGCAGGACAAGCATTAAACTGGTGCGGTTCGCTCCCGGGTATATTTCCAGTTCCTTTGAAATACAAATAAAACGGGTATAGTTGTTATTAACATTGGGTATCGAATCGCATATAACATCAAGCCCGTAAACATCGGCGCAGTTTGGCGATGAAATCGCGGCCACATCACGGCGGTCGCTTTCCGCTACCGTTTTAGCGGCAACGGCTGTGTTTTCGCAGGCATGTACTTTTACGCCCCGCAATCCGCGCAAAAACGCACTGCACTGATTTATTGCCTGTTCGTGAGAATAAATTTCTTTTATTTCATCAAGTTTTACGCCTTTTTTTGCGAGAAGATTATGGGCAATATGGATCCTCGTACTGCGGACAATATTGAAATTATATTGCAGCATAAGATCGTAAATTTGATTTACGGAACCCGCGGAACTGTTTTCGAGCGGAAGTATTCCGTATTTGCACAAGCCCTGATCCACGGCGTGAAAAACTCCGTCGAATGTGTTTAAGTACATAATATTCGGCGCCGCGAAAAGCTTGTCGCAGGCAAGCTGTGAATACGCGCCCTCAACTCCCTGGCAGGCCACAACCGCCCTTTCCGGGAAAATTGCCGGGGTATTGTCGATTGCGTACCGTATTCTGCCTACAAGGGAACTGTCAACACCTAAAATCCGGCTTTGGTTTGAGCGCATAAGGCCGAAAATGAGATTATAAAGTATCCGCGTGGCCGATTCGTATTCTTCGCCGGCGAGATCGGACACTTTATCAAGCACTTTTCTTTCGCGTTCGGGATCGAATACCGGCAGGCCTTTCTCTTTTTTGTAGGCGGCAATATCGGCGGAGAGCTTCATCCGTTTGATAAATAGCGGAACAAGCCCGGAGTCGATTTCATCGATTTTCTTTCTCATTTCATCAATGTTCATGCCCACGCAACCTTTCAAAGCATATAATCGCATAAAACCATGGCGCAAACCGCCTCGATAACCGGCACTGCGCGCGGCACGATACACGGATCGTGTCTGCCGCGGACAATGATCTTTTCATTTGCTCCGGTTGTCAAATTCACCGTTTGCTGTTCAACCGCTATGGACGGTGTCGGCTTTACCGCTACCCGGAAGATAACCGGCATTCCGCTGGTAATCCCTCCGAGTATTCCGCCGTGATTATTTGTTTTTGTTATCACTTTTCCGTTCTCGAATACAAACGAATCGTTGTTTTCAGAACCTTTCAGCCCGGCACCGGCAAACCCGCTGCCGAATTCTATGCCTTTTACCGCCGGTACGGCAAATACCGCGGCGGAAATTCTGTTTTCAACACCGTCGAACATCGGATCGCCCAGTCCCGCCGGAACTCCGAACGCGCCGCATTCAATAACGCCGCCTACGGAATCTCCGTGCGCTCTGGCATTTTCTATTTCTTTTATCATCCGTTCCCCCGCCGCGTCGTTGATAACGGGAAATTTTTTCCCGGAAACGGCTGCGATTTTATCGGACCATTTCTCAATGCGATAATCTTCAACAGTCCCCACTGATGATATATGAGCGGCGATATGTATGTCTTTGCTTTCCAGAAACTGAAGGCACAAAGCCCCCGCCACACACAAAGGGGCGGTAAGTCTGCCGGAAAAGTGGCCTCCACCGCGAAAATCCTGATAACCGTTGTATTTTACATCGGCGGTGTAGTCGGCATGCCCCGGCCGTGGACGGTTGAGAAGTTCACCGTAATCTTCCGATTTGGTATTTTCGTTCGGAATTACCGCGCATAAAGGCGCTCCGCATGTAATACCCGAAAGCAGTCCGCTTATAAATCGGGGAGCATCGGATTCTTTCCGCGCGGTTGAGAAAGATGCGTTCCCCGGAGCGCGGCGGTTCATAAAATTCCGAAGTTTTTCAAAATCAATCTTAAATCCCGCCGGGAAACCGTCGATAATTACGCCTATCGCTTCGCCGTGTGACTGGCCGAATACCGAAATTTTCAGTCTGTTTCCGAATACCGATGACATACCTTCATCCCTCTCGCCTCAAATTCGTCGAAAAACGCGGGATATGATTTTTTAACCGCCTCCGCGCCCTTGATTGTCACCGGCGAATCGCAGATAAACGACGCTACGGCGGCGGCCATAGCTATTCGGTGATCGTTACGGGAATCGACGGTTCCGCCTTTCAATCGGCCGTTACCGTTGATTGTTAAACCCCCGCTTTCCATATCTGCCTGCCCGCCGAGCGACACGATCATATCTCTCGTCGTAATCAACCGGTTACTTTCTTTAAGCGCGAGCCGCTCAGCATTATATATTTTCGTAACACCGGTCGCTTTGCATGCAAGAACAGACAGTACGGGAATCAGATCGGGTATATTCGACGCGTCGATCAGCAAAGGCCTGGCATCGCGCAACGCCGTGATCTCAACCGTACCGCCGTTCTCGGTAAACTCGGCGCCAAATTTGCTCAAAAAGTCAAGAATTACACGATCACCCTGAAATGAAAGCAAATTGAGATTCGCAATTTTTAATCCGAAACTTTCGGATAATACAGCGGCGACAAGCCAGAACGCGGCGTTAGACCAGTCCCCTTCCGCCGATAATTCTCCCGGCGAACGATAACGGCAGTTTTCTGCGAATTCAAAACGATTTTCGCCTTTCTGTTTGATATTCACGCCGAACTGCCGCAAAATCTCACGGGTTATATCAACATAGGGCTTCGATTCGAATTTCCCCGTTACGGTAACGGAACATTCGGTTTTTAGCAACGGCGCGGCCAGCAGCAAACCGCTTACGAACTGAGAGCTTATCTGCCCGTTTATAGCGAAATTCTTGCCCGAAAGTTTCCCGGAAAGCGTAAGCGGAAATTTTCCCTGTTCGGATAAACGGCAACCGTTCTCGCATAAAAGCTCATATAACGGAGAAAGAGGACGTTCTGGCAGACGGCCGCCGCCGGTAAACACTCCTCCAATGCCGAGCGCTGCGATTACCGGGAGAAGAAAACGCAAAGTGGAGCCGCTTTCGTCGCAATTCAGCAAAGGATTCCGCGTATATTCTCTGTAAGGCATAACTTTCGCGATATCAATTCCGATTTCGGTATCAGCGGCACATGAACGCAAACAGTTTACGGTTGCCGTTATATCGCGGGAATTGCAAAAACCGCGTATAATTGTCGGCATTTTGCAAAGAGCCGCGCATATCAGCATACGGTGCAAAACCGATTTTGACGATATTATTCTTACCTCGCCAGACAGGTGTCCGCCCGCTACAACCGAGTCCATTTTGCTCTTCCGTCCTCAATATAACTTTTTAGCAGTGTAATCGGAATATTCAATATTTCGCTTTTTCCTATGTCCGTAACCGTAACAAGATTCAAATTGTCGCCGATTCTTTTTTTATCCGTAAGCGCAGCGGCATAAATATCGTTGCTGCTTATATTGCAATCTACCGGCAACCCGTATGTTTTAAGGACATTTTCGAGTCGCGTTGCCACAATTGACGGCAACATTCCTTTTACGGCAAGTGCTCTGGTCATTATAGCCATTCCTACGGCAACGGCGCTGCCGTGCGTATATCCGAAATTTGACGCTTTTTCCACGGCATGCCCGATTGTATGACCGAAATTCAATATACGGCGGTACCCTTCCTCTTTTTCGTCTTTGCTTACTATATCCGATTTTAATGTAATACAGCGGGAAATTATATTTTCTATCCCCGCGGAACGGTTCTCCAGTACAGCAAAAAAATCGGCGTCGCATATCATTCCGTATTTTATAACTTCCGCCATACCGTCGGAATACACCGAATCGGGCAATGTTTTCAGAGTTTCGTAATCGATTAAGACAAGATCGGGCTGATAAAATGTGCCGAATAAATTTTTACCCTCCGGCAGATCCACAGCAGTTTTACCTCCGACCGACGAATCGACGCATGCTAGCAAAGTAGTAGGCATTTGAATATATCCAATTCCGCGTAGAAAGGCAGATGCGCAAAAACCAGCCAAATCACCGACAACGCCGCCCCCCAGCGCAATTACGGCGTCGGCGCGGGTAAATTCGTTTTGCGCGAGAAACGAAACGATTTTTATTAAATTATCGGTATTTTTCGAAGCTTCCCCCGCCGGTATAACATAAGAATAAACATTAAATCCCGCTTCTGCAAGTGACTGCCGCACAACTTTTGCGTAAAGCAGATCTACATTTGAATCGGTAAGCAGAAGAATTTTGCCGCCTTTTACGACGCCGCGGCAATATTCGCCGCAGATTGACCTTAAACCCTCGCCTATATAAACGGTGTAACGCTTTGCGGTGTGTACCGTCAGCCGAATCACTTAAAATCAATCCTTTCTTTTCTGTCGCTGCCTTCTTTCAAAAGTTCGCGCAGACGTCCGCCGTCGTTCCGTTCAAGCGCGTCGCGGTATTCCTCAAGCGACGCGATAATACAGTCGAGTTCCGACAACAGGTTGTCGCGGTTTTCCAGGAAAAGCTCCGTCCACATGTTTTCGTTCAATGCCGCGACGCGGGTTAAATCTTTGTAACTTCCGGCAGAGAACCCGCGATGAACCTGCGCGCACGGGCTTTTGACATAGGCGTTTGAAACAATGTGAGCCAGCTGCGATGTAAAAGCTATAATTTTATCGTGCTGTTCGGGGGTGGTAACGGTAACTGAACCGAAGCCCAACGACTTTATAAATTCCGTTACCCGTTCAAACCGTAATATATCGCGTGTATTATCCGGCGTTAAAATCATCGACGCGCCGTTAAACAAATCGGCGTCGGAATACTTGAACCCCGAACGGTGAAACCCGGCCATAGGGTGCCCGCCGATAAAAGTAAAACCGTATTCCTTTGCGAGAGGCATACAGGCTTCGCATATAAATCGCTTAACTCCGCCGCAGTCGATTACAACGGCGCTTTTGGATATAAACGGAGCTTTTTCTTTAAGATACGCCACGGTGGCGGCGGGATACACGGCGATAAAAATATAATCGCATTCGGAAATATTTTCGTCCGTAAGCTCACCGTCTGCGGCGCCGGTAAGTACCGCGTAGCGCATGGTCGGTTCATCGGTATCGAAAGCGTAAACGGTATGATGTGTTTTCAATTTAAGCGCTTTTGCCAGCGAACCGCCGATAAGTCCCAGCCCTACAACGCCTGCTTTCATTTTGAGACAGCCCCTAAAACATTAAATACATTTTCGGCCACATCATCGAACTGCGCGGGTGTAAGCGATTGTGCTCCGTCGCAGAGCGCATGCTGCGGGTCGTTATGTACTTCTATCATAATGCCGTCGGTTCCGGCCGCGGCGGCTGCCAGCGCCATCGGTTTAACCAGTCTGCTCATTCCCGTGGCATGGCTGGGATCGACTACCACAGGCAGATGCGAGAGTTCATGCAACATCGGAACGGCGGAAAGGTCAAGCGTGTTCCTTGTGTATGTTTCAAATGTCCGTATTCCGCGTTCGCACAGTATTACATTTTCATTGCCGCCCGCCATTATGTATTCCGCACTCATAAGAAGTTCTTTCATGGTGTTGGCAAGACCGCGTTTAAGAAGTATCGGCTTATTGATATGGCCGAGTTCTTTCAGCAGTTCGAAATTCTGCATATTGCGCGCCCCAACCTGAATTAAATCGACATCTTCGAAAAGAGGTATATGGTTCGCGTTCATTATTTCGGTTACTATCGGAATCCCGACCTCTTTCTTTGCGAGTTTTAACAGTTTCAGCCCGTCGGATTTCAAGCCCTGAAAATCATACGGCGATGTACGCGGCTTAAACGCTCCCCCACGCAGAATTTTGGCGCCCGACGCTTTAACGCTTCGGGCAACCGAAATAATCTGCTCCTCCGATTCAACGGAACACGGGCCGGCAATAAAAGCAAAATTTCCGCCTCCGATTTTAACTCCGCTCACATCCACCACGGTATCATCCGGATGAAATTTGCGGTTCGCTTTCTTAAACGGTTCGGTAATACGCTTTACGCTTTCAACAATTTCCAGATTTTCAAGCAGTTCGGTATCTACCGTTGTGGTATCGCCGACAAGACCCAGCACGGTATTATACTCGCCTTTTGAAATATGCACTTTCAGGTTTTGTGATTCAAGCCAGTCAACGAGATTTTCTATCTGTTCATTTGAAACTCCCTGTTTTATAACCGCTATCATAAAATCATCCGCTCCCGATATTGATTTTTGAAAATCGAATAATAAAAATCCGCAGATTTTTCACTGCGGATCAAAATGAAAATCCGAAAGGCAAACGGTTTTCAAAGTTATCCGCGACAAAAGAATCCGCTTTTCCCGTAACGGGAAAATCGAAAACCGTTAAAGTAATAAAACGCGAAAACCATGTTTTCCATTTTTCATCGAGCTTCCTTAAAATGCGCCGCTTACCGCACATTGACTATAACATATTTTTATTCCGTTGTCAATTATATTACCGAAAATTTCAACCCGTTCAAAATAAAAATTCATGCCGCCGAAAAATTACTTCAAACCGCGGGCGGCACCCTATCTGACGGTAACTTTCTGTTTTTCAATTTTGCGTTTCGTATAAATAATCGCGATGCCGGTAATGATAAGAGAAATCAGAGAAAGAATTTGCTGCCCGTAAACGCGAAATCCGAAAATCCGATTGCCGTTCGCCTGCACGGCGTTCAATATCTTTCCGCCCGCGACAGACGCCGCAAACCCGAATATTCCGCCGATGCAGTTTTTTATCGCCATTGCCTGCGTAACATAGTCGGTTTCAACATAACTGTATATGATATTAAAGGAATTCTGGTTTATCCCGGCGAGAGCACAGGCATAAAGCACCGAATACAGAATGACAAAGAACCACATGTTTTTTGTTGTAAAAAGATTCATAAAAAACGCTCCCGCGGCGAGATACAGCCCAAGCTTAAATCCCTTCGCGAAAGTATGGCCGTCGGAATACCTGCCGAGCGGCCGCGATATCGCGAGCCTCGCCAGATTCGCGATAATGTTTATACCCTGTATCAGCGTCATGGAAAGAGCGAGATCCTTAGTTTTGAAAACTCCCATAAACCCGACAGTAAAGTATTGCGCGACGGACCAGAGTACCGTAAGCACCGTAACGCGTCGAAAATCTTTATTGCCGAGCGTATGCGCGAAAACATCTTTCAGCGAGTGGGTCCCTACGCGAGAAATGGTTTCGTCTTCTTTTTTTATAAGCGCATAACAGATAAAGTTTGAAATATTCAGAATTAAAACGGATATCGCGATAAAGAGGAATCCGCCCTTCGGATTGCCGATTCCCTCGAATTTATCTATTACGGCGCCGCAAATCATCGTAAAAAGCAAACCCGAAGCAAGCGAAATCATTTCTTTGCCCGCCGAATAAGACGCGCGTTTTTTCGGATCAACATAAGAATTTGCCCACTGATAACATATTGTCTGAATTAAATAGTTCGCAGCGTATCCGACAATAACGCATATTATTATAATCGCCGTTTTCGCGGCTTTTGAAACGGGAAAGAACGGAACCAGATACAATAGCATAAAAAAGAATATGCCTGCCGTATCGAAAAGCATAACGGTGCGTTTCACGCCTATTTTAATTTTAACGAGAACAATCGAAAACGCCTGAAATATAAAAGCGAGAGAAACAAAAGAAGAAATAATGCCTATTACTCCGTCGCTGATGCCGACATATTCCAAAAGTTTGGCCAAAAAAGCATCGGTAACGAGAATAGTTACAAAATAATAAACCGTGCATTGAATTATATAAGCAATCCTCGATCGCTTATACTCCGGAGAATTAAAATCGGTCATGCTGAAAACTCCTCTTGAAGCAAAACGCCTCCGCAAAATTTACCGGCGCGATTTCTTTTTAATAATTCCCGTTTTTTCGGCGATAATCGCCGCCGCAAACGCTACGGCGTTAACCGCTACCGCCGTCGGGCCTATCGGCAACGAAAATCTGCAGGCAATAATATATCCGATGACAAAGCATATCACCGACACGATTCCCGCCGAAACAGTAACAGACTTAAAGGTTTTGCAAATTCGCATAGCCGTAACCGCCGGAAAAACCACAAGCGCCGAAATTAAAACGGCGCCCATCATTTTCATTCCGACAACAACGGTAACGCCGGTTAACACCGCGAGCCAGAATTTATATTTTCCGCCTTTTACACCGGTAGCGTTGCAAAACTCCTCGTCAAATGAAACGGCAAATATTTTATTGTGAAAAAACGAGAAAAACGCAATCACGGCAACCGAGACAAGCGCGCTGACGATTAAATCTGTTCCGTTTACGGTTATAACCGAAGCGGAACCGAAAAGACTGCTGCACACATCCGCGGCACCTCTTCCGCTGAAACTGTAAATCAGATAACCGACCGCAACGGCGGTCGTTGAAAAAAGCGCGATTGCGGCATCACCTTTTATTCCGTTGCTGTCGCTTAATTTGAGCAGAAAAACCGCGGCGGCAATTACAAGCGGAACCGATACGACGAGCGACATATCCGCGAGACCGATAAGGGATGATATCGCCACCGCGCAAAAACCTATATGTGAAAGTCCGTCTCCGAGCATTGAAAAGCGTTTAAGAACCAGTGGTACTCCGAGCAGCGCACAGCTGAAAGATATCAAAATACCGACCGCGCCGGCACGTAAAACCACGGCGGTTAAAACCGGATCGGAAAACAGACGGGTAAAACTCATTGCGCGACCCCCGCAAACGCGTTAAACAGACCGGTTTTCATATAATCCGCAACGGTGCCGAAAAAAAGCTGCCCGTTTTTTATATGAAGCATATGTGTGGCGTGTTTCACGACATTGTTTATATCATGGGAAGACATAATAACACAAACTCCGAGTTCTTTGTTCATATAATCGACGCTTTTGTAAAAATCCCCGGCGACGAGCGGGTCGAGACCCGAAACAGGTTCGTCGAGTACGAGGAGTTTTTTTGCGGCGCAAAGCGCCCTCGCGAGCAGAACGCGCTGCCGCTGTCCGCCGGAAAGCTCGCCGTATGACGCGTCGCTTAAATCGCCGATATTCAGCATTGCCGAGAATTTTTCGGCGGTTTGTTTTTGCTTTGCGGTAAAACCGGGACGGAACCCTTTACAAGCAGCAAACCCGGAAAATATAACCTCGGAAACGCTCGCCGGAAAATCGGCCTTTGCGCCGACCTGCTGTGACAGATAACCTGTATCGGCACGCGTAAAGCCGGAATATACCACCTCTCCCGCAATCGGCTTTATTATACCGAGCAAACCTTTAATTAATGTGCTTTTACCGGTGCCGTTTTCCCCGACTATGCAGACATAATCGCCGGATGACGCCGAAAAATTTATGTTTGTAACAACCGGTTCGCCGTCGTAGGCAAGCGTAAGATTTTTACATTCAAGCAACATGGCGCAGCGCCTTCCCGAGTGCCTTAAGATTATGCTTTGTAAGCGAAATATATGTTTCCCCCGCGGTGAATTTTTCTTTCGGAATATTCTGCATTGAATAGAACTGCACCGCGGCACTCCCCGTCTTGTCGCATATGAACCGCGCCGTTCCGAGTTCCCCCGGGTCGGTGTAAAAAACCGTCGCAATCTTCATATCGTGCATGGCATCGCACACCGCGGCGATTCTGCTTAAATTCGGCTCACTGCCTTCGGCGCATCCGTCGAACACCGCGCGGGATTCCAACCCGTAATCGTCGAAGAAAGCGTTAAACGGAGAGCAACCGGCAAAACAGACGGTTTTAATATCCGACTTTTCCGCAATTTCCGTAAACTCACCGTCTAGAGCTTTTAATTCCGTTTCAAACTTAATGCGGTTATCTTTATAAATATTGGCGTTATTCGAATCGGCGGCGCACAATTCTCCGCAGATTCCTTCCGCCATTTTAACGGCATTTCTCAGCGATATCCACTCGTGATCATCGGTTAAACCGTCATCCCCGTCGCCGGCTGAAACATAAGTGTGCAGCGGCACGGCTTCGGCATTCGCAAAAACCGATTCATCGATCGATTCAAACCATTCGTCGGCTTCGGTTCCGCTGTAAAAAATTAAATCGCTGTCGCGAAAATCCGCTAAATCGGAAAGTGTCGGTTCATACTCATGGCTGTCGCCGCCCGGAGGTATGATGATTTTAAGCGAAACCGCGTCTCCGGCAATCTGCCGTACAAAATCATACGCCGGAAAAATCGTGGCGACAACACGCAATTTTCCGATTTGCCGATCAGGCATTTCGGCGGAACATCCGCAAAGCAAAAATATAAAAACCGTAATAACAGAAATTGCTTTTACAAACGCCCGGAAAAACGTACCGCGGCGGTCATCGGCGCGACAGTTCACGATCGATATCCTCCGCGGCGGATTTGCCCGCACCCATTGCCAGAATTACGGTAGCGGCTCCGGTAACCGCGTCGCCGCCGGCCCAAACACCCGGTTTTGATGTTCTGCCGGTTTTACTGTCCGCGATAATTCCTCCCCATTTTTGAGTATCCAGCCCTTCGGTTGTCGATTTTATCAGCGGATTGGGCGATGTGCCTATCGCCATAATCACACAGTCGACATCAAGCGTAACCCGATTCCCGGGGATTGGCTTTACGGTAAATCTCCCGTCGGCGCCAGGGGTCGAAGCTTCCATTTTATCGCAAAGCATCGAAGTTACAAACCCGTCGCTGTTGCCGAAAATGGCTACGGGATTGGTAAGAAATCTGAATACGATGCCCTCTTCTTTTGCGTGCTCGATTTCCTCCGCTCTCGCGGGCAGGTCGGTCTCGGTACGTCTGTAAACTATCGTTACCCGTTCGGCTCCGAGGCGTTTCGCGCATCTTGCCGCGTCCATGGCGACATTTCCCCCGCCCACAACCGCTACTCGGTCGGCTTTCATGATTGGAGTATCGGCGCCGTTTCTATATGCTTTCATCAAATTAACACGGGTTAAAATCTCATTCGCCGAAAAAACACCTTTAAGATTTTCACCTGGAATGTTCATGAATTTCGGAAGGCCGGCGCCGGAGCCGATAAATACGGCGTCGTATCCCATTTTGAACAGCTCGTCTACGGAAAAAGTTTTCCCGATTACGGTATCGGTCTCGATTTTAACGCCGAGAGCCGTCAGCCCTTCGATTTCACGCTTAACTATACTTTTCGGCAAACGGAATTCCGGAATGCCGTAACTTAATACGCCTCCGGCTATATGCAGTGCTTCGAACACGGTAACGGCGTACCCTTTTTTCGCGAGTTCCCCGGCGCATGCCAAACCTGCCGGTCCCGATCCTACCACGGCTACGGATTTTCCTTTTGGGTCGGGAATTTCGACCTTGTTGTTCCCGTGCGCGGCGGCGTAATCGGAGACAAACCTTTCCAAGCGGCCGATAGCGACGCTTTCACCCTTTATTCCGCGTACGCATCCGGCCTCGCACTGTGTTTCCTGCGGACAGACCCTTCCGCACACGGCGGGCAAGGATGATGTTCTTTGAATAATCGAATAAGCGCCCTCGAAATTACCGGCGGCAACTTCAGCGATAAATTCGGGAATATCAACACCTACGGGGCACCCCGAAACACACGGACGGTTTTTACAGTTCAAGCATCTGGACGCCTCGGACAAGGCGGTTGCCGCATCATACCCGAGAGCAACCTCATCGAAATTTTTGTTTCGGATTTCCGGCTCCGCCGCGGGCATCGGATGCCTTTTTACGGTCAAATCTGCCATTACAGCCGCTCCCCCTGTTTTAATAAATTGCAAAATTCGTCATAATCGCGGCGTTCTTTGTCGCGGTACATCGAATTACGCGACATTGCCTCATCAAAATCAATAAGGTGGCCGTCGAAATCAGGGCCGTCGACACAGGCAAATTTGGTTTCTCCGCCAACGGTAAGACGGCACCCGCCGCACATCCCCGTGCCGTCAATCATAATGGGGTTCATACTCGCGACCGTTTTAATACCGTACCGTGCGGTTAATTCGCAAACGAATTTCATCATTATCAAAGGACCGATTGTAATAACCTCATCGTAAACATTTCCTTCATCGATTAACCGCCTAAGGGCGTCGGTTACAAGCCCTTTGTTGCCGGCGCTGCCGTCGTCGGTCATTAAGACAAACCGTTCGCTCACGGTTCTGAACTGCGATTCGAGTATTATTAAATCACGGGTACGGAAGCCGGCGACGGTATGCACCGTGCATCCGAGCTCAAACAGTTTTTTTGCGACGGGATACGCTATCGCACATCCGACTCCTCCCCCTACAACCGCGACTTTATTGAGTCCGGCGGTTTCGGTAGGCCTGCCGAGCGGACCCACAAAATCGCGCAGGCAGACACCGACATTCAACCGGTTGAGTTTTGCGGTTGTAGCACCGACAATTTGGAAAATGATCGTTACGGTACCGCTTTCACGGTTATAATCGGCTACCGTCAGCGGAATGCGCTCCCCGTTTTCGTTTACCCGCAAAATTATGAACTGTCCCGGTTCGGCTTTTGCGGCTACACGCGGTGCCGAAATTTCCATAAGCGTAACCGTTGCGTTAAGGCTTTCTTTTTTTACGATTTCATACATAAGATTACCGTCCCCTCAAATGTATTGCCCCGCGGTTCTTTCCCATATACGCACTCATAACAATACCGATGCCGAGATACAGGCAGACAAGGCTTGTTCCCCCCGCGCTGAAAAAAGGAAGTGTAATACCGATAACAGGCAGTATCGAAATGTTCATCCCGATATTTATCACCGACTGCGAAAGAATCATCGATCCGACGCCGACGCACATAAGCCGCTGGCTTTTATCATCGCACAAAGACCCTATTTTGAAAATTCTCCAGCAGATTAACACGAGCAACACGATAACGATTAAACAGCCGAACATTCCGAACTCCTCGCCTATGCCGGCGAAAATAAAATCGTTCTCGCCTTCCGGTATTCCGCCGCTTTGAACCATATCGCCTTTTAAGAATCCGGTGCCGAACAGCCGCCCGTTTGCAAGTGCGATTCGCGATTTCCACTGTTGCCACCCGCTGCCGAGCAGATCCGATTCCATATTAAACACCTGCAGCAAACGGCGCTGCTGATCCTCGTTAAGCACAAAAAAATACACAAACGGACTTGCGACCGCCGCCGCGCCCGCGGCAATAAATATATAGCGTTTCCAAAGGCCGGCGGCGAACAGCATCGCGGCGATAATAAATAGGAATACCAACGCGGTTCCGTCGTCACCCTGACGGTGAATCAGTAAAAACATCACTCCGCCATGCAAAAGCAAAAGTAAAAGATGCCCGATCTTATTTATTTTTGCGTTTACATAAGCGAGATGCCACGCAAAAGAAATAATAAACGCGATTTTCAACAGTTCCGCCGGCTGCAATGTAAGCCCGCCGAAAAGCTTGAGCCAGGCCTTGTCATCTGTCCCGGGCGGAGCGTAACCGATAAAGAAAGTAAGAACTACCAGCGCAATGGATATACCCAAAAAAACAAAGCGGAACTTTTCTATGGATTTATAATCTATTCGTGATATTATCACGGCTAAAATCAATCCGAGCAAAAAACCGAGAATTTGAACTATAAACTGGCGCAATGAATGATTTACATGATAAGTTGCCGAAAGAACCGCAACACATCCGAAAAGAGACGCTATGATGCACAGGGCGAAAAGCATTTTATCGCATTCGCGGATATAATCGGCGATTTTTCCGAAAAACCGTCGCATTCAAGCACTCCTTTTCGTAACATCATATTACCGTAGCGGGATTATTTGAAAATCCTCTCCAACAAGCCGTTTAAGGCGGAAAACCCGTAACTCGCAAAAGGCGCTATTACAATCGCGGGGAAAAAATTCGCGACTTTTATTTTTGTAATGCCGGTTAAATTTAATCCCAGCGCCAGCACAATCAACGAACCCGCGCAGGTGATTTCATTTATCGCGGCGGTGTTAAGCAGACGGCTGAGCGGAACGGCGAGCAACACGAGAGCGCCTTGAAACACAAAAACAAACGCCGCGGAAAAAAGAACGCCGATTCCGAGCGCGGCGCCGAGCAATGTTGAAGAAATAAGGTCTAACAGAGATTTTGTAAAAATCATGGTATTGTCGCCCGTAAGCCCCGCGGTAAGGCTCCCGACAACCGTCATAGCTCCGGCGCAAAACAGAAGACTGCCCGAAACGAACCCCTCGGTGATATTTCCGTGCTTTGATTTGAACCGTTTCGAGAGAAAACCGCCCAAGCGGGTGATTCCCCCGTCGATATTCAGGGCGGTTCCGACAAGTGCGCCCGCCACAGACGACACGATAAGCACCAGCATATTCTCGCCCTTGAACAGCCCGGTAACGCCTATCGCTATTGTGCAAAGTCCAATCGCCGTCATCGCGGCGGAGGATATTTTTTCGGGTATGCCTTTTTTTAACAGCATTCCGAGGCAACTGCCGAAAATAACGGTTAATGTATTTACGATAACGCCAATCATCGGGTTTCACTGTCCGTGCCGTCCGCTTTGTTAAGCGGAGATTTTCTGTAGCCGGTATTAAATTCGGAAAGCCCGTTTTGCACTAAAGCCATGGTTCTGTCGTACGATTTTTGCAACAGCGATTTTGTAGCCGCGTTTATACCGTACGCGCTTTCCCAATCGGCGCCGTTATCCAGCGGTAAAATGTAATAATGCCGTGAAGAGTCGGTTTTTAAGTATACCCATGTCGGAATAACATTTATTTTTTCAAGCGTAACATTTCCGTCGTTGTCGCGGTTGAAAGAAGTTTCAAAGATCATGCCGTCTTCGGTATGACCCGTTTTAAGATCCATAAGATTTGTTCTTTGATTCGATACCGCGTTTCCGAGCGAATACAGGCATACCGTTTGCCGCCCGGTAACTTCGGAATTTATTATTTCGACAGGCTGCACAACATGCGGGTGGCCGCCTATAATCACATCAACGCCGAGATCCGACAATTTTTTTGCTATGGTTTGCTGTATGTTATTCTGTTGGATTTGATACTCATTGCCCCAATGAATATACATAATAATTACTTCCGCCCCGCGGTTTCGCATTTCGGAAATCCGCTCACCCGCTTCGGCGTAAAATTCGTCGAGTTTATTATAGTTAAACGAATTAACCAGCGGCTCGGAATCGGGATTGAGCCTGATTCCGTTAATTGTTTTATATGTCACTCCGTTCACGGTGCTTTCGGCGGTTTCATAAGTGTAATTCAACAGACCGAATGTTATACCTTTGATTTGTTTCAGCAAGTAAGGCTGTTCGTCTGCCGCACGAGTTCCGGTGTGATCAACCTGTTTCTGCCGTAAAACGGCGACTGTTCTGTCGAACCCCGCTTTCCCGGTATCGTAACAGTGGTTGTTGGCGGTAAGAAAAAGGTCGATCCCGCTTTGCGTCGCCGCGTCGATCAGAGAATCCGGGGCGTTGAATATCGGATAGCCCGTATACCCGCGTTCGGCTCCGCCGAGCGTGACTTCTAAATTTGCAACCATATAATCATATTTTTGAAAATACGAACCGGCATATTTGAATATATCGGTAAAATCATAATTACCGGCTTTATATGCGTTCAAAATCGGATCGTGTATAAGCAAATCACCGGTGGCTCCCAACGTCACGGACACGGGTTCATATAACTTTTTCGACGATGTAACAGCGGCGGATGTATGCCGTGACGCATTATTCCCGCCGGAATTATCCCGCTTTCCGGGCGCGGCAAACCGCAATATTACAAAACAGACCGCCAAAATAACCGCGGCCGCGGCGACACATATGAAGGTTCTGATCCGGGGTTTCAGACTCCTTTTTGCTTTTCCCATTTGCATTCCTCAATAATCTTATTTAAGCCGTAAAACCGTCAGACGGTATTTTCACTGAACTGCCGTAATTCTTTTTTCTTCAGTGCCGCGCCGATAAGCCCTTTGAACAGCGGATGGGCGCGGTTCGGCCTGCTTTTGAACTCGGGGTGGAACTGTACTCCCACAAAAAAGTCATTTTTCGGAAGTTCAACTGTTTCGACTATCGAACCGTCGGGCGATGTGCCGCTTACGCACATTCCCGCGTTTTCGAGGGTTTCACGGAAATCGTTGTTAAACTCGTACCGATGCCGGTGGCGCTCGTTTATCCTGCTTTCGCCGTAACATTTATGCATGGCGGTTCCGAACTTGATCTGGCACGGATAACTGCCGAGACGCATTGTGCCGCCTTTTTTTATTTCTTTATACTGATCGGGCATAAAAGCGATAACCGGGTGCTTTGTTGTGTCGGAAAATTCGCCGGAGTTAGCGTCTTCCATACCGCAGACATTTCTCGCAAACTCAATAACCGCTATCTGCATACCGAGACAAATTCCGAGATACGGAACATTGTTTTCCCTCGCGTAACGGGCCGTTTCGATTTTCCCGTCGATGCCGCGGCCGCCGAAGCCTCCGGGGATGAGGATCCCATCGCAATCGCCTAAAATTTCATTTACATTTTCAGCGGTAATCCGCTCGGAATCCACCCATTTAATATCGACCTTCGCACCGTATACATATCCGGCGTGGCACAAGGCCTCGGCAACCGACAGATATGCATCGTGCAGTTTTACATATTTTCCCACAATCGCGACCGTAACGGATTTATCGCGGCCGTTGATTTGGTTAAGCATCGCTTTCCAGTCGGTTAAATCGGGTTCTTTGGTTACAAGCCCCAGCTCACGGCATACAATATCCGAAAAATGATTTTTTTCCAGCATAATCGGCACTTCGTACAATACCGGAATGGTTATGTTCTGAATTACGCAATCCGGTTTGACATTGCAGAAAAGCGAGATTTTCGCCAATATGTTTTCATCAATTTCCTCATCGCTGCGCGTAACGATAATATCAGGAAAAATTCCGAACGACTGCAGTTGTTTCACCGAATGCTGTGTCGGCTTTGATTTATGTTCGCCGGAGCTTTTAACATACGGAACAAGCGTAACATGAATAAACAGGCAGTTGTTTTCCCCCGTTTCGAGCGCTATTTGACGTATTGCCTCGATAAAAGGCTGACTTTCGATATCGCCGATAGTGCCGCCTATTTCGGTTATAACAACATCCGCGTCGGTTTTGGTGCCTACGGTGTAAATAAATTCCTTAATTTCTCCGGTAATATGGGGAATAACCTGAACGGTCTGACCCAGATATTCCCCCTTACGCTCTTTGTTCAAAACATTCCAGTAAACTTTTCCGGTTGTTAAATTTGAGTATTTGTTCAGATTCTCGTCAATAAACCTTTCGTAGTGACCGAGATCCAAATCGGTTTCGGCGCCGTCTTCGGTAACAAACACCTCGCCGTGCTGATAGGGACTCATGGTGCCGGGATCGACATTTATATACGGATCGAGTTTTTGCGCCGCGACTTTCAATCCCCTCGCCTTTAGAAGCCTGCCTAAGGAAGCCGCGGTAATGCCTTTGCCGAGCCCCGATACAACGCCGCCTGTGACGAAAATATATTTTGTCATTTTACAAGCCCTCAACATTCGTATTTTTTTATAATCTGTTCGGCAATTTTGCGGCGCGAAACCCGCCCGTCCATAGCCTGTTTTTCGATTTGCCGGTGAGCTTCCTGTTCGGTGAGCCCCATAAATTCGATCATCAGACATTTCGCGTAAGATACGATCCTGGTTTCCTCAAGCTTGGTCTGTAACCGCGAACATTCATCTTTCATTATACGGATTTTCCGGCAGGTTGCAAGGAGCAGTTGCTGCGCCTGCAAAAAAAACTGAGCCGGGAAAGGTTTCGACATTACCATAACTCCCGTATTTTCGACTTTATGGCTTACCTCGTCAAATATTTCGCCTTTAACCAGCAAAAGCGTTCCGCAATCCCGCTGCGATAAATCCATAGCCAGATCGACGCCTGTTTCATCCGGCAGCGGCGAATTGATAATCACCGCGTCGAAAGAATGCTCGATCAACTTCTGTCTCGCCTCGGCTCCGCTTTCGGCATAAGAAAAAGGTTTCGAGAAAGAGCCGCACAGCATATTCGAAAGCAAGTCAATACTTTTCCGCGTCGGTGCGACAATCAGCGCACTGCAGGAAAAATTCTGTTTTTTCATAACCTCCCGTACCGTCCAGTTCAATTATTACCGAAACGAACAGTACGCGTTTACGATCTCGGGAGGCAGGAGCGAGTTTACAAACAGGCTTCCCCGCGCGGAACTTATCGCCGCATCTAAACTTTCGGGAAGAGACTCGAACGAGCCTAAATAATCCGGTTGAGAAAGCAGTGAATCTACCCGCAACGGTTCCGGCAACGCGAGATGATTTTCGATCCCTTCTAACCCCGCATAGATTAAAAGCGCAAAAGCAAGATACGGATTTGCCAGGGGATCCGCGGAACGCAGTTTTATTAAATCGTCCTCGCCGTTGTGAGACGGCATACGGATAAGCTGGCCGCGGTTTTCCGGCGACCAGGCTATGCTTTTAGGGGCCTTCCCGGTTCCGAAGCGCTTGTAGGAATCGCCGACAGGATTCAAAAACAGTGTAATTTCGCTTATGCGGCGCATTATTCCCGCCGTAAATTCGGAACGCAGATTGGTTTTTTCTTCGGGGTTGTCGCACAAAAGCTCGATATTTATATGAAAACCGTTGCCCGGCATACCGGGTATCGGCAACGGGTCGAATCGCGCAGTGAGCCCGTTTAGCGAAGACAGTGTTTCAACAACCGATTTGTATGTGGTAACATCGTCCGCCGCCGATAAAGGATCGGCGCACTTAAAAGTTATCTCGTTTTGACCCGGGCCGCGTTCATGGAGCGAGGTCAGCGGCACAATTCCCATTTCTTCAAGCGTCAGGCATATTTCGCGTCGAATATTCTCCCCCTTGTCGCGGGGCGCTATATCCATAAATCCCCCGGTATCGAGAGTATTGTTTGTAGCGGTACCGGATTCGTCGTTTTTGAAAAGATAAAATTCACATTCCGTTCCCACAACACAGTTTACATTTATCTTTTTAAGTTCCGAAACAGCCCGGCGTAAAACGGCGCGTCCGTCGCAGTCAAACACCGAACCGTCGGTATTCCGTATGTTGCAGAAGAATCTTGCCACGGCTCCCTGCGACGGTCTCCACGGCAGTAAAGTGAGAGTTGAATAATCGGGAAAAAGAAATAAATCGGATGTTTTCCCGTCGCCGAATCCCGAAAAAGAGGTGGCGTCGATTAAAATACCGGATGAAAAAGCCCGTGGCAACTCGGAGGGCAATATTGATATGTTCTTCTGCACGCCGAAAGCGTCGCAAAACGCGAGACGGATAAATTTAACATCGTTCTCGCTTATAAATTCGAGAGCCTCGTTTTCGGATAATATCATATATACCGTACCTCCTGTTCCGTTATTCGCCGGAGATGCATTTCTTCGGGCACGCCTCCGCGCATTTGCCACAGCCAATACACAGTTCGGGATTTATTTCGGCGGCATTGTTGCGCAGCTCAACCGCGCCGTTTTCACAAACTCTCACGCATTTGCCGCACGCAATGCAACTTACCGAACATACCTTATTCGCAACGGCGCCTTTGTCGCGGTTGATACAGCGAACCCAATACTTCGTTTCCCGGGGGATAACCGTAATCACCGATTTCGGGCAAACCTTCGCACACTGTCCGCAACCCGTACATAAATTGCCGTCTACAATTACCCTGCCGTTTTCGATACGTAACGCTCCGAAAGCGCAGGCCGAAACACAGTCGCCGTAGCCGAGACAACCGTACGCACATTCGTGTATGCCGGCATAAAGCATATTTGCCGCCTTACAGGTTTCCACGCCGCCGTATTCCATTTTCAACCCCGTATTGCCGCAAGCTCCGTTACAGCTTACTTTCGCCGTTTTTATAACGGTTTTACCCGCGTCGATTCCCATAATTACGCCGATTTTTTTTGCGACTTCGACTCCGCCCGGAGCGCAAAGCCCGGGTTCGCATTCACCTTTTGCCACAGCCTCGGCGTAACCGTCACAGCCGGAATAACCGCATCCGCCGCAGTTGGCACCGGGCAGGCAGTCGCGTATTTTTTCAACCCGTTCGTCAGTCGGAACCGCCATGACAACGGAGGCGACGGATAATCCGAGCCCGGCCACAAGCCCTATAATTACGACGATAACAACGGGAAGCAGTATTTCCATTTCGCTTTATTCCCCTCATTAAACAATACCGGCGAATCCCAAAAAAGACAACGCCGTAATCGACGCCGAAATCAGCGTTATCGGCAGTCCTTTCAGGAACTTCGGTACATTTGAACTTTCGAGGCGAGAACGTACGCCGGCAAACAGAAACATCGCTAGCATAAATCCGAGCCCCGCACCCAGCGCGTTAAAAATAGCCTCGGTAAATGTATAACCTTTTGTAAAATGTAAAATAGTAATGCCGAGTACGGCGCAGTTTGTTGTAATGAGCGGAAGATATATTCCGAGTGCCGAATATATCGGAGGTATGAATTTCTTCAGAACAATTTCGACCAGCTGAACCAGCGCGGCTATTACCAGTATGAAAACGACGGTTTGCAGATAATCAAGACCTGCCGGCACAAGCAGATAGGCGTAAATCGGATATGTGACAAGCGTTGAAAGAAGCATTACGAAAATTACCGCGACGCTCATGCTCAGAGCCGTATTCAGCTTTTTGGAAACTCCCAAAAACGGACATATACCCAAAAACTTTGAAAGAACCATGTTTTCGGTTAATATTCCGGCAAGCAGTATACCCATCAGTTTAACCATTTTCGGTTTCTCCGTTCATTACTTCGCAGCCGTCGCACGCATCGCAACCGGCGCAGCCCGCTTTTTCGGCGGGTTTTCCGCCCCTTTTCTCAACTATGGCGTTTGTGATCGCAACCACAATACCGAATACGAAAAACCCTCCCGGAGGAAGTATCATTATAAGCATTGGATTAGCCGAAAGAGGTGTTGAAATCCCGAAAAACGTTCCGGCGCCGAGCAGTTCGCGAACAGTGCCGATTACGGTAAGCGCGGCGGTAAATCCCGCCCCCATTCCTATGGCATCGAGAACGCTCAGCAAAGGTCCGTTTTTCGAGGCAAACATTTCCGCACGGGCCAGAATGATACAGTTTACGACTATAAGCGGAAGATATATCCCGAGCGCTTTATCGATTGACGGAAGGAACGCTTTAACAAGCATTTGAATTATCGAAACGAAACCCGCTATGATCGTAATAAACGCGGGAATCCTGATTTTATCCGGAATAACATTCCGCAAAAGCGAAATTACGAAATTTGACCCTATAAGCACAAGCGTAGCGGCTACGCCCATACCTATACCGTTAATCGCGGCGGTAGTAATCGCCAGTGTTGGACAGGTTCCCAACACAAGCCGCAACGTGGGATTTTCACGCAAAAGCCCGTTGGTAAGAACCTTTACTTTTTCGCTTTTCACGCTAATTTTCCTCCTTCGCCAGTTTGTACTGCTCAAATGCTTCGTTTACGGCACCGATTATCGCCTGCGATGTTATCGTTGCCCCGGTAATTGCCTCTATTTTCCCTTTTTCGCCGGATTTGGTTACCTCGAGCCGACCGCTTTTACCGGAAAACTGATCCTTAAACTCCGGTTTTGCCGCGTTTTGCCCCAGTCCCACAGTTTCATTCGATACATCCAATATTTCAACCGACATGATTTTACCTTCGATGTTTATTCCCGTCATCACCGAGTCGGCACCGCCGTATCCGTTTTCTTCGGTTATGAAAATATAACCCTTTATCTCCCCGTCGGATTCCGCAATATAATATTCCGCCGTCTCTCCGCCGTAATCGAGCGTTTTACGATTGTATTTGTCCGCTTGCACTATTCGACGCATTGCGCTTGTCTGTTCTTCCGCCGCGCGCGCGGCTATGGCGTCTTCGGTAAGCATATTTGTCGACGCGAGAGCCGCCGCGATAATAAAACATATTATAACCAGAACAGCCGTCGCCTTAAATATTCCTTTCGCCTTCATTTTATTTTCTCCGTTCCGAACGGTTTCGGCCTTGTAAATCTGTTAATATGCGGAACAAGCAGGTTCATAATAAGGATTGAAAACGACACACCCTCCGGCAGATTGCCGAATTTCCGTATGGCGAATGTTATTATGCCGCAGCCTATTCCGAAAATGATTTTCCCGCGGAATGTGTAAGGTGAAGTAACATAATCGGTTGCCATGAAAATCGCGCCGAGCAACAGCCCTCCGGAAAGAACGGCTTTCAGAGGATCGCCGCCCGTAAAGAAAGTAAGCAGTGCCACCGTAGCCGTAAAAGCGAGAGGTATAGTCGGCGATATTACGCGGCGGAACACAAGATATATGCCGCCCGCTATCAAAAGAAGAGCGCATGTTTCACCTATACAGCCTCCGTGAAGACCCAGCAAAAGTTCGCCATAGGAATAATTGCCAGACGCGAGCGGAGTCGCCGACGTTACGGCGTCAACCCCCGGGGTGCGCCATGCGAAAGGCTCCGTCCATGATGTCATAGCCAGGGGGAACGAAACCATAAGAACGATTCTCGCCGTTATGGCGGGATTGGCAAAGTTGTTCCCCAGCCCGCCGAACATCTGCTTAACGATAATTATCGCTATGGCGCTGCCGAGCGCCGCCATCCACACAGGCACTTTCGGGGCCAGATTCATTCCGAGCAAAAGCCCGGTAACAACCGCCGATCCGTCGGAAAGACTGTTCGGTTTTTTTAAGATAAGATTCCACAAAAATTCGCACAGAACCGCGGACGCGACCGAAACCGCCAGTACAAGAGCCGCGTACGGACCGTAAAATACGATTCCCGCCGCCGACGCGGGCAAAAGAGCTATTATGACATCCGTCATTATTCCGCGTGTGGTTTCGTTCCCGCGAAGATGCGGAGACGACGAAACAATAAGGTTTGCCAACCGATTTCTCCCTCCCCTACCGTTTATTTTTTACTTCGGCTTTGGCAAGCCGCATAACGGCGGTAAGCCGTCGTTTTGCGGGGCACGAATACGCGCAGCTTCCGCACTCGAGACATTGCATAACGCCGAGTTTTCCCAGTTCTTCGGTGTTTTTCGCGTTGTAAGCCGTCTCGATTTCCATCGGCATCAAACGCATCGGACATGCGCGCGCGCACCGTCCGCAATGGATGCAGGGACTTTCGCACGGTTCCATAGCGTTGTCTCTGTCGAGAAACAATATGGCGTTGTTGTATTTTAGAACCGGCATACTGTCGTTTAATACCGTTATGCCCATCATTGGCCCGCCGTAAAGAATTTTAGCCGGGCGGTGAGTGTAACCGCCGCAGTAATTGACTATATCGGCGATGGATGTGCCTATCGGAACGCTTATGTTGCGCGGGCGGTAAAGGCATCTCCCGTCAACCGTTATCCGTTTTGACACAAGCGGCATTCCCGTTTGGATAAAACGGTAAAGAAAAGCCACGCTTGTTACATTCATAACCAGGCAGCCTACATCGGCGGGAAGCTTGCCGGCGGGAAGTACCCTGCCCGTAGCGGTATAAATCAGAACCTTTTCCGCCCCCTGGGGATAGCGTGACTTGAGTTTCATAACACGCACGGTATCGTCGTAATCGCGGCGGTCGGCGGCTATGCCGAGCAGAATGTCAAACGCTTTCGGCTTGTCGCTTTCCACGGCTATAATAACCCGCTGTATATGCATTAAATCCTTAAAAAGATAAACAGCGTTCAAAATGTCTTCGGCATGTTCGATGCACTCACGGTAATCGGCGGTTATATACGGTTCGCATTCGGCGGCGTTTACAATCAATGTGTCGATGGGAACGTTATCGTTCGGCCGAAGTTTAATATGAGCGGGAAATCCGGCTCCCCCCAGGCCGACAAGGCCCGACGCTCTCGCGGCTGCGCATAAATCTTCGGCAGTGTGCACCTCAAACGGCGCGACGGAGGGATCGGTTTCCATTGTGCCGTCGGAATCGATAACCACGGCGTCGCAGGAAACACCGCTCGTTTGCATAAACGGGCGTATTTCGCTCACGGTGCCGGATATACTCGCGTGTATCGGCGCGCTTACGGGTTTGTCGCTGTCGCCTATTACCGTGCCGACATATACTTTATCGCCCTTTTTAACTACGGGTACGCAAGGCGCTCCGATATGCTGCTGCATGGGAATTACTACACGTTCGGGGCAAGGCAAAATTTCCGTTTCGCATTCGGAGGCATTTTTAATATGCGGCAGACATACGCCGCCGTGAATTGAAGCCGCGGGTTTTATCGGCTTTTCTTTCGCTGTCAAACAAAAACCTCCTTATAATACAATAATACCGAATTTTCACTGCCGCGCCGGCTCATATAGCCGTATACAAATCTGCCTGATTGCAACGGGCGGCAAATCCTTTGACCGATATATATGCATGCCGTCGCCTTTCCTATTTTAGCGCATTTTACCGCGTGTTTCAAGTATAAAATCAGGCAACACCGCGTGTTGCGGTGTTGCCCGGAAAATAAATTGTGTTTTCAACGGCACAGTTTATTTAGCGGAATGTTGCCCGGATCGGATTATTTTACAACGATATTAACCAATTTACCCTTTACATACAGTTCTTTTACCGGAATTTTCCCGTTTATTTCCCCGGCCACTTTTTCAAGCCGCTTCGCCTCCGCGATTACACCGACGCTTTCCGCGTCGGCGGAGACAAACATCCTCCCGCGTATTTTCCCGTTCACCATAACCGCAATTTCAACACGACTGTCAATACATTTGGCGGGATCGAATCCGGGCCACCGGGCTTCGTGGAGCATACCACCGAAGCCGCACATTTCCCACATTTCCTCGGTTATGTGAGGCGCGAAAGGATTAAGCAGAATAAGAAACGTCCGCATTTCCGCGCGGTTAATTTTTCCCGCGGATTCGATGTTGTTCAACAACGCCATTAAAGCGGCTACCGCCGTGTTCATCTTAAGCTCTTCGATATCCTCGGTAACTTTCTTGACGGTTTTATGCATAGCAATTTCGAGTTCGCGGGAGTAACTTTCCCCGTCGGTGAGAACTCCAGAGAGCGCCCAGACCCGTTCCAAAAAACGACGGCACCCTTTGATTGACGCCGAACTCCACGGCGCGGCTTTTTCAAAGTCGCCGATAAACATTTCGTAAAGCCGCATTGTATCGGCGCCGTATTCGTTCACAATATCATCAGGGTTTATCACATTTCCGCGGGATTTTGACATCTTCTCTCCGTTTTCGCCCAGAATCATTCCGTGGCTTGTACGCTTTTTATACGGTTCCGGTGTCGGTACCGCGCCGATATCGTATAAAAACCGATGCCAGAAACGGCTATACAAGAGATGAAGCGTGGTATGTTCCATGCCGCCGTTATACCAGTCTACCGGGAGCCAATACCGCAACGCCTCCGGCGAGGCTATCGCGTCTTTGCAATGCGGGTCGCAATAGCGCAGAAAATACCATGAAGATCCGGCCCACTGGGGCATGGTATCGGTTTCGCGGCGGGCTTTTCGGCCGCACTTCGGACAAACGGTATTCACCCACTCGGTCATCCCGGCAAGCGGGGATTCGCCGGTATCGGTAGGCTCGTAGGAATCGACTTTGGGCAGCATCAGCGGCAGTTCGGATTCAGGGAGAGGAACATAACCGCAATGCTCGCAATAAACCACGGGGATAGGTTCTCCCCAGTATCTCTGGCGTGAGAACACCCAGTCTCGCAGTTTATAGTTGACTTTCCGTTTCCCCGCGCCGGTTTTCTCAAGCCAGTCGGTTATTTTCTCTTTCGCGCAATCAACCGTCATTCCGTTTAGAAATCCGGAGTTTACCATAATTCCCGTTTCGCAGTCGGTATACGCCTCGCGTGATACATCCCCTCCCGCGACGACCTCGATAACCGGCAAATCGAATACTTTCGCAAACTCCCAGTCGCGGGAGTCGTGTGCGGGAACGGCCATAATCGCCCCCGTGCCATAAGATGCGAGAACATAATCCGATATGAAAATCGGTATTTCTTCGCCGTTCACGGGATTTATCGCCATTACACCGTCAAGGCGGACGCCGGTTTTGTTTTTAGCCATTTCCGTGCGCTCAAAATCCGATTTCCGCGCCGCTTTTTCACGGTATTCTTCGACTTCGGCGTAATTTGAGATCAATCCTTTCCACCGGTCGATAAGCGTATGTTCGGGAGCAACGACCATATAAGTAGCGCCGAACAGCGTATCGGGGCGGGTGGAATAAACAATCAAATCGTCTCCCGCTGTGGTTGCAAAACGGATTTCGGCTCCGGTTGAGCGGCCTATCCAGTTGCGCTGTTGAGTTTTTACCCGTTCGATAAAATCCACATCGTTCAAACCGTCGAGAAGTTTTTCGGCATAATCGGTTATGCGGAGCATCCACTGGCTTTTTACCTTGCGTACAACTTCGCTGCCGCATCGCTCGCATACCCCGCCGACAACCTCTTCGTTCGCGAGAACGCATTTACATGATGTGCACCAGTTGACGGCGGTCTCTTTTTTATAGGCGAGACCGTATTTGAACAGTTGCAGGAAAATCCACTGTGTCCATTTGTAATAATCCGGATCAGTTGTGTTTATTTCGCGATCCCAGTCAAACGAGAAGCCGAGCGATTTCAACTGCCGCTTGAAGTTTGCTATGTTCTTCTCCGTAACATCGGCCGGGTGCGTTTTGTTTTTAATCGCGTAATTTTCAGTCGGCAGACCGAACGCGTCCCACCCTATGGGGTAAAGAACATTATAACCTTCCAGACGTTTTTTCCGCGCCACAATATCGAGGGCGGTATATGATCGCGGGTGCCCGACATGAAGCCCCTGCCCGGAAGGATACGGGAACTCAATCAACGCGTAATATTTAGGAAGAGTGTAATCGTTTTTAGCGGCGAAAACATGTCTGTCTTCCCAGATTTTCTGCCATTTGCTTTCTATCGCCTTAAAATCGTATTTCACAGAGCTGTTTCCTCCTTGAGTATGTCTTCCGTATCTATCGGCTTACCGTCATGCCAGAGATGCTCCAACCCGTAAAATTCACGCGCCTGCCTGCCGAAAATGTGTATTATCACATCGCCGTAATCCATCAGTATCCAGTCGGTAGTGCGTCCTTCTATACGGTTGACCGCCTTTCCGAGTTTCAGCATTTTTTCCTCAACGGCTTCCGAAAGCGCCCGTATATGCGTTGAGGATGTTCCTGTCGCCATTACAAAATAATCGGCGTAAGTACAAATGTCGCGCACATCTATCGCGCTGACGGCATCCGCTTTTTTCTCATCGAGAGCGGCAACCGCCGCTTTTAAAATTTCCGAACCGTTCATCAGTTTTTACCCGTTCATGTTTATTTATTCGTCGCCGACGCCGGCTAGCATCGCATCATTATAGGCAGACAGAGTGTCGGTATGTATCGCAAGTTTTCGCGCGCTTAGATCGTTTACCGTAAAAGCAAGAGCTTCCGCAACGGCAGCATCGAGCGAAACACTTTCGGCGGCGCGTATTTTTTCGACCCCGTCGTAATTTCTGTCTTCCGATATAAAATCCGCAATGAATAGAACTTTTTCGAGAACCGTCATATTCGCACGCCCGGTTGTGTGATACCGCACAGCGCTTACAATATCGCCCGGCAGTTTCAATGTATCGCGCAGATAAACGCTGCCTGAAACGGCATGCCAAAGTTTCGGCGCCGAAATTTCAATCCTGTTCAATATTATACCCGATTTTTTTATCAATTTCAACTGCTCGTCACCGGGAGTATCTTTCATAATATCGTGCAACAGCCCCGCGAGCCCGGCTTTTTCGGTATCGCAACCGTTTTTTTCGGCGAGCCTTACAGCCTCTTTCGCGACACACAGAGAATGAAAATACCGCTTTTCGGAAAGTTTTTCCCGTAAAAGACTGTCATAAATTTCGGTTTCCGTTTTTTATCATCCCTTTCCTGTTTTACCTGACGGACAAATTATACATTGTCCTTTACGGTTTTATATTGCGTTTTTATGAAAAATTCCGTTTCGGTCGCCCGGTTACGTATAAATGCCGTTTTTTTCGATATAGGATTTCACGCGGGGGGGAACCAGGTTTTCAATCGATACGCCGTTTCGTATATATTTCCGTATTGTGCTTGATGAAATATCGGGAATTTCGCGTTGCAAAAATTCAATCCTGCCGCCATCGCTTTCTATTTCCCTGACGGCGCGGGAGATTTGCCAGCCATTCAACCCGCCGCGGCCGACGGCATAGAACGGAACCATACGTACCAGTTTTCCGTATGAGTACCACGAGTGCAGAGAAACAAGCGAATCGCCGCCGATTAAAAAGGCGAAACTCTTTTCGGGGTGTTCGGCTTTCATCCGTCTGACGGTCAGATAAGTGTAATTTTCCTCGGGACTCGATATTTCAAAATCGGAGACCTCGGCTTTCGCAATGCCCGAAAAAGCAATTTTACACATTGCGACACGATGTTCGGCGGATGCGAGTTCCGCCCCCGCGTTTTTATGAACCGGCGTTCGTGACGGCAGTATGATAATTTTTTCGGTATCGGGAAGTTCGGCCGCCGCCTTTGCCATCTCTATGTGTCCGAAATGGGGAGGGTTGAATGTTCCCCCGAAAAGAACTGTTTTACCCGCCATACCCGCGCTCCGTCAATTTTTCCGCGAGTGCGTCCAACGCCCTGCGGCGGTGGCTTATCATATCCTTTTCGCGAGACGGAATAACCCCGAAACACCCGCGTTCCGAGATGAACAGCGGATCATATCCAAACCCGTTGTTGCCCTTTGGGGCGAAGGCGATTTTCCCTTCGCATTCCCCGGTAACCACAAAATTATCTTTTTCGGAAAAATAGCAGCAAATCGCGCATATATACCGTGCCGACCGCAAGCCGTCCGGAATATTACGCAGTTCGTAAAGCAATTTTTCGTTGTTTTTCGCATCGTCTCCGTGAACGCCGGAGTAACGGGCGGAATATACTCCCGGTGCGCCGCCGAGCGCATTGACCGAAAGCCCGGAATCGTCGGCTATAACAGGCATTCCCGATGCCTTAAAAGCGGATTCGGCTTTAATAAGAGCGTTTTCACTGAATGTGGATCCGGTTTCTTCGACATCGGGAAGCGGCTCCCGCAATTCATCCGCGCCGATCACACGGAATCCCAGAGGCAGCAGCATTCTCGAAATCTCGGATAATTTATGCGCGTTTTTGGTGGCGATAAGGAATGTTTTCATTAAAATCAATCCCTAAAACAGCGCGTCGGCGAATTGATACGGGTCGAACGGCTGAAGATCGTCGATCTGCTCGCCGACTCCGACGAATTTAACCGGAATGCCAAGCTCTTTCCGTATCGAAAGCACGACACCGCCTCTGGCAGTACCGTCGAGTTTTGTAAGAATAATGCCGGTTATATCGGCGGCTTCTCTGAATTCGCGCGCCTGATTCACGGCGTTCTGACCCGTTGTCGCGTCAAGCACCAGCAATGTTTCAACGGATTTATCGTCGGTTTCACGCGCTACGACACGGCGGATTTTAGCCAATTCGTCCATTAGATTTTTTTTGTTATGCAGTCTGCCGGCCGTATCGCAGATAACTACATCGGTGCCTCTCGCTTTCGCCGCCGAAACGGCGTCGAATACCACGGAGGCCGGATCGTAACCTTCCCTGCTCTTTATTATTCCCACTCCCGCTTTCTGCGTCCAAACCTCAAGCTGTTCTATGGCTGCGGCACGGAATGTATCCGCCGCTGCAACCAGAACCTTTTTCCCCTCTGCTTTAAGCATTGCCGCAAGTTTGCCGACAGATGTTGTCTTTCCCGCGCCGTTAACCCCGATCATCAGTATTACCGACGGTTTGCCCGCTAAATCGAGGGTGTTATCGCCTTCCAACATCTCCGCTATATTTTTACGCAGTATTTCGCGGATTTCACCGGGATCATCGATTTTTTCGAGTTTTACTTTTTCCCGCAAATCGTCGCACAGCGCCATGGCGGTTTCCGCTCCGACATCGCATGACACCAGTGCCTCCTCAAGCTCATCGAAAAGTTCCTCGTCAACCCGTCGAAAACGGCTCAGCACTCCGTTTATCGCGCTTCCCATCGAAGAACGGGTTTTTTTCAAACCGTCGCTTATTTTCTTGAACAGGCTCATCTATTTATCCTCCAAATGCAAGGTTTTTATCAGTTCGTCAACATCAAGCTGCAACAGTTTCGATACGCCTTTTTCCTGCATCGTAACACCGTAAAGCATATCCGCCGCCTCCATCGTTCCCCGGCGGTGGGTTACACAAATAAACTGCGTCGGCAGTTTGGAGGAGCGCATATACCCGGCAAAGCGTTCGACATTTATATCGTCTAAAGCGGTATCTACCTCGTCGAGAAAACAAAAAGGAGGAGGGTTTGTTTTCATTATCGCGAAATAAACGGCAATGGCCACAAGCGCTTTTTCTCCGCCGGAAAGTCCGTTCAGGCTCGGCACATTCTTCCCGGGCAGCTTTACCTCGATATCCACGCCGCTGGTCAGAGGACTGTCGGGTTCCGTAAGGATCAACGCGGCTTTCCCTCCCCCGAACAGTTCGGTGAACGTTTGAGAAAAATTTGCTGCGACGTCGGCAAAGCCCTTTGTAAACCGGGACTTCATCTGACCGGTAAGTTCGGATATTACATCTTTCAGTTCGCGGCGCGATTTTTCGACATCATCAACCTGTTCTTTAAGAAAAACGTACCTTTCGTTTACCTCTTTGTACTCTTCGATTGCCGAAACATTAACAACCCCGAGTCGGCGTATCCCGTTTTTTATTTCGCCGAGCCGTTTTTCCGCTTCGGATGGATTTTCCGGTCTCTCCGCAGTATTTTCCGCTTCGCTTACGGTGAGTTCGTATTCGTCGAATAACCGCCTTACAATTTCATCGTTTTCGTGAATTAAGCGGTCTTTACGCTCTGAAAGTCGCGCTATTTCACCAGCAAGCTTCTCGCGTTCGGACGTTATTTCGAGTTCGCGGTTTCGCAGTTCGCCGTCGGTTCTGCTGTAACCGTCGCGCTCCGATACAGTTTCGTTCATCCGCGCGGAAAGTTCGTCCGCTTTTATACGGGCATTCGCGATACTTTGTTTCAACAGTTCGATGTCGGCCGTTATTTCGACGTTTTTTGCGTCGATTTGGCTGATTTCGGCAAAATAACCGTCAATTTTGCTTTGACTGTCGGCTCTGCCGCGTTCGATCAGTTCAAACCGCCCCTCGAGAGATTCCAAATCTTTTTCGCATTCGATAACCGAAAGTCTGC
Source organism: uncultured Eubacteriales bacterium (assembly GCA_964602735.1). GTDB lineage: Bacteria > Bacillota > Clostridia > Oscillospirales > Acutalibacteraceae > CAZRRV01. The sequence continues at coordinate 153,533 of CAZRRV010000001.1, forward strand.
AGGCGGAAATTTTTTCGGTTAATTCATCGCGTCTGGCGGAAATATCCTCCCTGTTCCGTGTTATGCCGTCAAGCTCCGCCTGCAGTTCGCGACGTTTGCATACGGTTTCGTTAAGAGATTTTATCGCGGCTTCGCGTTCTTCGGCGAGTGCTTCCGCGCGGTTTTTTAACTCCCCGCGTTCATTTTCAAGCGATTGAACCGTAAGTTCTGCCGCCGCCTGCAACTGTTCAAACCGTTTCGCCTCAGCCGAAAGATTCATCATAGTTTCGTTCGCTTTTGAAAGTTCTGATGACGCGTTTTCAAGCTTTGCCCTTGCCTCCGCAAGATCGCTTTCCGCTTTTCCGAGATTTTCGGCGTACAGCTCCGCGTTCGCCCTTAATACTTCGCCGCGCTTTTCAAGTTTCTTTATTTCGGATATTCTGCCGATTAGCCCCGCCTGTCGGTTCAACGAACCGCCGGTCAGCGAACCGCCGGGGTTTACCACCTGCCCGTCAAGGCTTACTACTTTGCATTTGTATTCCAACCTTTTGGCAATCGCCGCCGCGCTGTCGAGACTGTCGGCAACGGCGACACCTCCCAGCAGGGATTCGATAACATTGGTGTATTTTACATCGAAAGATACAAGCTCCGCCGCCGAACCGATATACCCGACGCAGTCCCGCGCCGAACCGCCGTTAAACCGGCGGGGACGCACGGTATTCACCGGGAGAAATGTCGCGCGGCCGTTATTACCGCGCCGCAGCCAGTCGATAGCGCGTTTGGCGCTTCCTTCGCTCTCGGTAACTATGTATTGCGCGGCACTGCCGAGAGCTACTTCAATCGCCGCCGTATATTCGTCGGGAACCGAGACAATTTGAGATACGGGTCCGATTATTCCGCGCAGCGAGCCGCCGTCCGCCGCTTTAACCACCGATTTTACGGCGTGTGAATACCCTTCCATATTCCTTTGCAAATCGGAAACGATTTTAACCCGCCGCCGGTTTTCTTCAATATCCAAATTCGCGGAATCAAGAGCACGACGGCATTCCCCGAGTTTTACCGAGCGCGTTTCCTCAAGCATTTTACAACCGTTCAGGGCGTTTTCGTATTCTCTTGTTTTTTCTTCCGCGATTTTCAGTTCTCCGTTTATACGCTCCCGTTCTTTTTTATATTCGTTTACCGTATCGCCGGCGTTTTTCAATTCGGTTTCAATAGCGCCGACACGTGAAGCGACTTCCGACGCGGCGGTTTCGGCGGTAACAAGCGCGACTTTTATATCCGATTCCCCGGAGGCAAGCGCGGCGAGTTTAGCGCCGAGTTCACCCGCCGACTTTGAAAAAACTTCATCGCCGCAGGACAACCGCTCAAGCTCGGTGTTAAGTTCGGTCAGTACGGTATTTTGGGACGCAAGTGTTTCCGCTTTCTCTGTCTTCTCAGCCGTGATGGTTTCAATCTCTCTCAAAGCGTCGGCGCCGGAAAGCCGCAAACTTTCGATATCGCCTCGCACCCGTTCCGCCGTTTCGTTGTTATGAACAATGGTATTCTCCCGTAGGGTGATTTCACCTTCCGCACGGGTGATTTCGGCTTCGGTTTGAGATATTTGACGCGAAATTCCGTCGATTTCCTCCGTAAGTTCGGAAAAACGTCGCGAACGGTTTTCAATCTGTTCCGACAGCAGTGCGAGATTTTTTTCGGTTTCGCGGTAATGCGCCTCGGCTATGGTAATGCGGTTTTCCTCGTTTCTTAGCGATTCGGCAAAACGATCGAGTTTATTAAGCCACAGCCCTATTTCGAGGTTCTTTCTGGTTTCTTCAAGTTCCAAAAAACGTTTTGCCTTTTCACTTTGAGCCTTCAGAGGACCGACGCGCTGTTCAAGTTCCGCCAGTATGTCGCGCAACCGAAGAATATTTTCATCGGCTGCCTGCAATCTCTTCTCGGCATCCTCTTTTCGATAACGATAGCGCGATATACCCGACGCCTCTTCGAATATATCCCGGCGCTCTTCGGGTTTACTGCCGACAATACTGTCGATTTTCCCCTGACTGACCATAGAATATCCGTCTCTTCCGAGCCCGGTATCCATAAAAAGTTCCCGTACATCACGCAAGCGGACAACCGCACGGTTTATAAGATACTCGCTCTCCCTGGAACGATAGAAGCGGCGGGTAACTGCGACATTGTCGCTGTCGCACCGCAAGGCGCGATCGGTGTTGTCGACCGTAATGGTAACCTCCGCAAATCCGTAGGGCTTGCGATCCGCCGTTCCCCCGAATATAACATCCTCCATATTCTGACCGCGCAGATTTTTTGTAGACTGTTCGCCCAGAACCCAGCGTACGGCATCGGTTATATTGCTCTTCCCGCTCCCGTTCGGCCCCACAACCGCCGTTATTCCGCTGCCGAACCGCAGTACCGTTTTATCCGCAAACGATTTGAAACCCTGAATTTCAACCGACTTAAGCAGCAACCGTTACTCCTCCCCAGGATGTTTGAAATTTTCACCCATTAACCCGAGAGCCTGCCTCGCGGCTTCCTGTTCGGCATGCTTTTTGCTGCCGCCTGTCCCTACCCCGATAACATTCGAATTGAGACGGCACTCGACGGTAAAAGTTTTTTCGTGATCCGGCCCGCTTGAAGAAACGAGACGGTATGAAAGTTCTTCGCCGGGATTGCGCTGAATCAGTTCCTGCAGCACGGATTTATAATCCGTAAAATTTTCATGGTGATTTTTCAATTCTTTTCCGATAAACCGGATAACATGTTTCTTCGCCGCCGCCATTCCGCCGTCGAGATATATCGCGGCCAAGACCGATTCGAAAACATCCTCAAGTATCGACGGTCGCTCGTTTCCTCCGCTCCGCGCTTCACCTTTGCCGAGCAGCAGATATTTGCCGATACCGAGTTCGCGTGAATAAGCGCTGAGCGAATTTTCGCAAACAAGCGACGCGCGTAATTTGGTAAGTTCACCCTCCGGAAGATTCGGAAATTTTTTATAAATGTAATCCGAAACTATAAGCGACAGCACGGAATCGCCTAAAAACTCAAGCCGTTCGTAAGATTCGCAACCGTCTTTGCGCTCGTTGGCATAAGATGTGTGGGTTAAAGCCTGTGCCAGCAAAGCGGGATTCTTAAATTTATAGCCGAGCTTTTCTTCAAGTTCGTCCACGTTACTCATTCTCCTTTTCCGCTGTACCGGGAGCGTTTTCCAGAGCCTGTTCGATTTTTCCCGCAACATCGTTTTCACAGAAGAAAATCGCCTGCCTTACGGCGTTTTGGAAAGCTACCGCATCGGAACTCCCGTGCGCTTTGATTACGCCTTTCCGTACTCCGAGGAGAGCCGCTCCCCCTACCGCGGAAGGATCCGCTTTGCTTTTCAATTCTTTAAGCCCGCTCATCACCGCCGACGCGGCGAGTTTTGTGAGCAGATTCTTTTTGAATATCTTTTTTACGGCCTTAAACATCGACATTGTGACGCCTTCATACAGCTTTAAGGCTACATTGCCGGTGAAACCGTCCGCCACAATTATATCCGCGGCATGGTTCGGCATTTCTCTTGCCTCCACATTTCCTATGAACCGAACAGGAGCGCTCCGCAAAAGCCGATATGCCTCTTTTTGAAGTTCGGTACCTTTGGTCTCCTCGGTACCGATGTTAAGCAGACCTACCGACGGATTTTGCATACCCAGCACATTTTCACAGTAGATCACCGCCATTTGAGCAAACTGAACCAGCATTTCGGGGCGGCACTCGGCGTTCGCGCCCATATCGATCAAAAAGAACGGTTCACCCACGGAAGGTATCAGAGAACCGATTGCCGGGCGTTTAACACCTTTCAAACGCTTAACCGTAAAAATACCGCCGACCGTCAGCGCGCCCGTACTACCCGCAGACACCACGGCGTCGCCGTAACCGTCGGCCACAAGACGGCAGGCCGTAGCGAGCGAAGAATCTTTGCCGCTTTTAAGCAGTTCCGTAGGCTCGGCATGCATTGAAAAACCTTCGCCGGCGTCACATATTTCAATACCTGTCAGATCAATTCCGTTTTCGGATGCGCAGGCTCTAAGCTTTTTCTCGTTTCCGACAGCGGCGATCTCAACTCCGTAGGCATCCTTTGCCAGTCGGCAACCTTCCAGTACAGCTTTCGGAGCGTTATCGCCGCCGAACCCGTCAACAATTATTTTCATCTTTTTTACCTCCGTCTTTATAAAAGCTCAAAGCGCGCCTCGCAAAAGCAGCGTTGCGCAGACGTTTGTCGCGTATTTGCACCGTACCGGGCGGGAGTATGCCCATATTCGCTCCCATCGGCTGAAAATTTTCCGTTACACTGCTCGACACATATTCGCAAAGAGCGCCAATCATCGTATATGCCGGCGGAACAAAAACGGATTTTCCCAAAACGGCGTTGGCGGCGTTTATTCCGGCAATAATTCCCGTAGCCGCAGACTCCATATATCCTTCCGCCCCGGTAATCTGCCCGGCGAAATACACACGCGGCTCTTTTCTCAGCGAAAGCGAGGAGTTGAGAAGAGCAGGACTGTTAATAAACGAATTGCGGTGCATAACCCCGTAACGGGTAAACTCGGCGTTATGAAGACCCGGTATCATACCGAAAACCCGCTTCTGCTCGGGGAAAGTAAGATGCGTTTGAAAACCGACGATATTATACAGCGTTTTTTCTGCGTTTTCGGGTCTTAATTGCACCGCGGCCCAAGGGCGGTGGCCGGTTGCGGGATCAGTCAGTCCGACGGGTTTAAGCGGCCCGAATCTGATCGCGTCCTCACCGCGGTTGGCAAGCGTTTCAATCGGCATACAGCCCTCATAAACGCGCAAATCGCTTTCAAACTCGTGCAAAGGAGCCGTTTCGGCATCGGCAAGCGCGTTTCGGAACGCCGTGTATTCATCTTTGCTCATGGGGCAGTTAAGATAGTCGCCGCCGGATTTTCCGTACCTCGATGCCGCAAAAATTCTGCTCATATCCAACGTTTCGGCGGTCACTATCGGAGATGATGCGTCGTAAAAATGCAGGTACCCGCCGCAAAGTTCTTTTACCGCGTATGCGAAAGCCCCGTCGGTCAGCGGCCCCGTAGCGATGATTACGGTGCCGCCCGGCAAAGTATCGACGCGTTTTTCTACGGTCGTAATCAACGGATGATTTTTTATCATATCGGTAACCGAAGCGGAAAAACGTTCTCTGTCGACCGCGAGAGCTCCGCCGGCAGGCACCGCACACCCATCCGCCGCTTTAAGGCAAACCGAACCTAACGCTCGCATTTCTTCTTTCAGCAACCCCGCCGCCGAATCGGTACGAGACGCCTTAAACGAATTTGAACATACCAGCTCGGCGAAAAGCGGAGATTTGTGAGCGGGGGAATATTCCCCGGGTTTCATTTCAAAAAGCGTTACCCGAACTCCGCGTACAGCCGCTGCGTAAGCCGCTTCGCATCCGGCAAGGCCCGCGCCGATTACGGATATATTCATCTCTTCTTCGCGGGTCGACGCGTCTCTTTCCCGATCTGCTTCTCGTATACGCAATTTTCGGCCAGACATTTCAAAACTCCGCGCCCCTTAAACAGCGTTTTACCGCATTTCGGGCATCGTTCATCGGTGGGGTTATCCCATGTAACGAAATCACATTTCGGATAATTGGCGCATCCGAAAAATGTATTTCCTTTTTTGGATTTCTTGCTAAGAATTTTGCCGCCGCATTTGGGACATTCGCCTTTGGTCTCGTTGACAAGCGGCTTGGTATTTTTACATTCGGGGTAACCGGGGCACGCCAGAAATTTTCCGAACCGACCGTTCCGTATAACCATATTCCTTCCGCACAGTTCACATTTTATATCGGTTTCGACATCGGGATCTTTCGGAACTTTTACCCGAACCCCGTTGAGTGATTTTTCCGCATTTTCGAGAGATTTGGAAAAATCTCCGTAAAAATCGCTTATTACATTCACCCATTGCAGTTCTCCTGTCGAAATTTTATCGAGCGACGACTCCATTTCGGCGGTAAATTTCACATTTACAATGCGGTTAAAATACTGTGTGATAAGATCGCTGACCGTAATTCCAAGCGGCGTCGGTTTAAGCGAACGCTTCTCACGCTCGATATATTCCCTGCTTAAAATGTTAGCGAGAATTGTGGCGTAGGTTGACGGCCGGCCTATTCCGTATTCGTCGAGAGATTTAATAAGCGATGCCTCGGTATACCGTGCGGGCGGTTGGGTGAAATGCTGAGCCGGCAAAAGCTCCCGCAGTTCGAGAACATCTCCTTTTTCCAACGCAGGTAAATCCTGATTCTGTTCGTCGCTTTCGTCTTTGCTTTCGGAATACAGAACCGTAAACCCGTCGAGCCGCGTTTTATATCCGCTCGCACGGAATGTGTAACCCGCGGCGTTGATATCAACCGACATGGTATCCTGCACGGCGGGTGCCATAAAGCTTGCAGTAAATCTGTCCCATATCAACCGGTAAAGTTTCATCTGATCCGAGGTAAGAGCTTTCTTCACTTTGTCGGGAGTAAGCTTGAATGATGTGGGCCTAATCGCTTCGTGAGCATCCTGCGCACCCGCTTTGGCTTTGAAGACCCGCTCTTTTTTCGGCAGATATTCCTCGCCGTATGTTTCCCTTATGTATTTTTTTACGGCATTTCCGGCCTCGGCGGAAACACGGATCGAATCGGTGCGCATATATGTAATCAAGCCGGTGGCTCCGATACCCTCGATATCCACCCCTTCGTACAGCTGCTGAGCTACACGCATTGTCTTCTGCCCGCCGAATCCGAGTTTACGCGACGCCTCCTGCTGAAGGGTTGAAGTGTTAAACGGCGGCGCGGGCTGGCGGTTGCGAACCGACTTTTTTATGTTACCCACAATATATTCGGCGCCTTTAAGTTCCCTCAACACGCTCTCCGCTTCGCTTTTCCCCGCGAGATTTATTTTATCGCCTTTGCCGTCGAGGATGAGTTTCGCGGAAAACGGTACTCCTTTCGCGAACAGTTTCGCGGTTATATCCCAGTATTCCTCCGGATTAAACGCGTCGATTTCCTTTTCGCGATCGACGATCAACTTTAACGCCGCCGATTGCACTCTGCCTGCCGAGAGCCCCCGGCGAACTTTTTTCCAAAGGAAAGGGCTTAACTTGTAGCCGACAAGTCTGTCGAGCACGCGGCGGGCCTGCTGCGCGTCGACAAGATTCAAATCAAGTTTTCTCGGTTTTCTTAAACCTTCGCGCACCCCCGTTTCGGTTATTTCGTTAAATTCCAGTCGGTCAACGCTATCCATATCAAGCGCGAGGACGGTGGCGAGATGCCATGAAATAGCCTCGCCCTCCCGATCGGGGTCTGTAGCGAGATAAACGCGTTCGGATTTTTTTGCCGCCGTCTTCAATTTCTTTATAAGATCTTCTTTTTGCGGGAGGCTGACATATTCCGGTTCAAAACCGTGTTCAATATCAATCCCCAATGTTGATTTCGGCAAATCGCGAATATGCCCCATGCTCGCCATTACCCGATAGCCGTCGCCCAAATATTTTTGAATCGACTTCACCTTTGTAGGAGACTCGACTATAACAAGATTCGACATTTACATCCTCTTTTTCCGGAATATAATAATTATTTCATTTCAACCCGCAACAAAAAACTTCGGTAAAATTGTGCGTCAAACACCTGAAACGGCACGGAAACGCGGGAAAAACAAGTTATGCGGTGCCGCTTCTGCTTAATTCATATTTTCCTCCGGCTCCGCAGGCCGCAAGACCGTAAATTTCAAGCTCCGTCAGCGCCGAAAGCACTTTGCCGACCGAAAGGCCGGTTTTTTCGACCAATGTATCGAGGTATTCACCGTCGGGAGAAAAGAAGCCGTAAACCGTAACCGCGTTTTCCGTTAATCCGTCGGGCAGAACTTTCCGTTTTTTCGCGGGAGGAGTTTTATTGTCGCTTTTATCGGTTTTTTCGGCGCTGTGCTGCGTATGCGTACGCGCGGCGGACGGCTTTTCAAGCTTGCCGGGAACATTATCCCCGGACTGCGTTTCCGCTCTGCTTTTATATGACTTACGGTAAAGCGCGCCGATATTCTGCCCTCCCGCGAACGCCTTTTCCACATCGGGGGCAAAAGTGCCGGGCAGGACGGAAAGTATATCACGCGCGTCGAATACCGGAGAAGCGCCGTCGCGGATTAGAGCGTATGAACCGGCGAACCGCGGGTCATCGGGGCGGCCGGTTACGACAAAAACGTACTTGCCGTACTGCGCCGCGGCGTTGGCCGTTATGAGCGAACCGCTTTTTTCGGGCGCCTCGACAACCGCCGTCGCGGCGGACAGCGCCGCGAGCAACCTGTTTCTCAACACAAAAACATTTCGCGGGAAAGACGCGTCGGGAGGAAGTTCGCTTAAAAGGCAACCTCCCGCTTCAAGAATTTTACGAGATAATTCGCGGCTGTTGTCATCACGTGCTTTGCGGTGGCCGTAAGGCAGCACGGCAATACATCTTCCGTTTGCCGCCAGCGTCCCCAGATGGGCCGCGGTGTCGATCCCCCCAGCTGTTCCGCTTACGATAACACAGCCGGCTTTCGCGAGGCGATAGGAAAGCGAAAACGCCGCCTTTCGTCCGTATTCGCTTGAACGGCGAGTGCCGACAACGGTAACGTTTCCGTCTCCGCTTCCGCCCGGCAATACTCCGACGGAGTACAGCACCGCGGGCGGATTTTCCAAAATCTTTAATTGCGGCGGGTATTTGCCGTTTGAAAACGATATAACCTCAATATTTTCTTTTCTGCATAATGCCAGTGTTTTTTCGGCATCGGTCAATAAAATGTTATGTATGTTTTCCGTTACCCGCGCGGACAGAGCGACGCTTTTGATTCGCTCGGAATCGCGCATTCGGTAGAATTCCTCGGCGTCACCGAAAATATTCAGTATATCCTGCAACCGCCTGCTGCCGTAGCCCAGAACTCGCTGCATCCAGATCCAGTGTTCCGCGCCCAATGCCGATTCCTCCTCCCTCTCGAACGGTATAAAATACAATCTGTTTAAGAGTATTTGACGCGCCGGCGCAAATCCGCTATCCGTTCTCCGTACTCCTGACCATTTCCCACATAAAAATCGCGGCCGCCGCCGCGACGTTTAACGAATCGGCTTTTCCGCTCATAGGCAGTGTTAATTTACAATCGCTTTCGTTTACCGTCTCGGCCGAAAGCCCGTTCGCCTCGTTCCCGACGACGACAACGCACGGCGAAGAAAAATCAACGCCGGACGGCGTCATCCCGCCGCGCGGAACCGCGGCGTAAATTTTAACCCCGGGCGCCTCCGTTTGAAACGCTTTAACATCACGGTAAAAATAAACCGGCAATCTTAACAGCGCCCCCATCGCGGCGCGCTGCGCCTTAGGCGAGTAGGGATCGCACCCTTTGCCGAAAAAAACGATTCCCGACAAGTTCATAGCTTCCGCAGTTCGTGCTACGGTTCCCAGATTGCCGGGATCGGCGATGTTTTCAAGCCCGATATATTTGCCGAAACGGTCAAACCCGCGCGGAGCCGGTTCGGATAATACGCAAAGTATTCCCTGCGGGGTTACGGTATCGGAAAGCTTCGCGGCGATGTCGGAAGAAACACATAGGCATTCTCGTGATTTTCCGGCAATTTCTTCAACCGTTCCCGGATTTTTCTTTTGAAATTCCGCGGTAAACAAAAATATTTCGGGGCGGAACCCACATTCCACCGCGTCGAGGCAGAGCCGCAATCCCTCGATTACGAACCGGCGGCTTTCACGACGCGCCGCAGCCGATTTCCGCAATTCGGCGATTTGTTTTACCGCACCGTTTTCTTTGCTTGATACCGTTTTGAAAAACATAGGCGTTTATAAAAAAGCACCCGGGAACAATCTCGAGTGCCCGGTTTTACCGTAAGGCGGCTTTAGCCGTTTCGGCAAGCGAAGCAAACGCCGCAGGATCTTTTACCGCAATCTCGGACAGCATTTTCCTGTTCATTTCGATGCCGGATTTTTTTATCCCGTTCATAAAAGTGGAATAATTCATACCGCACCGTTTCGCAGCCGCCGAAATCCGGGTGATCCACAGGCGTCTGAAATCGCGTTTTTTAAGTTTGCGGCCGATATAAGCATAATTGCCCGATTTCATTACCGCATTTTTCGCGGTTTTGAAAAGTTTCGATTTTGCGCCGAAATAACCTTTCGCTAATTTTAATACTTTTTTCCTTCTCTTACGCGTGCTGAGCGCGCCCTTAACTCTTGCCATTATATATGCCCTCCGATTATACGATTACTTGTAAGGAACCATTTTCTTAATCGCGGATACATTTGTGACATCCGCGACCACCGTCTTGCGAAGGTTCCTTTTCCGCTTTGTGGTTTTTTTATTGAGAATATGCGATTTGTACGCGTGGGCGCGCTTTACTTTCCCTGTTTTCGTAAGCTTAAACCGCTTTTTGGCGCCGCTGTGTGTTTTGATTTTCGGCATAAAAATTCCTCCTTAAATTTGCTTATTTGGCCGGCTTCGGGGCCAAAAACATTATCATATTGCGCCCCTCGGTTTTCGCGGGTTTTTCAATGACCGCGGTTTCCGCGCAACTGTCGGCAAAACGACGCATTATCTCGTAGCCTATCTCGGTATGGCCGAGTTCTCTGCCCCGGAAACGGATCGAAACTTTAACCTTGTTGCCGGCGGATATGAATTTTCTCGCATGACCCGCTTTCGTTTCGAAATCGTGAGTATCGATACCGACACCCAGGCGGATTTCTTTTACCTCGAAAGTCTTCTGATTTTTTCTGGCTTCTTTTTCGCGTTTTTCCTGTTCGAACCGATACTTTCCGTAATCCATAATCTTGCAGACCGGCGGGGTTGCCTGCGGCGCTATCATAACAAGATCGAGATCTTTTTCGTATGCCCTTTCAAGCGCTTCTTTCGACGACATCATTCCGAGCTGTGTTCCGTTCGTGTCGATAAGGCGCACCTCGTCGGCACGGATTTCTTCGTTTACCGGCTGTTCTTTTCCGCTGATAGCGGGACACCTCCATACATAAAACTAAAAAGATGCGAACGGCAATCCGCCGTTCACATTACTTACAAAGGGCAATAAGCCCTTTGGCAAACGCTGAACCTCAACAGACGGAACCTTGAGGTGAGAACGGCAATGTTCTGCTTCTTTTCACGATTGTATTATACCATTTTTTTCCGGAATGTCAACAGAAAATTTCAAAAAATCATTACGGCACAACATCGCCGAACGGCCGCCGCGATATGAAAAACGCTTATCCGCGCATTGGGACGGGAAAGCGGCGGCGCCGCCGCCGCAACATTGGTGCGGGGCTTCGGCAACACGGATGCTCCGGCCGATCATTCGCCGAAAAACCGACGCCGGACAGTAAAATTTACGGTAGACAGCGCACAATATACCGGCCGTTCTCACCGTTTCGGCAATTCGCCTTTTCCCCTCGCCAGGGCAAGCGTTTGTTTAAGCGCGTCTTCTTTCGGTATTCCCGCCAGCCGCAATTTATGTGCAAAAGCCAAATATTCCGAAAAATTTTTTGACGGTTTTATTCCCGCCTCAATTAAATCGCGGCCCGTGACATACGGACGGCTCATATATTCTTTGTAAACGGCAAGACGCTCGGCAAGGAAGTCGTCGTAGGAAATATATTCGTGCGATGAGATTTTACCCAGTCCGTCGGCCAGAGCAAGGTTAAGCAGGGCTTCCGGATCAAGCGACGCGTCGAACATTTTGTTTGTGCTTTTAACCGACGATTTATCGGCCGCGAGTTTATTCGGCATCATATGCTGCTCGCACAGGTTTACTACATATCGGATAAGCGCTTTTTCCGCGGTAAGCCGTTTCATAAACGAAATTACGAGAGGTATTCCTTCGATTTCGTGGCCGTAAGCGTGCAACCCGCCGTTTACGGTAGAGGTGCAAACGGCTTTGCCGAAATCGTGCGCCACGGCGGCGAGCATAAATCCGAACGGATTCTTCGCCTGTTCGCGATATTGCGCGGCTACATCGACAACCATCAGGGTGTGCGTCCAAACATCGCCCTCGGCGTGGTATTCGGGATTCTGACCTACGCCGATCGTCTGTTCAAGTTCGGGGAACCATACCGATAACTGATGCATTTCACGCAGAACCGTAAAAAAAACCGACGGCTTCCCCGATTTCAAAAGCGCTTTTTTAAGTTCCCCCTCTACCCTTTCTTTCGATAAAAACGATAAATCCGCATTTTTGCAGAGTTCCGTCGTTTCGGCCGCAACCGTAAAGCCGAACCGCGCGGCAAACTGCGCGGCGCGCAGTACCCTCAACGGATCCTCCGCGAAGGTGCCGTCGTTTACATGGCGGATAATTCCTTTTTCTATATCCCCGGCTCCTCCGAAAGGGTCGATTATTTCACCGGTTAATATGTCTTCAAGAATCGCGTTTACCGTAAAATCGCGGCGCGACGCCGCTTTTTTTACGCCGATGAAAGGATCGACGCAAACATCGAAATCTTTATGCCCCGAACCTCTGTTCGTCTCTTTCCTCGGCATGGCTATATCCAGATCACAGCCTTTCAGGCGGTATATTCCGAAACTTTCCCCCACCGACACTCGCTCGCCCAGATCGTCTAAAATTTCTTCAAGCTGCCGCGGGTATATTCCGTGAACCTCAATGTCGATATCTTTATTTTCAATTCCGCGAAGTTTATCGCGAATGTAACCTCCAACATAATAAGCGACGCCGCCGTGTTCGCGCACGGCTTTCGCAATATTTTCGGCCATGGTCTTATTATCTTTCGTTTTTTTCACTCTCCCCCGCGTTTTACGGTAACATCGCCTTATAAATCACGGTTTTTGCAGCGATCCGCGTTACGCGATGCAACGAAATTATACATCACGGTTTACGGATTTGTCAACCGTGTTGACCCCGATTTCAGTGTAGCAAAAAAATCCGTAATTTTTTCTTGACAATACGGGGGGGGGGTATAATAAAATATACCGTGAAAATACGGACAAATAAAATAAATTCGGAGGCAGATTGTAATGAGCAAGAATATCGAACCGAAACTGAAAAAAATCGGAGAATACCTTACCCTTGAAGGCAGCGCGAAATTCTTTATACCGGCATATCAGCGCTCTTATTCTTGGACCACGGAAAATTGCGAAAAGTTATGGCAGGATATAATCGAATACAGTGAAAGCCTCGACGGAGACGTGGAAAAAGATCCTTATTTTTTCGGCACCGTAATAATCAATTGTGAAGAATCCGATAAGAAACTTGTGATTATCGACGGACAACAGCGAACCGTTACATTTCTGCTTTTGCTGAAAGCGATGCTGATAAATATTAACAACGCTATCAAAAGAACCGGGATCGACGCCGAATCGATAAGCCTTAAATTGGGTCTGGTTGATAGGCGAAAGGTTATTATGCAAATTCTCTACAAAGCCGAAGCGGAAAATGTTACACTCGAGCCGGATGATAAAAAAGACGGTGAAATTTTCAGCAGACCGGTTAATGTTGAGAATCAAGCGTTAAACGAGCATTATAAAACCGAACTCGGTACTATTCTCCGATCAACGGATTATGAAACCGCTGAGCGTAGTGTATATAAGGACGCATCCAAACGAACCGACAAAAACAGATTTACAAACTTCTTCAAAAATTTCAAGTTTTTTTATGAAAAGCTAAAAGATCTGGGAGATTCCGAATTAAACAAGATCACGAAAGTTTTTACCTCCAAATGTGAGTTAATCGAAATCAGAAGCTGGCAGGTGGAACAGGCGATCGCAATGTTTAACACCCTCAATTCCGACGGAATGCCGCTCCGGGATTCGGACATTATATTCTCGAAAATGTACGCGGCGGCTGATAAAAAAGGCGATGACGCAAAAAATGAATTTTCGGAATTGTGGAACGAGTTAAACGACAATCTAGACAACCTGAATAAAAACATGAACATCGGCAAAGACGCGATACTTATGCAATATATGTACTGTCTGCGCACGCTGAACAGAGAAACCGTTACAGCAAGCGGCACAACGGATGTTACCACACCGGGCTTAAGAAGGTACTTCACAACAACCGGATACGGCAGCAAAGCAGTATCGGATCCGATCCCCATGTGCGGCGACATGATAAAAATCGCAAAAGTATGGACATTCGTTTCGGATGTGCCTTTAATGAAAGTTTTGCTTAAATTCAACGACAACGCAAAGCTCTTCCTCGGAAGTTATTTTTACAGGTTTGACGATAACAACATTCCGAAAGAAGAACTGACCGCGGTGCTGGAATGCGTACTGCGTCTGTTCGCCCTGCTGGAAATAAGCGATTTCGGGTATTCGAGCAAACCATTTAAGACCTTTATGTTCGGAGAAGAACTGAAGTTCATCGATAAAAGCGTCACCGCCGGCGAAATAGAGAAGGATTTTGACGACCATATCAATTACTACTGGAAAAGAGAAGATGTCAAGAGCAGGTTGGAGGAATACGGCGGCAACTCTCTGGTTTATCTGAACGAATATCTGTTCGCCAAAGAATGCGGCGCGGATTTTGCGCTCGACGACGGCAATGATATCGAACACATAATGCCCGGAAGCGGTAAAAATCTTCAGGCGATAAGAGCGGACGCCGGGATTAAAGATGAAGATGAATTCGAATCGACAGTAAACAGGCTCGGCAACAAAATCGTTCTCGAAACGAATATAAACCGCAGCATCGGCAACGAATGGTTCAGAACAAAAGTTTCAACTAAAATCGAAAACAAAACAGGATATATCGACAGTAAATATCCCCTGGCGCGTGCATTGGTTGAAAAATACCGCTGCTGCGATAAACCCGAATGGGGGAAAGACGATATTATGCGCGCCACCGGCAAAGCAGCCGACAGAATCGTAAAATTCATCTTTAACGACAACCTGCCGGAATAATTTTCGCCGGCAACGCAATCCTGAATTTTTTCAGCCGCACACAACACCCGCCGGAGTAAAATCCGGCGGGCGTTTTCTCCGCGGGGTTTATAAAAAAATATTATTTACTATCTGAGAAACACAAGATTCGTATCGTTTACAATCCCGTCAATACCGTAAAGGAACAGGACGCGGTCGATGCCTTCGGATCTTATTAAAGAGCTTACAGGCTGTTTATAATATCTCGGGTCAACCATAATGATTTTGCCGAAATTTCCGCTTAAAAAGGGTGCCGCGCAGTGCGCAAACGAGTCTTTTACGATAAGCAGGCTCCGCTCCCCCGCCCCGGGGTTTGAAATTTTAACAAGACCGTGATTCCCGTTTAGGAAAACGGAGTATTTGTCGGCGCCGTTTAACTGTTCGGTGAAAAACATACCCGTGTGTTCCGTGGCTTTTGCTCCGTCATAAATTTCAACCGTAACATCGCCGTCAAACGGCGGGCGCCAAACCTCAATGACATCGGGTTTTTCGCTCCACAACGCCGCACGTGAATAAACGGTTCCGTAAAACCCGTCGCGGCGCTCGATAATGTATTCGCTTTCGGGCAGCGGCTCAACTCCGATTGCTCCGCAATAAATTTTGTATGTTTCGTAAGCGCCTCGGCTGGTATAATGATGATCGGTTTTATAAAACAGCCGGTACGAATTGCCGAGCGACTCGAAAGGCTTTAACAGATCGATATACCGCACGTCGGCAGACAATCCGTCTTCCACTGTGCGCAGAATTTCAGCATCGCGAAAAGTTCTGTGGTTGAGGGGGAGTTTGTCTCCGTATATATATCCCGTTGACGGCACGACGGTTAAATCGACGGGGACGGGTTTTATCAGTTTGGCGAAAGCATTTATCCGCGCCGTATTTGCCACCGTATTTTTACCGTTCGGTTTAACGGGAGCGTTTATGAGATAGCCGTCTTTTCCTTTATATACTCCGTTTACGCCGTTTCGGCCGCTGTATAAATCGAATTTCGCATTCACCCCGATAAAGAAACGCCTCGCGGGAAAATGATCGGACAGATAGGCTTCGGCTTCTTCGGAAAATTTACCGTTCAGCACCGCCGACGGAGTTGCTTTCGGCGGCGCGGCAAGTGTTTTCTTCTCTAATTCCGATACTTTCTTTTTCGGCAATATTATAAACAACGCGGAAAAAACAAAAACAAATCCGCAGAACAGCGCGACAAAAAGAAAATCGGATTTCCTCTTTTTGTTCATTTTCTATCCTCCGTTAAAAGCGGAAATACAGAAACGGATTATATCCCGATCCGACCATATTGGCG
The DNA here is from genome assembly GCA_964602735.1 of uncultured Eubacteriales bacterium. Lineage (GTDB taxonomy): Bacteria > Bacillota > Clostridia > Oscillospirales > Acutalibacteraceae > CAZRRV01. The sequence continues at coordinate 169,730 of CAZRRV010000001.1, forward strand.
GTGCAAATAAACAAAAGCACTGCGCAACCCGCCAGTTCGGGGATAAAAGCGTAACGCTTTGTTTTTATTTTATCGTAGATATTATGCCCCAGAGGAGTGGCGGCAACAACGCCGACTGCCATAAGCGGAAGATAATTCAATATAAGGCTTAACGCGTCGTGCGAAGCAAAACCCGCCGAGTTTGAAAAAACCGAAATAAAATATCTTCCCGCCTCGGGGAGATCGTCCGTTGAAAAAATCAAAAACCCGAATATTATTACAGCAAGCGAATATATATTCCCCACAAATCCGGGAGCTTTCTGTAAGAATTTAAGAAGGAAAAGCTTCTCGATAATCAAAATCAAGCCGAAATACAAACCCCAGACAATAAAGTTCATGCTCGCGCCGTGCCAAAGCCCGGTAAGAAACCATACAATCAGCAGATTTAATATCTGCCTGCGGAGGCCTTTGCGGTTGCCTCCCAGCGGAATATAAACATATTCGCGGAACCAGGATGAAAGCGAAATGTGCCAGCGGCGCCAAAATTCGGTTATGGTTCCCGAAATATAGGGATAATTAAAATTCGCGGGGAACTCAAAGCCGAACATCCGCCCGAGCCCTGTCGCCATATCGGAATAACCGTCGAAATCGAAATAAATCTGCAGTGTGAAAGCCACCATCCCCATAAAGCAACCAAATGTTCCGTTCTGCGAAGGCGTGGCCCGGAGCTCTTCCCACAGCGCGCCCATGGGGTTTGCCAGCAACAGTTTTTTCGAGAGCCCGATTACGAATATTTTTACTCCCGCCGCGAAACAGTCGATACTTTCGCGCCGGGAAGTCAGTTGTTCCGCAATATCGGAATACCTCACAATCGGGCCAGCGATAAGCTGAGGAAAAAGTGTAACATAACAGGCGAAATTTATAAAATTTTTCTGAGCCGTGACTTTGCCGCGATAAACATCGATAAAATAAGACATTATTTGAAAAGTATAAAACGAAATGCCTATCGGAAGCACGATCTTTGGAACATCTATCCACGAAAAAGCGGGAATCGACTTTATCGTTTCGAGCAGGAAAGCGGCATACTTAAAATAACCGAGCAAAAGCAGAGAAACGACGCAGGCAGAAATCAGCCAAAATTTTTTCGCGCGGGGTTTGTCCGCGCAACGGTCTATCATCAATCCGTGCAGCCAGCCCGAGAGGGTGGCAAAAAGCATTACCAGAATATATTTCGGCTCTCCCCAGGCGTAAAAAACAATATTTACAAAAAACAACACCCAGTTGCGAAACCGCCCGGGGCAGATATAATACAACAGAAGCACAGCGGGCAGAAATATAAACAGAAACATTAGCCCGGAAAAGACCAAACAGAGCCACCCTCTCTTTAAGCGCCTTTCGGGTTATTTTACCGCATCTTCGAAAATGCCGGTTAAACCATCGGCGTCGGGAGCGACAATCATTGTTACATAATTACCGATAACATCTACCGAACATTTTAATATGACCGCGTACTCGTCGGGAAGATATTTCTCGGTTTCGCTTTTTTTCGATTCGTACCTTGACTCCAGCTTTTCTTTAACGCGATCCGCGGCGTCCGCATCGGCGGCCTCGATAAGCACAATTTCGTCGGCTTTAATCCCCGTCCCGTTTATTTCGGCAGCGAACTGTTTAACATCCGCCGTTTCTATCCCGTAAAAAGCGGTTAAATCATCGGCGGATATTTCCTGCATTGCCTCCGCGTCAAATGATCCTTCGCTGTTCATCTCGGTTAAAATTCCGTGTAAATCCGCCTCTTTCTGCCCGCACCCGAAAAGGCAGGCCGCCAACGCGGCGGCAACAACAACCGATAAAATCTTCTTAATCACAGCTTAACGCCTCCGCATGTTCAGCCCGGCCGGGAACTTTCCCGGAACCCGCGCACCGTAATTATTTACCGACACTATATCGATCCAAACGCCGCGAACCGCCCGAAAGCCGTTCCAGATGCCGTGCTTTCCGTCGCTTTCGGGGCAGTCAAGCCCGGCTTGCCGCCGCGGACGGTTCAAAACAAATGAACCGTTATATTTTACAAAAATCCCTGTGCATGCACAAAATAATCCCCGCGCTTTTGTGTTCCGTCTGACGGAAAATCCGGCGCCGGGCTTTTATCGGGCGTTGGAGTATAAATATTCAATCCACTTCGCGCATGCGGCATCGGTAAAATGGATCCCCATTCCGTTAGGATCGGAACAGTAGGCAACCGGGAGATTGCCCTCTCCGTCACGCATCACCGAGGCGACATCGACAAAATTGTACCCGAGCGCAGCGCACATATCCCGGAGTTTATCATCCAACGCCCGGATTGCCGCGTTATTCAATCCGTTTTTTTCTCTTCCTTTCGCCAACGGAGTAACCGACTGAACATAAATTTTTACATCCGGGCTTTTCGCGAGTATTTTGGATATAACGGTTTTCGCGTTACCAACGGTTCCGTCGATTCCGTAAACGTTGATATCGTTTACGCCGAGCATTATATAAATTTTTTTTGCGCCCATCTGAGCTATTGAATCTTCTACAGGCTGCTTTTTGCCGTTATAGCTCGGATGAACCGCTTTGCTGTTGCTTACATCCCAGAGAAGATTCCCCCAGCCGAGCGAACCGCTGGTCAAAAACCGCGCTTTGCCGAGACAATTCTCCCCTTTGTTGCGTTTCCCGGTCACATAATAGTTTAATTTAAGCGATACGGAATCCCCTACGAAAACAGCGTCGTCGAAGAACGATTCGTTCACCGTTTCGTGCGGACGTTCGGCACTCGCGCCGGTTCTTGAACTAGGCGGAACATAAATCGACGAGGCACTGCTGATATTCGATGATGATGATGATGAT
>CAZRRV010000002.1:0-52437 GCA_964602735.1 uncultured Eubacteriales bacterium
ACGAATTTTCGGCAAAAAGTAAAATTATTTGAAACATTCGCATTTTCGCTAAAATTTTTTTGACAAGCGGCGCCGTTTATGCTATTCTGTTAATGTAGATTTTACGAACGGAAGGTGCCTCGTGGGAAGATTGCTGATGATCTCTTCCGGCAAGGGCGGAGTAGGCAAATCGACGGTGGCGATCGGGCTGGCGGCGGCGTTTTGCAACAGCGGGAAAAAGACGCTTCTGGTCGATTTAGACGAAGGGCTGAGGTGCCTCGATACCATGCTTTCGGTATCCGACGGGCTTGTCTTCGATTTGGCAGACGCTTTGCGGCAACCCGACAATGCCGATTCCGCGATTTATCCCGTCCCGGGAGCCGACGGAATGTGGCTTACCGCCGCCCCTCAATCGGTAAGGGAGATCGACGGCGAGGCTCTCGGAGAATACGCGATGCGCGTGAGCCGGAATTTCGATTTTGTCATTTTCGACTGCCCCGCCGGCATAGAACCGAAATATTATTCCGATGCGCCGGAATTCACCGAGCATATCATTGTTTGCAATACCGATAAAATTTCGGTTGCCGACGCTTATCAAACGGCGAATGTGCTGTGCGCGCGGCGAGCGAAACTGATAATCAACCGCTTTATAAAAAGCAGGATAACAAAAAATTTTCATTCGAATATCGACAGTATAATAGATGAAACGGGTATGCGGCTGTTGGGAATAGTCCCCGAAGACAAATACGTTATGTATGCCGCGTCGAAAGGAGTGCCGATAGAAGTGGGACCGGCGGCGGCGGCGTTTCACCGCATTGCCGCCAGAATATGCGGAATGAATGTGCCGCTTAAAATCTGATTGCCGATTCAGCCGCGCTGCGGATGACAATAAATTCGGATATTTTCAGGGAGGAATGCCGTTATGAATATCGCGTTAATTGCACACGACTCGAAAAAAGAACTTATGGTACAGTTTTGCATTGCTTATTGCGGCGTACTGAGCCATCACCGCCTCCTGGCCACGAGAACAACGGGAAATCTTGTCACGGAAGCCACGGGATTGGAAATCGAAAAACTGATGAGCGAAAGCCAGGGCGGTTCACAGCAGATAGCGTCGCGCATCAATTACAACGAAATCGACCTGTTGCTGTTTTTCCGCGATCCGCTTAAGCAGAAACCCTACGACGGCGCCGACGCCGATTTGCTTAATCTGTGCGATATACACAATATACCCGTCGCCACCAATATAGCCACAGCCGAGGCGCTGATTCACGGCCTTGAGCGCGGCGATTTAGACTGGCGCGAGATAGTAAAAGGAACGAAAAAATAAACTGCCGCGACATACCGCGTTCAACATTAACCGTCGCGGATTTTGAAAGCCGTGGTACCACGGCTTTATAGTGTTACGGAAAAAATATCTTAACGGCCAAGGGGATTTTATGGATACAGCAAACAAGGCACCGAGGGGAACGGCCGATATTATGCCCGGCGACAGTTTTAAGTGGCGCGGTTTGGAACAGACAATGCTCGATATTGCGCGACTTTACGGTTACCGCGAAATCAGGACCCCGGTTTTCGAGCACACGGAGGTATTCAGCCGCGGTGTGGGCGACGCTACCGACATTGTTCAAAAAGAAATGTATACTTTTGAGGACAAAGGGGGGCGCTCGATAACACTGCGCCCGGAGATGACGGCCGGCGTTGTCCGCGCGGTGATAGAGCGGGGCGAAATTTACGGCGCGCTGCCTCTTAAAGTCTGCTATATCGGGTCGTGCTATCGCTACGAAAAGCCGCAGGCGGGGAGACTGCGCGAATTTCACCAGTTCGGCGCGGAGTGTTTCGGCGCGGGGAATCCGTCTGCCGACGCGGAGACGATTCTGTTCGCGAAAAGCGTCCTGGACGCGGCGGGGATCGGGGAGTACAAACTTGAAATAAATTCGATAGGGTGCCCCGAATGCCGAAAAAAATACAATGAGGCTCTGCGCGATTATTTTTCGGCGAGGCGCGATATGCTTTGCGAAACCTGTGCCGCGCGGCTCGATCGGAATCCGATGCGTATTTTAGACTGCAAAGTGCCCAGGTGCGGAGAGGTTGCAGAAGCCGCGCCGGTAATGATCGATTATCTGTGCGCGGAATGCAGAGAACATTTTGAAAAAGTGAAATCCCTCCTTGCGGCGGCAGGAGCGGACTTTACGGTTAATCCGAAAATCGTGCGCGGGCTGGATTATTATACGAAGACGGTTTTTGAATTTGTAATTACCCGCGACGGTACGGAACTGACCGTATGCGGAGGCGGCAGGTATGATGGGCTTGTACGGCAGATGGGAGGCCCGGAGATGCCGGCGCTCGGCTTTGCGATAGGTCTGGAACGCCTTATATCCGTGCTGGAAAACAACGGCGCGGCTTTCCCTCCCGCCCGCCCTCTCGACATTTATGTAGCTCCTATGGGCGAGACGGCGGAAACCGCGGCAGCCGTAATCTGCGAAAAATTAAGGAAAAGCGGATTGTCGGCGTTAAGCGATATTTCAGGTCGGGGGTTTAAGGCCCAAATGAAGTACGCCGATAAATGTAAAGCGCTGTATTTATGCGTTATAGGCGAAAACGAGCTTAAAAGCGGGATATGCAAAATAAAAGCCATGGATACCGGCGTTGAAACGGCAACCGAAATTTCCGCCGTCGCGGATACGGTAAAGCGGTTGGAAGAAACCGCCGCATATAAAAAAGCGGCGAATGTGGGGGAATGATAATGCTGCCGGATAAGATGGACGGTATGCGGCGTACCGCGTACTGCGGGGAATTAAGAAAAGCGAATGTCGGTGAAAACGCCGTGGTATGCGGATGGGTTCAACGGCAGCGGGATTTGGGCAGTATTATCTTTATTGATTTGCGCGACAGAACCGGTATTGTTCAGCTTGCCTTTGACGAAAACACAAAACGCGAATATTTTGAAAAGGCCTTTCGCACCAGAGCCGAATACGCGGTAATGGCCGAGGGGAAAGTCAGGCTCCGTTCATCGGTAAATCACGATATTCCGACCGGCGGCATCGAAATAGAGGTAACCGACTACCGCGTTTTAGCGGAATCGGATACCCCTCCTTTTGAAATAGTTGAAAATTCGCAGGTAAAAGAGGAGTTGCGACTTGCGTACCGCTACCTGGATTTACGGCGCCCCGATTTGCAACAGGCGATTTTAACCCGCCACAAAGTGATGAAATATACCCGCGAATATTTCGATAACAACGGGTTTATCGAAATCGAAACCCCTGTTTTGATTAAATCGACGCCGGAGGGAGCGCGGGATTATCTTGTGCCTTCCCGTGTACATAAAGGCAGCTTTTTCGCGCTGCCGCAGTCGCCGCAAATTTATAAGCAGCTGCTCATGGCGTCGGGGTTCGATCGCTATATGCAGATAGCGCGGTGTTTCCGTGATGAGGATCTGCGAGCCGACCGCCAGCCGGAATTTACTCAAATCGATCTTGAAATGTCTTTCGTCGACGAAGACGATGTTATGAGCGTAAACGAGGGCTTTATCGTCTCCCTCTTCAAAAAAGTTCTCGGGATTGACATTTCCGCGCCGTTCAGGCGTCTTACCTACAGCGAGGCAATGGAGCGTTACGGTACCGACAAGCCGGATCTGCGGTTCGGGCTTGAACTTAAAGATCTCTCCGAAATATTTGAAAAATGTCCGTTCAGGGTGTTCGCGGATGCGCTTGAACAGGGGGGCGAGGTGCGCGGCATAGTGGCGGAAAATGCCGCCGACAAATTTCCGCGGAAAGCCGTCGATCGCCTCACCGAATTCGTAAAAGGGTACGGAGCGAAAGGTTTGGCTTTTACGCGCGTTTTAAGAGACGGTACAACATCGTCGTTTGAGAAATTCCTCTCCGCGGAAAACATCGCGGCATTGCATAAAACGCTTCACCTTAAAGAAAACGATCTTCTGTTGATTGTAGCCGATCCCGACAGGCAAACGGTGCTGGAATCGCTGGGCGCTCTCAGGGTTGAAATAGCGCGGCAACTGTCTGTGATCGACAAAAACAGGTTTGAATTTTTATGGGTGGTGGATTTTCCGCTGTTTGAATACAGCAAAGAAGAAGGGCGGTATGTTGCGAAACACCATCCGTTCACATCTCCGAAAGACGGCCATTTGGCATTTGTTAAAACCGACCCGGGCAAAGCGCTGGCAAAAGCGTACGATATGGTACTGAACGGTACCGAAATAGGCGGCGGCTCGATACGAATAAACAATCCCGAAGTACAGGGAGAAATGTTTGAAGCTCTGGGCTTTACGCCGGAGGAGGCCGAAAAGCGTTTCGGATTTTTGACCCGCGCGTTTCGGTATGGCGTACCTCCTCACGGGGGGATGGCTTACGGGTTGGATCGGCTGGTTATGATGATGCTGCAACGCGAATCGATACGCGATGTTATAGCTTTCCCCAAAGTTGCGAATTCCGGGGAATTGATGAGCGGAGCGCCGGATAAAGTCGACGCGTCACAGTTGAAAGATTTACATATTTCCGTTACCGACGAAGATTAGGGTTTTTCAACCGATAAAACAAAGGCGGAGCATTAGCTCCGCCTTTGTCGCTTAAAACGCTGTTTTGTAAACTTCCAGTACTTCCGACTCGGTACACGGTCTCGGATTGCCCCCGGTGCAGACGTCCGCCATCGCGGCTTTTGCAAGCGCCGGAAGATCCTCCTCCTTTACGCCTATGTCGCGCAGTTTCTGCGGAATACCGACATCGACCGACAGCCGACGCACCGCCTCAACCGCGGCTTTTCTGTATTCACCGGCGCTCATCCCGTCAACATTTTCAACGCCCATCGCACGCGCGATTTCGCGGAATTTTTCTCCCGTACAGGGCGCGTTATACTCCATAACATACGGCAACAGAACGGCGTTTGCCACACCGTGCGGTGTGTCGTAAAAGGCGCTGAGCGGATGAGCCATTCCGTGAACCACCCCCAGGCCAACATTGGAAAACGCCATGCCGGTCATGTACTGGGCGAGAGCCATATCCTCTCTGCCCTTCGGATCGTTGTTTACCGCCGCGCGCAGACTGCGTGAAATAATTTCAACTGCTTTTATATTGAGCGTGTCGGAAAGTTCCCACGCCGCCAGAGTGGTGTAACCCTCGATAGCGTGAGTAAGAGCATCCATACCCGTAGCGGCGGTCAGCCCTTTCGGCATACTCGACATCATTTCGGGATCGACGACAGCCACAACGGGAATATCATGCGGATCGACGCAGACAAATTTGCGGCGTTTCGCCTCGTCGGTGATAACATAGTTAATGGTTGTCTCCGCCGCGGTTCCCGCAGTTGTTGCCACGGCAATCATCGGCAGCGCCTTGTTTTTGGTCTGCGCCGCGCCCTCCAACGATACAACATCCGCAAATTCGGGATTGTTGATGATAATTCCTATGCCTTTCGCGGTGTCCTGCGGCGAACCGCCTCCCACGGCTATAAGATAATCCGCGCCGGCGGCTTTACATGCCTCTACACCGTCGGTTACTACCCGCACCGAAGGGTTGGCTTTTACTTTATCGTAAATTTCGTAGGGCAGTCCGGCTTCGTCGAGCAATCCTGTTACTTTGCCCACAACGCCGAACCGTACAAGGTCGGCATCGGTCACTACAAGAGCCTTCTTAAAGCCGCGCGCCTTTACCTCGTTTACGATTTCGCGGATTGCGCCCGCTCCGTGATAGGATGTTTCGTTCAAAATAAATCTGTTCGCCATATTTTTCTCTTCCCCCGCAAATAATTTTAAGGCAATGCGGCCGGTTCCGCGCCCGAAAAACCCGGGTCGCGGAAACAACCCGCAAAAGCGATATTCAAACCCACCACGCCTCTGCCGGTTCTTTGACAAACACGATTTCTTTCAGGAATTTTACGGCTTTTTCAAGCCCTTCCGTAGGCGCCATCAGGCTGTCTTCATGTTCGATACTCAAAACGTCATTGTACCCGACAAGTTTCAAATTGCTTACGATATCTTTCCATACCTGGGCATCGTGCCCGTAACCTACCGTGCGGAAGATCCATGAACGTTTGCTTTCTTCGGTATACTTTTTTGTGTCGAGCACGCCGTGTTTCGCGGTGTTTATGGCGTCGATCCTCGTGTCTTTGGCATGAACATACTGTATGGCGTCCCCCAGTTCGCGAATTGCCGCGACAGGTTCTATACCCTGCCAGAACAGATGGCTGGGATCGAAATTCGCGCCGAGGACATCGCTCCCCACGGCGTCGCGCAATTTAAGCATTGTTTCGGGATTGTATACGCAAAATCCCGGGTGCATTTCAAGCGCAATCTGCTTAATACCGTGCGACGACGCGAATTTAACCGCCTCTTTCCAGTACGGGATAAGCACGTCGTTCCACTGGTATCGCAGTATATTTGAAAAATCGTTGGGCCACGGGCAGGTTACCCAGTTCGGTGTTTTATCATCGGGAGAACCGCCGGGGCAGCCTGAAAAAGTTATTATACGGGTAATGCCGAGCTTTTCGGCAAGCAGAACCGTATCGCGGAACACCGTATCGTACATTTTCGCCTGCTTTTTGTCGGGGTGTACGGGATTGCCATGGCATGAAAGGGCGCTTACGGTAAGCCCGGAATCCGCTACGGTTTGTTCAAATGCCCTGAGTTTTTCGGGATTTTCAAGCAGTTCCGCCGGCTTGCAGTGCGAATCGCCCGGGAAACCGCCGCAACCGATTTCCGCCTGCTCGATGCCGATGGAGCGGAAATACTTCAGCGCGTCTTTAAGCGGCAAATCACTTAACAGCCCGGCTACAACCCCTATTTTCATGCCGTTCCCTCCGTATGCTTATTTATTATACCGCGAATTATTCCTGCGGTTCCCGACTGTCGGAATTTTCCGTTGCGGGGACGTCTTCATCCGCCGCGGCGGGGGCTTCGACTGATTCTGCTTCGGGTTCCGATTCTGCTTCCGCCGCCGGTTCCGTGGGTTCGGCGACCGCCGGCTCTTCCGCGGATTCGGTTTCTTCAACGGCTGCGGCCTCTTCCGTCGCCGGTTCTTCCGCGGGCGCTGCCGTTGCCGCGGCGACCTCCTCGTTGGGCGCACTGTGTTCCGCGGGTGCCGTTTCCTCCGCAGCCTGTTCCGCGGCTACGGGTTCCTCATAAGGAATTTCGTTTTCGTCAACATCGCGGATGGAAAGGCTTATTCGTTTTTTCTCGGTGTCTATCCCGATGATTTTAGCGTAAACCTCCTGACCTATTTTCAATTCGTCCTGCGGTTTGTCGATATGCCTGTCGGCAATTTTCGATATATGGATAAGTCCGTCAACGCCCGGAATGATACGGGCGAACGCTCCGTACGCCGTCATGCTGACGATTTTTACTTTAATTACATCGCCGACCTCATAGCTGTTTTGGAAAATAATCCAGGGATTTTCGTCTGCCTTTTTATATCCCAGCGAAATTTTTTTGTTTTCGGTATCGATCGCTTTAACATAGACATCGATAACATCGCCCACGCTCACCACTTCGGACGGGTGCTTAATCCGCTGCCACGAAAGTTCGGAAATATGAACCATTCCGTCAACCCCGCCCAAGTCGACAAATGCGCCGTACCCGGTAAGCGATTTTACCTTCCCGGTAAACCTGTCGCCGACGGCGACGTTTTCCCAGAACTTTGCCTGCTGTTCTTTGCGCTTTTCGATAAGCGGTATGCGAATCGAACCGATTACCCGCTTTCCGCGCCCGATTTCGATAATCTTAAATTCTACATCCTTGCCTTTCAGGCTCTCGGTAGACTCGGCGCGGGTCAGTGTGGCCTGAGAGGCCGGAATAAACACCCGGATGCCTTTATAAAGGCACACAACGCCGCCTTTGACAATCTCGTTTACTTTGGCCTCCAGCAGATTTCCCGAGGCAAACGCCTCGTTTACGGCATCCCACGCCGCCAGGGCGTCAACGCGCTTCTTTGAAAGCTCCGCCGTGCCTTCCTGATCATTGGTACGCAATATAATCAAATCGAGTACATCGCCGACATGAACGCATTCCTCGAGTTTTACCGTCGGATCCGATGAATATTCGGCGGCGGAGATATATCCCGTATACTTTGTTCCGATGTCGACCTGTATATCGGTAGGGCTGACCGCAGTAACCGTGCCTTTTACGCGTCTGTCGGTAGAAGCCGGTTTTTCTTCATTCGCGTCATAGGCTTCCAGCGCTTCGCCGAAAGGCATTTCGTCTAAATTTTTTTCCGTTTGAGTTTCCTGTTCGCACATTGTGGCTACAACCTCCTTAATAATACACACGGGAGTGGACGCTCCCGCGACGACCCCGACTTTCCAGGTATGAGGCGGCTTGAAATTTTTCAATTCCCCGGCGGTTTCGACGCAACGGACGACCCCGCAAAATTCCTCGCAGACTTCTTTAAGTTTTGCTGTATTGGAACTGTGCGCTCCGCCCACCACTATCATGGCATCGCATTTTTTCGCCAGCGACGCGGCCTCGGCCTGTCTGTTCGCGGTTGCATTGCATATTGTATCAAATATTTCGGCGTTTGTATACACTTTTTTTATGATTTTTTTGATTTTTTCCCACAGTTCCGCGTTAAATGTGGTTTGCGCAACCGCGCAGACAGGTAAATTCGGGGAAATTGCGCCTGAATTTTGCAGATTGACCAAATCCTTTTCGCTTGAAACGACATACGCCGCCCCCCCGCAATGGCCGAGTATGCCTTCCACCTCCGCGTGACGGGCGTCGCCCGCTATCACGACGGCAGCGCCGGAGCGGCTCTTTTCGGCGACGATTTTATGTATTTTCGCCACAAAAGGGCATGTCGCGTCAACAACCCGGAGGCCGCGTTCTTCGGCCTCCGCGATAACCGCGTTCGGGACGCCGTGCGAACGGATTACCAGCAGATTGCCCGGGGGGCATTCACCCGGAGACGCCACCGCAGAAACGCCGCGTTTCTCAAAATCCGTCACAACCTGCCTGTTATGAATTATGGGGCCGAGGGTGCTTACTGTTTTGCCCTCGCGAAGAAGCTCTTCCACCGTGTTTACGGCGCGGTTTACGCCGAAACAAAATCCCGCCGTTTTCGCCAGCAGTATCTCAGCCATTCAGCTTTTTCCATTCGTTTGTTATGCTGTCCATAATCTCGGTGGACACTCTTCGCAGTTCCTCGTGGGAGGAACCGTTCATTTCGAGTTTTTCGTGAGGAATGGGTTCGCCGAATCTTACTCCCGCCCGTGTGAATATCCTGCGCTTTCCGAAATATTCCACCGCGGCGGGTATAACCGGCGCGTTTACCTGCGAAAGTATCAGCGCTATCCCCGATTTCGCGCGGGTGGGGTGCCCCTCCCTGCAGCGCTTTCCCTCCGGGAAAATGCCGAGCATCCCGTCGGCGTTCAGAAGAGATATTGCCCGTTCGACCGCCTCTTTGCCGCCGGATCCGCGCCGCACCGGGAAAGCGCCCATTCTGCGGAAAAACCATCCGGCTATGGGATTGCGGAACAGCTCCTCTTTGGCCATAAACGAAATTCTCCGTGGGCAGGATATTATCAGCAGCGCCACATCCGCGTAACTGATATGATTGCAGCAAAGAATGATTTTGCCTTTTTTCGGAATATTTTCTTTTCCGGAAATGCGGAACCGGTACAGTATCCTCACGAACGGATAGGCGAGTATTCTCATAACGCGGTAAAACATTTGCTACTTCCTTTTATGGTTGATTATTTTCAGTACGGCATCTACCGTCTGCTCGAAATCAAGGTCGTCGGTTTCCAGCAGATAAGCGTCGTCGGCCCGGCGCAGCGGCGCGACATCGCGGTGCGAATCGTTATAATCGCGGATTTTAAGATCTTTCAGAATATCGTCGAATCCGACGTCCGCGCCTTTCGCTTTAAGCTCGCCGTAACGGCGGCGGGCGCGTGTTTCGGGAGAGGCGGTAAGGAATATTTTAACATCGGCGTTCGGCAACACCACGGTGCCGATATCCCTGCCGTCCATAATCACATTATCGCTTTTCGCCATATCGCGCTGCATATCAAGAAGAAAATCGCGAACTGCCGGCAACGCCGAACACCGCGACGCCGCCATCGACACCTCAGGGGCGCGAATAGCCTCCGATACATCTTCGCCGTTCAGATAAACACGCTGCGTGCCGTTATCGTCGCGGCCGATCCATATATCGGTGTTGTTGAGCACACCCGCCACAGCGTTTTCGCATTCGGCGTTTATCCCCGGTCGTAAAAAGGCGAGCCCTACTGCGCGGTACAGCGCCCCCGTATCGACATAAACAAACCCCAGTTTCCGTGCCGCGCACCTTGCCACGGTGCTTTTGCCCGCGCCGGAAGGCCCGTCAATTGCCACCGAAAACATACAGTCACACTCCTCGGTAAATTCCGTAACGGATAAATTCAAAGATTGCTTTCGGGGTTTACGCGCCGTCGTTCACGGACCTTTCCGCGGCGCTTAATCCCGCAAGCCGGCCGGTTGAAAACGCTATTTGAAGATGATATCCGCCGGTGTACGCATCGGCGTCTAAAATTTCCCCCGCGAAATAAAGCCCGGAACGGATTTTCGATTCCATTGTTTTCGGGTTTATTTCGTTTAACGCAACTCCCCCGCGGGTCACTATCGCCTCGGAGATCGGCCGGAATCCCGTAACCGTCAGCGGGATGTGTTTTAGCGCGTTTACTATCGCGAACCGCCGCTCTTTCGTTAAATTGCCGGCCTTGGCGGAGGGGTCGACCCCCGCTACACCGAGACAGACGGGTATCATTCGCGCGGGCAGCAGATCCGACATGGCGTTTTTACAGTCGCGCGCGGAATATTTCGCAAAGTCGCGAATTACCCTGGCGTTCAGCGTTTTCTCGTCGAGAGCGGGTTTACAGTCGATATACAGGCGGTAATCGCCGATTTTATCCGGGTTCAAATGGGCGGAAGCGCTCAGTATCATCGGCCCGCTGACACCGTAATGCGTAAAAAGCATCTCGCCGAAATCGCGGTAAACCGGCTTCTGCCGACCGTTTTCGAAAACCGAGAGCCCCGTATTCCGCAGCGACAACCCCTGCAAATCGCGCACCCACCGTTCTTTAACCGTAAGCGGCACCAGCGACGGAGCAAGTTTCGTTACGGTATGACCCGCTTCGCGGGCAAGCCGGTAGCCGTCTCCCGTAGAGCCGGTAGAGGGATAGGAGAGACCCCCGGTCGCGATTATAACGCGGGGGGCGTAAAAAATCCGCCCGTCGTCGGTTCTCACGCCGTATCCGGCGCTGCGGCTTTCGCGAAGTTGTGACACTCTCCCCCGCACGATGGTTGCACCGGAGGCGTAACGGATAAGCGCGTCGGCTATATCTGCCGCCCTGTCGGAACGCGGAAACACCCGTCGCCCGCGTTCGACTTTCAGCGGTACGCCGGCGTCGGTGAAAAAGCGGACGGTGTCGTCGGCTCCGAACCGGGTGAACGCGGAATAAAGGAATTTGCCCCCGTGTATTGTAGCCGCAATCAATCCGTAAACATCGGTATCGTTTGTAACATTACATCGGCCTTTGCCGGTAATCAGGATTTTTTTCGCTGGGCGGTCGTTTCTTTCGATAAGCAGCACGCGCGCTCCGCGTTCCGCCGCCGTTCCCGCCGCCATCAATCCTGCGGCTCCGCCCCCCGTAACAATTACGTCGTAAACCTCGGTCTGTTCCATTTACAAAAGCTTTTTCACACGGGGGTGCAACCGAAACACGTACAGTGAAACGAGCCTGGAAAGCGCGACGTCGTATACCGCGAAAAACACATTTGCGATTGCGGCGAAAGCGGCGTAAAACCAGAACAGCGGGATGTTACCGTTATCGACGGGAATGCCGAGCAGGTATATCGAAGCGATAATATCCGCCGCCATGGCGAGATTGAAAACAAAGAATTTGATTATATATTCCGCGACGCGGTTGTTGCATTGTTCGATTGTACCTTTTACTATCGGATATATTCCGAAGAACAGGATATAAAGTATCTTCGCCTCGCTTTCGGCCATTAAAAAAATCAACACCGAAGAAACGGCGTAAGAGGCGTAAGCCCATTTTTTCGGCAGTTCCACGGCAATCACCATAATAAATATTCCCGCTATCGCCGGAGCGGCGTATGTCAAATACGGGATGTAGGAAAGGAACATCCCGACAACCGCCAAAGCCGACATCAGCCCGCAGAATGTTATTTTTTTCGTGTTTTTCAAAGCGAACGCCCCGTTTTGCCAACGCCGCTAACAGCAACGGATTAAGTCGCTGCCCATCGATTCGCAGCAGCAGTCGGCGCAGATAAGAGATGAGCACATATCGCACGGAGTGCAAAAGCAGCCGCCGTTCGTATTGTTGCCGCCGTTATAATTCGGGTTTGATGTACCGCGGTACCCGCCGAATCCCCCGCGCTGTTTTTGCATTCTCGCGAAAGCCGCGCGGTATTCGGGATTTTCGCTGTCCATATTGCATGCGGTTGAAAAACTTGTATACGCCGCGTCGTACCATCCCCTCCTGTACGAAACGGTCCCGTTCAGGAAATACCATTCTGCCGAGCGCCGGTCAACCGGAACGCCGTCGAGCAGTTCCTGCGCGTCGTCGAGCCGGCCGGCGGCTATAAGCGATCGGATATCGGGGAACTCGCCGGATGTGGAAAACGAATCGGCGGATTTTTTTCTGCTGCGGCGCGAGTTGATAATCGAATCGTAAGCGGCGTTAATCTCCTTCATTTTTTCGGATGCCATATCGCGCATATCCTGATCGGCATACTGATCGGGATGATATTTCCTCGCGAGCGCTCTGTACGCCTCTTTGATTTCGTCGTCGGTGGCGTTGCGGTCGATACCCAGCACCTCATAAGGGTTTTTCATGTGAATCCTCCGATTTTTTTATCGCTTTATACGAATTTTCCAATCCCAGATAAACAACATTCTCCAGAATCGGCCGGAAACGGTAAACCTTCAACGCCTCTAAACTGTCGGCGCAGACCGCTGCGCACTGATTCAGATTCGGCTCCGCGATTTTTTCGGCTATCTCGCGTACGGAAAGGCGTTCGGTGTACGGCGACAGGGGGTTGAACGAACCGTTTTTTATATCGTCGCGCAAATCCGCGAGGGCGTCTGATATATAAACCCAGCGGCCGAGCCCGTAGCCGAAAGTCCGCAGGATATCCTCCTGGGTTTTGTCGCACAGAGCGAAGAGTTCGGCGAGCGCCGCGGCGGTAGGTTCGGCGGCCTCGTCAAGCCCGGCGTTCCGTTCGGACTCCAGTTTGCACTGGCTCGCATAGTACTCTGCGCATATTTTTTCGACATTCGGAAACATCGCGGCCGCTTTTTTGTGTTTTCGGGAGAAAAGTGCGCGGAGTATGCGCCAGAACAGCTTTACGGCTCCGCGCCCGTCGCGGCAGTTGTCGATGAGTTTATAATATACGAGTATCATCGCCGCGGCGGCCGGATAATCGAAATCTCCGTTTTGCTCTTTATTACAAAAGCAGCATTTTTTCAGCGGATTTACAACACATCTTTTTCTCTCGAAACCGAAGAACCGCTCGGAAACGGAAACGCACAGCAACGCCAGAAACTGAATATCGTAACGCAACGCGAACCGGGACATTATTCCGAAAAGCCGACCCTGTCTGCGGCAAAGAGTGCAGTATACGGCCTTGTAGGTATCGTATTCGCAGAAACGCATCTGGGGTTTGTATGCCCGCACATAGCCAAACAACGGCGCTCCACCCTTCGCCCGGTCGGTTTGTTTATACATCGGTTATTTTACACTGTCGCGGGCGGAAAAGCGTGAACAATTCGTAAATTTTTCTTCGGACGCGCTAAAATATTTTCCCGAATTATAAAATTATCTATTGATTTTAAGAGAAAAAATGCTACAATTAAGTAAAAGATAATCGAGGGGGAGATTTATAATGGCGTTTTGTACAAAATGCGGTCGGCAGTTGGAAGAAGGGGCTACGGTATGTCCGAATTGCGGCGAACCCGTAAAATCGGCGGGCGCGTCAACCGCCGGCGATAAAGTCCGCGATGAATTCAACAAGATCACCGAGATGCGCGATACCACCTCCTCTTACGATCCGCAGGATATTGCCAACAACAAGGCGATGGCGGTGCTTGCCTATATAGGATTCCTTGTTTTGGTGCCGCTGCTCGGAGCCAAAGAGTCGAAATATGCCAGATTCCATACAAATCAGGGGCTTGTGCTTTTCATATTTGAGGTTGCGGTCGGGCTGATTTCCGCGATTCTTGGCTGGATCCCGGTTCTGGGCTGGATCATAAAAATCGTGTGCGGGCTTATCGATGTTGTTGCGCTCGTGTTCGCCATTCTCGGCATTGTCAACGCGTGCAAAGGCGTTTGCAAGGAACTGCCGATTATCGGCGGTATCAAACTGCTGAAATAATTAAAACCGCGTTGTTTCAGCCGCAATATTAAGAAAAATTACGGAGAGGGGATGTAGCCCTCTCCGTTTTTTATGCGCCGAAAACCCGTGAGTTAGCCGTTCGACGCTGCCGCTTTGACAGCAGGCGTACCGTCGCGCGGGTGAACGGATATTCCGCGGCCACACCGCGCGATGACCGTTATGCGCTCGTGCGGTCGATCCGTCGAAACCGTTCGGGGGCATGAGGGCGAACGCTAATTGTCAAGGAAAGCGAATATTTTTTCCCAGTAGCCCTCCAGCACCGCATTCTCGGATCTGTAAATTTCGTGTTTTGAATTTTCTACCCGTACAAGTTCGGCGTTCGGAGCGGCTTTGACAAATTTTTGCTGCGCTTCCCCGTCGACCAGCGTATCGTGCGCCGATTGAAACAGCAATACGGGTATCTTTACGGTTCCGGCGGCTTTTACGGCCCGTTTCCCCGCGAGAACCGATTCTTTGGCCCAGTTGTAACTGGCCGCCGAGGTTTGCAACTGCGGCGTCTTGCGGCGGATTGCCTGATAATAATCGAAACGGGCGCGCGAGGTGGCGACATCGTCTTCAAAACGGGCGTCCGGATTGAAATCGCCGTGAAAATAGAGCTTTTTCTTGCCCTGTCCGAAACAGTTCATAATCCGGCAGGCGGCAACGGCGACCCATGCGGGCATCGAGCCGATTAAAATTCCGAGCATCGGGGCGTTTAGCACCGCTTTTCTGAAATCGACCGTTCCCCGCTCAACCAGCAGCGCCGCGATGCAGCCGCCCATTGAATGACCGTAAATATACAGCGGAAGATCGCCGACGGCGGGTTTTACAATCTCTGTTGCAAACGTCTCGAAATCATCGACATACCGTTCGAACTTATCAATATGTACGATATTCGGATTGTCGACAAGCCGCGGCGAGTACCCGTGCCCGCGGTGGTCGGTTACGGCGACCCCGTACCCCGCACCGAGAAAATAATAGATTGCCTCGTGAAATTTAAGGCTCGCTTCGGTAAACCCGTGGCTGATTAAAACAACGCCTTTCATACTGTCGGGGAAATATGTTTCGTAATACAGCCCGTCGCCGAATTTTCCCTTAACGCAGAGCCGGTTCAGCGCCGGCTCCACGACAGTTTGCATCTCGGTTGCAAAATCCCGCTCGGATATGAGGGTCATTTGTTATCCCCCAATCCCTGTTCGATTCTGCGCTCGTTGTAGAAAGACAGCAGCACGCCGCCCAGAATCGCGAGGCCGCCCGAAACGGCCGCTACGACGCGATAGCCGGTGCCGTTGCCCGCTCCGATAGTCGCAAGCGCGGTGAAAAGCAGCATGGCGAGACTTTGACCGAGCTTAAATGCGAATGTTCGTGCCGCGTAAAACATGCCTTCGCGGTTCTCCCCGGTCTTTCTCGCCTCGCACTCGGCGACATCCGCCACCATCGCCTGGGGAAGGATACCGAATATCGCCATCGGAAACGCCGCGGCAACGACCAGTATAAATCCCTGCGCTACCGGAGGAATACCGAGCCCCGGCCCCATGACCGATGTATAAATGAACGCGGCGGCAAATATTCCGAACGCGAGCATTACAAGTTTCTTCTTCCCCATTTTTCTCACAAGGAGATTCACCGGGATGTAAAACACGAGCGATAACGCCGTCATTGATACGAAAAATACCGTGGACATGCTCTCGTCAAGCTTCAACAGCGAAGTTACGAAGAAAGGCAGCCCCGTTTGAAACATCGTAAGACCGATCCAGTAAAAAATATCCGATGCCACAAACAGGCAGAAGTCTTTGTTCTTAAATGTTTTCACGAGTGAAGAAATCGCGCTGCCTTCGGTAGGTTTGGATTCGACATAATCTTTTTCGCGGATTGCCCATACCGGTACCAGCATGCAGATAAAGGCGACAAGAGCGAAAATCAAAAATGTAACACGAATGGCGGCGACGCGGCCGAGAGCGCCTTCCATTGAACCCCAGATAACGGGAGCGACATAAGCGAACGCTGTGCCGACGATAAATGTGAGTGAAATGGCGGTTGAAATGGTGAGACGCTGCTTCTGATTGTGTCCGAGTTCGGGGATGAGGGCGTTAAACGGGGTGCAGTAGGCGGTAATGGCGAGATAATAGGCCATAACGAAAATGAACATCCACGCCACATTCACCGGGCTTTCCCTGTTTACCGGGGCACAGAATACAAGCACCGTGCAGGCTGCGAGCGGCAGCGACGCCCACTTCATAAACGGAATGCGCCGCCCGTTTTTCGACTTGCAACGGTCGGAAAGCGAGGCAATCCACGGGTCGGTAACCGCGTCGAAAAGGCGGCCTATCGCCGTAATCGCTCCTATAACCGTAAATAAACCGAGGAAAACCCGCCCCTGCGGAACGAAAATGGTTTGACCTGCCGCCTGCGACGCGGCATCGGGCTGGTAAAAGTAGACGAGCCAGTTGGAAATAAGACCGGACATCATCGCCCATCCGAGCTGCCCCGTGGCAAAAGCCGCGATCTTGCCTTTCGATAAACTTTTCATGGTCTGCTCCTCCTCTCGGTTAAATTTTATACTTTATTTTCGCGATTGTCAATATTTTATCAATAAAAAAAGCAAAAAAATTTAACAAATTGCGGCGGAGCCTTTTGCCATGCCGGATAAACCGCGAATTTTTGATTTACAGGATTGATATTTCGAAAAAAAAATAATCGGGACATATAGACGGAAAATAAAAGAAAAACCGGGCGAAACCGTATAAACGGATAAAAACAGAGCAGTCGGGCCGCTTACAGTTGCCGTTCCCGCCCGTAACGGGGAGCGGAACATCGCGAAAGCGTATGCCGCCGTTTTATCAAAGTCAGGGGCATTATGCGGCGTTGCCTAAACAATAACCGAATTACGGGGCGCGGTTCCGATATTAAGCTCGAACCGGCTGTCTGACGGCAAGGAGCGGTTCCCGTACCCCGCTCTTAAAAACCGAAGCGCCGGCATTCACCGTCAGTTGCACCGGGTTTGCGGCGGTGTGTTGGTTTTACCGGAATCCGCCGAAAGAAACGGAACGGAAAACAAAACTTTGGGTGCAGACGGAAAAATACCCTTCCGGCGGAAAATCCCGCCGAAAGGGTTCGGCATATAATATGCGTAATTCAACGGAATCGACCGTAAAACACCCGAAAGGATCCGGCGGGGGTATAAAATCACCGTTATTGCGCCTGCGCATCAATCGGACGGAAAACATATCCGTCGCCGTTATACTCGCAGACAACGCTCATCCCTTTCGATATTTTATTTTCGAGGATCTCTTCGGAAAGCAAATCTTCGATTTTCGTTTGTATCGCGCGGCGCAGCGGTCTTGCGCCGTATACGGGGTCGAAACCCTCTTTCGCAATTTCTTTTACCGCGCTTCCGTCGAATGAAACGGTTATATCCATTGCCGCGAGTCTGTCGGAAAGGGTACCCAGCATTTTAGACGCTATATTTTCGATCTGCTCTTCCGTAAGTTTGTGGAAGACGATAATCTCGTCGACACGGTTCAAAAATTCGGGGCGGAACGCCTGTTTAAGCTCGCCGGTAACATCGTTTTTCATTTCCTCCCACGAGCGCGCGTCGGTTTCGTTTCCGTCGCCGAAGCCGAACGCCTGTTTCTTTTCGGTTATAAGGCGGGCGCCGATGTTTGATGTCATGATGATTACGGTATTTTTGAAGCTTACCCTGCGGCCCTGCGAATCGGTAAGGACGCCGTCTTCCAGAATTTGCAGCAAGAGATTAAAAACATCGGGATGGGCTTTCTCAATTTCATCGAACAGCACTACCGAATACGGACTGCGGCGCACTTTTTCGGTAAGCTGACCGCCTTCTTCGTATCCGACATATCCGGGAGGAGAACCGATAAGCTTCGATACCGTGTGCTTTTCCATATACTCCGACATATCGAGCTTGATTATCGCGTTTTCGCTGCCGAACATAGCCTCCGCCAGAGCTTTCGACAGTTCTGTTTTACCTACTCCGGTAGGCCCTAAGAATATAAACGAGCCTATCGGACGCTTGGGATCTTTAAGCCCCACCCTGCCGCGCCTTATTGCCTTCGCGACGGCGCTGACAGCCTCCTCCTGACCGACGACGCGATTGTGCAGTACATCCTCCAGCTTTAACAGCCGTTCGCTTTCCTCTTCGGTGAGTTCGTTTACGGGAATTCCCGTCGACTGAGAAATAATCTCGGCGATCGATTCGGCGCCGATTTCGCCGCACATTTCGCCGTCGCCGCCGTGCCAGCTTTCACGCGCAGCTTTTATTTTTTCTTTTAGTTCCGTTTCGCGGTCGCGCAACTTGGCCGCCTGCTCGAAGTTCTGGGCTTTTATCTCTTTCTCTTTCTCCTGACCCGTCTGCTTAAGTTCGGTTTCCAAATCTTTGATTTCAGAAGGGGCTACTCCCGCCGTAAGCCGTTCGCGCGACGCCGCTTCGTCGATTAAATCGATGGCTTTGTCGGGGAGAAATCTGTCGGTAATATACCGCGCGGAAAGCTTTACCGCCGCGTTAATCGCCTCGTCGGTTATTTTCACCTTGTGATGAGCCTCGTATCTGTCGCGCAGTCCCTTCAGAATTTCGACGGAATCCGCTTCGCTCGGCTCGCCCACCGTTACGGGCTGGAACCGGCGTTCGAGTGCCGCGTCTTTTTCGATATTCTTGCGGTATTCGCTCAAAGTGGTGGCGCCGATAAGCTGAAAATCGCCGCGTGCCAGAGCCGGTTTTAATATGTTCGCAGCGTCTGTCGAGCCCTCGGCCGCGCCCGCGCCGGTAATGGTGTGCACCTCGTCGATAAACAGTATGACATCATCGGCGGCGCGCACCTCGTCGATAACAGATTTGATTCTTTCCTCAAAATCACCGCGATATTTGGTTCCCGCGACCATGCCGGTGAGGTCGAGCGCCACAACGCGTTTGCCGCGCAGCGGTTCGGGGATTTCGTCGGAGGCGATTTTAAGCGCCAGTCCTTCAACTACCGCCGTTTTTCCTACGCCGGGTTCCCCGATAAGGCAGGGATTGTTTTTGGTTCTGCGGCAAAGTATCTGAATTACACGGTTTATTTCGTCGTTTCGCCCGATCACCGGATCGATTTTTCCGGCTTTTGCCTCCGCCGTCAGATCCCGCGAAAATTTATCGAGAGTTTTTGTGCCTTTGGATTTGGTTTTTCCTCCGCCGGGCGACGGTTCGCCCCGGCTTTCCTCATCTTCGCCGCGCTGACCGATCGTTTCACGTGCCAAATCCTCGATGTCCACTCCGAATTGCCGCAAAAACCGCACGGCGTAGCTGTCGCCGTCGTTAAGCAGACCGAAAAGAATATGTTCGCTGTCGACAAATGTTTTGCCGGTTTTCCGCGCTATGGCGACGGCTATTTCAATGGAATTTTTCGCGCGGGGCGTCAGATAATCGGGGGACAGTTCGGTTTTTTCCCCCGCCTGTGACGATTCTTTAAGCATTTCCTCCAGAGCGTCGGCGTTTACGCCTCTTTCGTTGAGCATCGAGCATGCCGAACAATCTTCGGTTTTAAGCAGCCCCAGGAGGAGGTGTTCGCTTCCGATATAGGTTTGCCCCAGTTCCTCCGCCGACTCGATTGCCGCGTTAAGCGCGGCGTTCGCTTTTTGTGTAAATCCGTTAAAATTGTAACGCATATATTATTCCTCCGCTCCGTTCAATGCGTTCCGTAAGATTTCCGCGCGTTTTTTATCGCGCTCTTCGGCCGTTTTACAGCCGTAATTTGTTTGCAACATACTCGGCTGCGTTTCAATCAACAGGCGAATCGGAAGTTCGGGCGGAATTTTTACAAATCCGCTGTCGATTCCGAGTTTTATCCGCGAGAGAAGCCCTATCGCCTCTTTACTTTCCATAATTCTCGCGTTCGCGAGGATCCCGTAAGCGCGGCACACTGCGTCTTCAAGAGAATCGTTGTCAAACGCTGTGCGCGTATCCCGCTCTTTTTCGATTATCTGTTTGGCTATCGCGGCGATATTGCGTAACGCCGACTGTTCGGTAAGCCCCAGCGTAACCTGGTTGGAAAGCTGGTACAATGCCGCGTCGGATCTGCTCCCCTCGCCGTATGTGCCGCGTACCGTAAGCCCGATTTTCGACACCGTGGCCGCGAGACGGGTTATTTCTCCGGTTTGTTCCAGCGCGGGCAGATGCATCATTACGGACGCGCGCAACCCGGTGCCGAGATTGGTGGGGCATTCGGTTAAAAAGCCCAGTTCATCGTCGTAGGCTATCGGAAGTTCCTCCGACAGTACGGTATCAATCTTATCGGCGATGTCGTAAGCCCCGTCGAGATTTATCCCCGGCATTATAACCTGAATGCGTATGTGATCTTCTTCGCCTATCATAATGTCGATTTGCTCGTCGGGCGAACAGACAAGCAATCTGCCCGCCCGGTTGCGCGCGAACGCGGGGCTTATTATATGCCGCTCAACCATGGCCGCCGCCTCGGCGTCGGTAATGTGTTCCATTTCGATGCACCGCAAATTTTTTGAAAGGGCGGAATTGCCGTTGCACAAAACATCCGCTATTTTGTGACCCGTTTCGCGCATCTGCGCTTCGTTCATCGCGCCGGGAAACGGGACGTTGCCGAGGTTCCGGGCAAGACGTACTCTGGTGCTTACCGTGATTGCGTCTTTGCTGTTTTCATACCATTTGCTCATTGTTCTCCCGCCTCCAGTCTCTTTATTTCGTCTCTTATTTCGGCCGCTTTTTCATACGCTTCGTTCGCGATCGCGGTTTTAAGGTCGGCTTTAAGCCTGTCGATTTTCCGCTCTCCCGACTGTTCGGCCTCCTCCGCGGTTCCCGCCGGTTTCGGCGCGTATTTTGACCGCTTGCCTATGTGCCTCACACTGCCGTGCAGTCGCTGAAGCGAAGGGCGAAGCTGTTTTTCAAACACTTTGTAGCATTCGGCGCAACCGAGCCTGCCGCTTTCCGCAATCTCTTCAAACGAGCGGCCGCAAAGACCGCAGCGCACAGTGTTTCCGATACCCGGTGTTGCCGCCGTTTCGCCGAACACTCCGGACAGCATATTAAACAGTCCTCCGTCGATTTCTTCTTTCGCCGCGCAGACGGGGCACAGGTGCAGTTCCGTCGTAACACCGTTTACGGTGCGTTTAACGTAAGCGGTAGCGGTCCTCTTTTTGCATTTGTCACACAACATAACAATCAAATCCTCCTTCAGATTAAAGCGATCAGCATCTGCTTTACAAGCGCTGCGCGCAGTCCGTCGCGGGCACCCGCGGGAACCGAGTGCATCACCGGATAACCTATCGCCGCTCGGATAGCATCGGCTGCTTTCGGTTCCAGCAGCCCGCTGTGCTCGCAGTTTTCAAGCGCCACTCTCGCGGTCAGTTCGTCAAGGGAATCCCCGATCGAGTTTACTATGTGCATTAGCGAGGGCGAACGGTCTGCGCAGATACGGGTTACGCGGATGTAGCCTCCTCCGCCGCGACGGCTCTCGATGATATACCCCTGCTCCGGGGTAAATCGGGAAGAAAGAACATAATTTATCTGACTTGGCACGCACCCCAGTCTCTGCGCGAGTTCGTTGCGTTGAATTTCCGCCACATTCGTGCCGGATTCGTCGAGCATTTTTATTATCCGTTCGGCAATTATATCGCTTATACGCACGGTAATCACCTTCTTCCTCACGAACCGCGTATATTATACGGCATAGGTCAAAGATAGTCAAAGTCTAAAACGGGCGTGATTGCGCTGAAAACAAAAAAGAGCGGGGCTTTTGCGCTCTTTTTCGACATTTTTCTCTGTTTTTATCATTTTTTTGCCGGTTTTATTTATCGAACGGAAATCATTCCGTTTGGGTTACGCGGTAAAAATATACCGGCGGATATACGGAACGCGCCGCGCCGTGCAGCCGCGCAAAGCGCGAAGGGTCGCGCCGGAGGGCATATTACCCGCGCCGCCGCGGAAAGCGATGTAAAAACGGCAAACAACCGCCGCGCGAATGTGCGGCGGTTCCGGCGGAAAAAATCCGAACGAAAATACGGAAGCGGCACGGCGTAACACGGGAAACCGTGCGGAGGGCGGGCGATAAGATAACGGAACCGAAGGCGCGATGTACGGTGCCGCCTTTGCGAAATTTTATTTTGCCGGTTTTTTCAATATTCTCGGGCATATCGGAGACAGGCAGCAACCGCCGCATTCAGGACCGGCGGCGCGGCAGACCGCACGCCCGTGAATCACGGTGCGGTGACAAAAGGCGTTCGATCTTTCCGGCGGCAGGAGCTCCCGCATTGTACATTCGACGACATACGGATCGGCGGTGTATACAAAACCCATGCGGTTGCAGAGGCGGATGAAATGCGTATCGGCGACGACCGCCGGTTTGCCGTAAACATCGCCGCATATTAGATTTGCTGTCTTTCTGCCTACCCCCGGCAGTTTAACAAGCTCTTCCACGCTGTCGGGCAGAACGCCGCCGTACCGTTCGGTAACCGCCCGTGCGGCGTAAACAAGGTTGCGCGCTTTTGTGCGGTATAATCCGCAGCTTTTAATGATATTTTCAACATCGCGTATATCGGCGCGGGCAAGCCGTTCGGCGTCGGGGTATTTTTCAAACAATGCCGGAGTTACCTTGTTTACTCTCGCGTCGGTACACTGAGCGGAAAGCATTACCGCGGCTAGCAGCTGAAACGGCGACTCGCTTTCAAGCGAGCATTCCGCGTCGGGATATTCCGCTTCCAGCAGAGATACGGCCTCAAACGCCCTTTTCCGTTCGTTTTCAACGGGTTTTCCGTTCATCTTAAGCCTTCTGTTCCGCTATGCTTAAAAAAGCCGCGAGGTTGCCCCGCGCGAAGCCCGTAACGCGGTGGGAAAAGAATATGTCGGGGCGGCATTTGGTGCAAAGATCCGACACCGTTATGTTTTCGGGCTTTACGCCGGAGTTTATCAGTGTTTGCCGGTTGATTCCCTTTAAGTCGATATAATATTTCCCGCCCCGTTTTTCGGTAAAATCATCGATATTTATATTCGGCAGCCGACCTAAACGCTCGTAAACGGGAAAGTCCGTTTCAAAGCACCTGCCGCAAATCGACGGCGCAATCCCCGCTATCAAATCGGCGGGATCCGTTCCGTAACATTCGGTCATTTTCCGCACCGTGAGCCCGCCGATGTCTCCCGCCGTGCACCTCCACGAGGCATGAGCGGCGCCTATGCAGCGGCGGACGGGGTCGCACAGCAGCAGAGGCACACAGTCGGCGTACTGCGTAACAAGCGTAAGACCGGGGCAATTCGTAACCATGGCGTCAACACTTTCGTAGTCGCGTTCGCGCAAAATGCCTTTTCCCGCGTCGGATTCCGTTACAACCCGAACATTGAGTTCGTGTTTCTGGTTCGACAGTACCAGCCTGTTGTAATCGAAACCCGCCGCTTTACAGATGATTTTGTAATTTTCGGCTACATCGCCGGCGTTGTCGCCGCGGGAAAAACTTAAATTCATTGTCGCGAAACAGCCTTTGCTTACGCCGCCGAGTCTGGTGGTAAACGCGTTGCGGAATATTTTCAATTCATCAATCGCGGGAAACGAAAGGTAGCGGAGTTCGCCGTCGGTATGTATCCGCATAACGGACGATGTAAATTCGCGCATATGTGTCTCCTATCTTCCTCCGTCGAGCATTATGCCGGAGTCGGTTGTTATCGTTACGGTTTCGCCGTCGCTTTTCGCGATAACGGTGCCGTTTATATCGGTGCGGTAGACCATTTCTGTTCCGTACTCGTAAAGACGGTTTATGACGGTGTTTGACGGGTGCCCGTAGCTGTTGCCCGCCCCGACCGATATTACGGCGTATTTCGGCGATACCGCCTTTATAAAGGCGGCCGTTGTGGAGTAGTCGCTGCCGTGGTGCCCTACTTTGAGAACATCGGCTTTCAAATCACAGCCGCCGGCAAGCATTTCCTTTTCGTTTTCCGCTTCGGCGTCGCCCTCAAAGAGGAAACCCGTGTCGCCGTAGGTAACGCGGACGACCGCCGAATAAAGGTTAAGTTCGTCGTAATCTCCGAAAGGCGAAAGAATCCGCGCGCGTACGTTTTCGTCGGAATAAACCGTAACGCCGTTGTTCGCCCGGATTACTGCGGCCCCGCTTTCGCTTAACGCGTCGATCACATTCTCGTAACTTTCCGTGGCGGGCACCGCCGAATCTTTCACTTTCGGCATATAAACCGTACCTATGTCGAAATTTTCGATAATCACTTCCGCGCCGCCGAGGTGATCCTCGTGCGGGTGCGTTAAAACGAGTATGTCAAGCGATGTAATTTTCATTTTGCGGAGAAAGTCCGCGATCAGCAGCCCGTCGGAACCGTTGCCTGCATCTATAAGCATCGCCGCTCCGCCGGGGAAAACAACAAGCTCGCTGTCGGCCTGCCCCACATCGAGATAGTAAACGGTAAGTGCGCCGGAGAGGTTCGCCCCGCCGGTGGTATCCGGGCGGCGCCCGCATCCCGTTGCCGACAGCAGAACCGCGCAGACGACCGCGCACGCAATAAACCGGATTGTTCCGTTTCGCCGCATATATTCCAGCCCTTTGATCGTAATTATTACACACGCAATCCATCGCGGGCGCGCTTCAAAGCGTGATTTTTCTCGTATTAGAAGCGCCGGCGGGTACCGCGCACCCGATAGCGCCGCGTTGCCGCCGAAAAGTCCGAGCGTCGTTTCGCGTTACTGCATAAACAAACAACCGTGTTCGGGAAATTCCGCTCCGTGGTTTTCAATTCGGCGCCGCCGGCAGGTTTTCGCTTTTCTCCGCCTTAAAGTATGTGCCGCGGTATTTTTCCCGGATTCCGGGGCGTAAATTCCCGATACGGTTAAATTATAACGCTTCCGCGCCGGGATTGCAACAGGGTTTGCCTCACATTTCGCGGCGCGGGTGTATTCCGGGGAACATCTCGCAAATACCGTCGCGCGGCGGCGCTACCTGAAGTTGTTGCCCGAATTACGCAAATGCTTTCGGGACACGTAACTTTCGCGGCAACTCTTGACAGGCCGCGGCGGCTTCGGTATAATCATACAGCAGGTATACGTTTATACTTATGCGAAATGCGGAAATTTTGCGGAAACGGAGAAATTTAATTGAGAGTTTTACTTCTTTTACGCGGCAGCGCGGGATGCGGGAAATCGACCTGGATACGCGAACACGGTTTAAGCGAATATTCACTGTGCGCCGACGATATACGCCTTATGTGCGGTGCGCCCGTTCTTACTCCCGACGGGGGCAGGAACATCAGTCAGAGAAACGATAAATTTGTGTGGAATATTCTGTTTGAAATGCTGGAAAACCGCATGGCGTACGGCGATTTTACGGTAATTGACGCCACGAACTCCAAAACTTCGGAAATGAACCGTTACAAAACGCTCGGCGCACGGTATAAGTACCGGATTTACTGTGTTGATTTTACCGATATTCCCGTTGAAACGGTGAAAGAACGCAACCGCGGGCGCGATCCGCTGAAACGCGTCCCCGATTATGTTATCGACCGTATGTATTCCCGGTTCCAAACGCAGAAAATACCGTCGGGCATTACCGTAATAAAGCCGGACGAACTCGACAAAATATGGATGAAACCCTCCGATTTTTCCGCTTACGGGAAAATTCACCATATCGGCGATATTCACGGATGTTACACCGCCCTTTCGGAATATTTTAATCGGGAAGGCGGCATGAAAGACGATGAAATGTATATCTTCTGCGGGGATTATATCGACAGAGGAATTGAAAACGCCGAGGTTTTGCGATTCCTGCTTTCGATTTACGACAAACCCAATGTGCGCCTGCTCGAGGGCAACCACGAAAAATGGCTTGACAGATGGGCGAACGGCGAAGAGGTAAATTCGCAGGAATTTGAAAGCAATACGCGCGCGCAGCTCGAAAGCTCGGGCATAAGAAGAAAAGATGTGCGGTTACTGTATCGGAAACTCGGACAATGTGCGTATTACACATACGGCGACCGTCTTTTCCTTGTAACGCACGGGGGTTTAAGCGTATTGCCGCAGAACCTTACGCTTGTTTCCTCGCGGCAGATGATTCACGGTGTCGGAGATTATAACGATACCGAAACCGTGGCGAATACATTCCCGGAACAGTCGCCCGAAAACTGTTATCAGATTTTCGGTCACAGGAATACCAAAAGCCTGCCGGCGCGTGTAAATGACCGTGTGTTTGTACTTGAAGGCAAAGTGGAGTTCGGCGGGTGTCTGCGGTGCGTTCAGGTTCTGCCCGGCGGGATAATAAACACCGTGGAAATTCAAAACACCGTTTTCGCGGAGCCGAACCTTCCGGATATTGCCGGCGCGGATGAGGAAAAAACGGTAGGCGATGTTATACGGGAACTGCGCGCCAACCGTTATATCGCCGAAAAGCGGTACGGGAACATCTCGTCTTTCAATTTTACGAAGGAGGCATTCTACGATAAAGTTTGGGACGGGCAAACCATACACGCCCGCGGACTTTATATCAACATACCCGAAGAGAAGGTGGTCGCGAGAGCCTACGACAAATTTTTCAATATAAACGAACGGCCGGAAACAAAACTCGAGATGTTACAGTTCAGGTTTGAATTTCCGGTGACGGCTTATGTGAAAGAGAACGGGTTTTTGGGAATCGTTTCCTACAGCGACGAAAACGACGACCTGTTCATCACCACGAAATCGGCGCCGGACGGCGAATACGCCGTATGGCTGAAAGAGATGTTTTTCCGTGTTACGACCGATGAAACTCGCAATGCGATAAAACACTTCGCGAAAGAACATAATGTTTCGTTTGTGTTTGAATGTGTGGATACCGAACGCGATCGGCATATAATTTCCTATCCCGAAAGCGGCCTTTATCTGCTTGATATTGTTTTTAACGATCTGCATTTCCGCAAATACGAATACGACGAAATGTGCGAGATTGCGGAAAGATTCGGGTTGCGTCACAAAGAAAAAGCCCGCGTAATCGAGCGGTGGCCGGATTTTTTCGATTGGTACAATACCGTAAACGGCGAGGATTATCTGTACAGGGGGAGAAGGATCGAAGGTTTTGTGACGGAAGACGGAAAGGGCGCCATGCTCAAAATCAAACTTGCCTATTACCGCTTTTGGAAATTTATGCGCTCCGTAGCGCGGGAAACCTTCAGAAAAGGTTATATCGACAACACTCGCGTAAGCGCTTTGGCGACGCCTCTCGCCAACCGCTTTTACGGCTGGCTCAAAGAGCTGCGGGCGACTCATTCCCCCGATGAATTGCCCGACGATATA
Organism: uncultured Eubacteriales bacterium; assembly: GCA_964602735.1. GTDB lineage: Bacteria > Bacillota > Clostridia > Oscillospirales > Acutalibacteraceae > CAZRRV01. The sequence goes on from CAZRRV010000002.1 coordinate 27,631, forward strand.
TGTACATTGCGGGAAATGTTTTACAAATCCGACGCGGGGCGGCAGTTCGCGGAATAATCGCGAAGGCCGTATATACTTCCGTAAAACAGCGGCCGTCAAACAGGCGGAGAACGACTCGTTCTCCGCCTGTTTGTGTGTTGTTAAATACAACGCCGAATAACGCCTGCCTTGCGGATGTGCCGCCGGGCACCCGATACCGACGGGGGAATACAGCTGATTTTCCGAGAGACCCGCGGGGCGGCGCCGTCGGAAGTCGGACGGAAGAGCGGAGTGCACGGCGCCGTTTCCGTTTTTACCTTTCAGAGCGTTGCCGTTAAATTATTCGAGCCACAGATCTTCCTGCTTCAGCCGGCTTACGGTTGCGTTGTGCTCTTCCAGAGTTTTATTGTAGTAGAATTTGCCGTTTTTATCGGTTACGAAATAGTCGAACTTAAAATCGTCGGTTGGATTTACCGCGGCGCTGATTGATGCCTCGCTCGGAGCGCACAGGGGACCGGGAGGCAGCCCCTCGGTTTTGTTGGTGTCGTACCTGCCGTTGCCGTAGGGATATTCCGCCGTAGGGGAAGAACCCAACAATTTCGGCTGATCTTTCCAGTTAAGGCGGTTATAAAACACCGCGGCGACATTTTCACGGTCGGTTTTAGAGGCGTTGCTGGTTTCGAGTTCCAGAATCGACGCCATTGTGAGTATTTCGTGAACCGTGTAACCCGATTTTTTGATTTTTGAACGGTAAGGTCTCAGCTTCGCGTCGGTTTGCGCGAGAGTACGCCGTATGGCCTGCCTTGCGCATTCGGTACTGTTGTAGCGGTAAAATTCGTAGGTATCGGGGAACATATAGCCCTCGAGGTGATAATAAACCTGCTCAACGGGGAGTTCTTTTATAAAATCGAATTCATCGTAATACGACAAATCGCGCGACGCTTCGCGGAACTGTTCCTCCGTGCATATACCGGCGTCGGCAAAAAGCTTGCGTATATCGTCTATTTCCGCCCCTTCGGGGATTTTCACCTTTACGGTGTCGGCTTTCATTCCTTCCTCCTGCAGGGTTTCACACAGCGCCTCGTAGCCGTCCTCCTTGTCGAACACATATACGCCGTATTGGAATTTGCCGTCGAATCCCATGAGCTTGGAGTATAGGCGGAACGCTGTGGAATACCGAATTACGCCCGCTTTGTCGAGCTGGCGGGCGATTTCGGCGGATGGTGTGCCGCGCTCTATTTCAATCTGCACCGTCCCCGCGCCGCCTATGCCCAGAAAATCGGCGACCAGCGTTAAAACTCCGAAAGCGACGCCGAGCGACACCGCTATTATTCCCGCGACCCATACGGCCGCCGAAACGCAGCCCTGGCGCCTTTTCTTCTTCTTTTTTTTCTTCCTCGGAGCAGGGGTGCCTGCATCTTCGCCGCCGGTTCCGGTACCCGACGGATTGTCGGGATATTCGTCGAGAAGAGAAAGATCTATGGAAAAGTCCTCGGTAGTTTCGTTCCCGGGCGGATCGTCGGGCGGCAGGTCGTCTCTTCTGTCGTCGGGCGGGATATACATGTTGGGATTGCTCATCTTAACCTCCGAACTTCGGCGGATTTTCCGCCGATTTGTATATTTTACGCTCGGTTATAACAACCGATACGGGTTTGTCGTATTTGTCGCGGTAAATGCGGGACACAAGGTCGCTTTCGTAGCAAAGCCCCGCCGTCGCGCCGGTAAAATGTTCGAGATAACGGTCGTAATAGCCTTTGCCGTGCCCTATGCGGAAACCGTACCGATCGAACACAAAGCCCGGCACCAGCATCAAGGCGTCGCCGCAGCCGTCGGCCAACGGGAAATCTTCCGGCGGTTCGGGTACCGAAAACGAACCTGGGGATAAATCGGTTAACGAATTTATAAAACGGAACCGCATTTCACGCGTTCCCGGCACGCAGCGCGGCACCGCTACTTTTTTGCCGTCGGAAAACGCGTTTTCGATTATGGCGGCGGTGGCAACCTCGTACCCGCGGGCGACATAAACGAAAACGGCGCCCGCATCGCGGTATTGCCGGAGTTTTCGCACCTGCCCGCACACGGCGGTATCGGCTGTCGCTTTAACCCCTGACGGCATTGCCAGTCTTCGCTCGCGCGATTTTTCACGCATTTCCGCTTTGTAAAGTTTTGCGCTTACCGGCTCCACTGTATATCGTGTTCCAGCTCAACCCGCTTCGCTCTGCCGCACATTGCCTCAACCAGCGCGAAGCCGAACTGTGTTGCCGCTCCCGCCCCGCGTGCGGTTATAATATTGCCGGATTTTACGGCGGGAGCGTCGCCGATTTCGGCTCCGTACAGGAATTGTTCAAATCCGGGATAGCAAACGGCTTTTTTGCCGCCAAGCAACCCCATTTTGCCTATGATGGACGGCGCCGCACAAATCGCGCCGATTATTTTCCCGTTACTGTCGGCGTACTTGATAAAATCAATTACCTCTTCGGATTTTTCGAGGTTTGCCGTGCCCGGCATACCTCCCGGCAGGATTACCGCCTCGAGAGCCTCCCCGGGTGCCGCTTCCGCAATAACGGTGTCGGCGGTTACCGTTATGCCGTGCGAACCCGTAACCGTTTTGCCGGTAACTCCCACCGTCGTAACCGATTTGCCCGCTCTTCTGAGTATATCGAGCGGAACAATAGCCTCGGTTTCCTCAAAACCGTCTGCCAGAAATTCAAATATCATAGATCCGTACCCCGTTTCAGCGTTTTAACAGCTTTATCGTAAATTTCTTCCGCTATGGTGTCGACAGCCTTCGGCTCGCCGTTTGCGGCACAGTGTACCGTTTCCCATCCGCAATATTCCGCCGCGAAAAGTGCGGCTTCGCGGCACCGTCGCAGATAGCGCCCGTTCTTTTCGTGAATATCTTTTTTTTGCTCGTCGCCGCCGTAGCGGTTTGACAGCATTTTTTCTGCCACATCAGGCGGCATATCCAAAAAAATAACGTTATCCGGCCGCGGAAGCCCGAGCTTTCCGTATTCAAATTCGCACAGCCAGTCGATGTACCGCGAACGCTCGCCGGCCGGCAGTTTCGAGGCCTGATGAACGGCGTTCGATGTTGTGTACCGCCCGCACAGCACCAGCCCGCCGGCGGCGTAATAATTTTCCCAGTGCAGTTTATAATTAGCGTAACGGTCAACCGCGTAAAACGCGCCGGCGGCATAGGCGTTCACGGAGTCGGGATCGTCGCCGAACGCCCCGCTTAAATACATACGCACCAGAGCGCTCGAATCGCCGGCGTAATCGGGAAACGAATAACTCCGGCAATCGGTTCCTTCGCTTAAAAAGCGCTTTTCAAGCAGGCTTAATTGTGTGGATTTTCCGCTTCCGTCGAGCCCTTCGAGTACTATCAGCTTTCCCATTACCGGTTTTCGCCGCGCAACGCCTTAAAGCGTTCGCGAACCTGCGCGCTTTTCCCGCAGGACATTTTACCTTCGCCGCACGCTCCGAAAAGGCAGGCGGGACCGGTGCCGGCAAAGATATGCGGCGCCACACCGTAAACCAGCCGGAACATCTCATCGGCGACCGCCCGTATTTCCCACTGGGCGCGCCCGCAACAGCGATGTCGGAAAAAATTCAGCAGGCTGCGGGCGTTCATGGTAACCACCATTTTTGTTTCACAGGCGTTCGGCAGTACAAACCGCGCGTCTTCAACCGCTTTTTTTTCGGCGGCGCGGTCGGCTTCTTTTTCGCTCATTCCCGATTCCAGGAAATTTTTTTTATGCCGCGATTTAAGAATTTCGGCAAGCTTTTCGTAATCCTCTCTGTCGCGTTCCATGGCGTTTATATAACATTCTCTGGCTTCGGGAACCGCCTCGATTTCGGGAGGTACAACATAACGGAACGCGTTTTCTTTAACATAGCGCTGACTTTGCACCGAATACGACGCGATGCGGTGGCGTGTAATCTGCGCCAGCAACGAACGCGATACACCCTCTATCCCGAATGTGAACGAGGCGTGCTCAAGCGGGCTTTCGTGACCTATTTCGGCAAGCATTTCCACAAAGTGTGCGGTTTTTTCGGGGGTAAGCCCCTCGCGTATGCTTTCAATATCGGCGGCGGAATAGCACAGCCTGGCGGCCGCCGCGACCGCAAGTTCGGGATTCGGCGTATAAGCGAGCAATGTGACTTTAGCCATTCACAAACTCCTTTCCCCGATTATAAAAGCATTATACCAAAAACCGTGCCCCGTGGCAATGAAAAAATTATTTTCGGCGTGATTTCGCGGGGCGGATGTGAGACGGTGCCGCTTTACGAGGGTTTAATCTGACGCCGGGACGGTTCTATCGCGCAGTCCCGGGCGGCGAGGGAATGTTGTATGTGTTTACGGGCACGCTGGCCGGGCGGAGAACCGGCGAACAGGGGCACGGCGGAACCTTGCGCGGCGCCGCCGTGATATAAAAACTCCCCCGGCGCGCGGGGGAGAGATATATTTGCGGCTCTGTTCGGGGACGTTTTCCGGGCGCGGCGCCGGGGGAAAAACCTTAGGGCAACACCGCAAAAAGACCCGGCGGCAGATGCGCCGTCGGATTTTTTGTTAAGAGAAAGCAAAAAGCGCTTTTCGGGCGCTTTTGTAAAATATAACAGGGGAAATACCGGGCAGATGACGCCGGGAGCCGTCGGGCGGTCACCCGGCGGTGTTGCCGTAAGAGCTTTTTGTCGGGGAAAGCACCCGCCGCGCCGATCGGCGCGGCCGTCCGGCTGTTGGGCCGCGCGCGTGTGCGGTTCCTGATTGCGGATCGCAACCTAAGTGCCCATAATCCGGCACACTGTCGAGTTCACCCGTAGTGTAGACCGCGGAAGCGGGGCGGCGGAATCGTTCCGTAGTAACGCGCGACAGTTAATCGCATGCCGCCCGTTCCTTAAATCCTGGTTGAGAGTGCCGCCGGATACGGCTCCCGGCGCCGAGCGGTTTATCGCGTCTGCGGGCAGCGGCCGCTTTTACGGACGGCAAAAATTCTAAAGCCATTAATCATGCAATTTTTTATTGCGCCGGCTAAAACTTTGCGCGGGTTGCCGTTAATGTACGGCTTAACCGAGGAAATCCTCGCGGAATTTAAGGTTAAAAGCGGCGGCTGTCGCCCGTAATCCGTCGTCGCTGATCGTATTGATACGCGGCATTCCGCTCGCTATCATATAAAGCTGAGCGCCTTTTTCAACCGTTTCAATCAGACCGAACGCTTCGTCGAGAGTTTTCCCGACAGCGTAAATACCGTGCATTCCCCATATTACCAAACGGAACTCGCGCATTTTTTCGGCGGTTGCTCTTCCTATTTCGTTGGTGCCGCATACCATCCACGGGAGTACGCCGATCCCGTCGGGAAAAACCACTATGCATTCGGTGCAGGTCTGCCACAGCGTATGCGTAAATTCTTTCTCATCGAGCGGATGCACAAAATTCATGGCGAGGGTATACGTCGGGTGGCAGTGCATAACAACACGGTTATCCGGGTCAATCGAAAGCCTTGCGATATGGCTCATCAAATGGGCGGGAAGTTCGCTTGTGAACCGTCCGCCGTCGGAATATCCCCAAAGCAGTTCGGCGGTATCGCCGCTCTCCGATACGCGAATTACGCCAAGATTGTTTTCGGGGTCGCGCTCGATGTTTTTGAAATATTTGCCGGTTCCCGTGACGGCAAAACATTTTCCGGCGAGTTCGCTCGCCCGAAAGCCCATGGGTATTTCCCTCAGCACCGGCGCGCCGCCAAGGTATGCCGATATGTCGCCGTCGTCGAGCATAACGCTTATGTTGCCGCCGTTGCGTTCGTCCCAGCCGAGACGGTACATATTCGACGCGGTGAGGCAGAGTTCTTTGATAAACGGGGCCGTGCTTAAATCAGTCATAATCTTTCAACCGACACCTTTCTCTCATATTCGTCGATTTCCGACATATAATCGGGATTTACCCCTTCGCGGTTCAGAAACTCCTCCCACACCGGGTAAAACGGGGCACAATTCAGCTTTTCGCGCAACGCCATGAGATGTGTAAAATCGCCCGAGTCCTGCAATCTTCTCATCTCGGGGTACGGAGTCAACAGCGCCTGCAGCATTGCCTTGCGGACGCTCAACTGCCCCGTTACCCACGCCGCGACGCGATTGACGGAAGCGTCAAAATAATCGGTCGCGAGAAAAACGCGGTCGAGCGCGTCGCAGGCAACCACTTCGCCGAGAATCGAGCGGGTTTCATCGTCGAAGAGAACGACATGATCACTGTCCCACCGGACGGGACGCGTGATGTGAAGCGCAATTTTATCGTTGAAAAGCAACATTGCCGAAATCTTATCGGCTACCGATTCGGTAGGGTGATAATGCCCGTTATCCATGAGCGGGGTGATGCCCCGCGAATTTACATAATTTAAGCAAAATTCGGCGCTGCCAACGGTACATGATTCAAGTCCTATACCGAAAACTTTCGATTCGAGGCAGATATAAACCTTGGTTTTGTCGCGCGGAACGGAAACAATTTCATCAAGGGAATCCGCGAAACGCTTACGCGGGCCGAATCTGTCTCCCGGTATATCTTTGAACCCGTCGGGAATCCAAATATTCATCAGACAGGGCATACCCGTTTCTTCCGCGAAATACGATGATATTTCAACGCACCGTTTGCCGTGTTCAATCCAAAAGCGGCGCACCGTTTCATCGGGTGAAGAAAGCGTGAGATTGTCTTTAACCATCGAATGTGAGAAAAAAGTGGGATTAAAATCAACGCCGATTCCGCGGGCGTTCGCGTAATCAACCCATTTCTTAAAATGGCGGGGAGATATTTTATCGCGATCGGCCCTGTCGCCGTCGCCGAAAATCGCGTAACTCGCATGCAGATTGAGCTTTTTCCGACCCGGCACCAGTTTTAACACCTCGTCGAAATCCGCCATCAATTCATCGGGGGTTCTCGCTTTTCCGGGGTAATTGCCGGTGGTCTGTATCCCGCCCGACAGCGCTCCGCCCCCGTCGAACCCCTCAACGTCGTCGCCCTGCCAGCAGTGGATCGAGACGGGGGTTTCGGAGCATTTTTTCATCGCCGCGTCAACATCTACGCCCAGATTTCCGTAGAAATCGCGTGCTTCGTCAAATCCGCTCATTTACATACATCATCCTTTGTTTTACGGGTTGAAAACCCGCGTATTAAACGACGCCGCGATAATGCGCCTCATTTTCGCGAGGGTAAGGGATTTATCGCGCGCCATAGCCTGCACGGCGATATTCCCGAGCGCCGTAGCCTCCACGGGCCCGGCGGTTACCGGCAACCCCGTATATTCCGCGGTAAGTTTATCCAGATATTCGTCAACGCTCCCGCCGCCGACAATGTTTATACCGGCAGGTACAATCCCCGTTACCGAGGCGATATTTTCAACCGTAACCCGGTACGAATCGGCAAGGGAACGGTAAACGCTGTTCAAAGTGTGACCGAGAGATTTATTCCCGCCGCCGCAAAGCGCCTGTACGGCCGAAAGCATATCGTCGGGGGCAAGCAGCGACGGATCGTTTACATCGATTTCGGAAAAGTCTTCTCCGCTCTCTTCCGCCATATACATAAGCTCATCATAACTGTACCGTTTATTCAGGCTTTTGCGTATTCCCTGGAACATCCACATTCCCGTGCAGTTTTTAAGGAAACGAAAGGTGCCGCCGTATCCTCCTTCGTTGGTGAAGCCGGCGTCTCGCGCGGACGGGCCCGTAACGGGGGAGAGAAGTTCGCTGCCTATCAGGCTCCAGGTTCCAGATGAAATATATACGCCGTTTTTCTTCGGCAGGGGGCACGCGGCGACCGCCGACGCGGTATCGTGGCTCGCGGCAAGTACAACTTCGCAGTCGAATCCGACTTCGCGCGCCACTTCGGGTTTCAGCGGGCCGGCATCGGTTCCCGGCTTTGACAGCGGAAGAAAAATTTTTTGCGGATAGCCGAGCGCGCCGATTATGTCGCTGTCGTATTCGCCGGTCGCAACCGAGACGAGCGAACCAGTCGTGGCGTCGGTGTATTCGCAGAATATGTTACCCGTAAGGCGGTACACGATATAGTCGGGAATCGAAAGGAATGTTTCGGCCGAAGACAGCAGGCCCGACTTTTTATCGCACATAAGCCGGTATACCGAATTAAACGTCAGGCGCTGAATCCCGGTATGCGCGTAAAGTTCGTTGAACGGAACGGTTTTTTCAACCTCGTCGACAACCCCGAGCGTATGGTTATCGCGGTAACAGTGGGGGTCGCAAAGCTTTTCGCCGTCGCTCCCGAGCAGAACATAATCGACACCCCATGTATCGATCGCGACACTTTCCGGCGCAAAACCCAGCCGTTTACATTCCGCAAGCCCCGCCGTAACCTCGCGGCAAAGTCTGTCGATATCCCAGAACAGTTCGCCGTCTTTTTCGTAGAATCCGTTCTCAAATCGATAAATTTCTTTTGTCGTAAGTTCTCCGCCGTTCAAAAAGCCGAGTATATGGCGCCCCGACGAGGCGCCTATATCGACCGCCAAAAAAGTTTTCACCCTGATTCGCGCCTCTTTTCCGCGCCGTGTATCGGCAGATTTTTACGGGGATCATTATAGCAGACAAAATATGTCGCCGCAACAAAAACATTCGCCAGGGGTTCCGGCGGCACGCGGGGGTCGCGTCGAAGCGGGCGGCGCGCGGAATGTTCTAAGCATCGCCGGATTTTTCGGATAATACGAAAAACCGGGGGCGCCGCCGTGTGCGGCGTTTATTCAACCATAAGTTCCTGGATTGAACGGAACTGGTAGTCGCCGTTTTTCAACAGATGCGGCCTTTTCAAGGCTATAAGCTCCCCGCGCACAACATCGTGGCTCGGATCTTCGGTTACGATTACGGGTACGCCGAGCGCTTCGCCTATGTGTTTGTCAAGTCCGAAAAGTTGCGCCCCGCCGCCGGTAAGCAGTATGCCGCGATCCATAATATCGGCGACAAGATCGGGCTTTGTGGTTTCAATAACATTATGAATTGCTTTGCATATATCTTCGATACTGCCGTTTATCGCTTCGCGGACCTGCTCGGAGGTGATCTCGAACACCGCCGGGATGCCGGTTACGGCGTCGCGCCCTTTCGCGCTCATCGTCAGGTCGACCGGCCGCTCCGTGGCGCAGCCTATTTCCTCCTTAATGCGCGAGGCGGTCTGCTGCCCTATAAGTATATTGTATTCCCGGCGAACATATTTTATTATATCGTCGTCAAAACTTAACGACGCCGTGTGAGTCCCCCCGCACTGTACTATGCCGCCCATCGATATCGCGGCGATGTCGGTAACGCCGGCTCCGATATCGACAACCATGTTTCCGTCGGGTTTCGTGAAATCGATTCCCAAAGCGAGCGCGGCGGCAATCGGCGATTCGATTGCGCAAACATCGCGCCCGCCGGCATATCCCGCAACATCCGCGACGCTGCGGTGCTGTACCGGTGTGACGCCTATGGGTACCGAAATCATAACCCGCGGTTTGATAATCCTTTTGCCGAATGCCCGCTGCATATATTCGCGGAGCATCTGTTCCGCTATATCATAATCGGCTATAACTCCGTTTTCAATGGGGAATACGGTTGTTACGCTTTCGGGTGTCCGTCCCACCATCGACATCGCGCGGTCGCCGTAGCATATCGGCTCCCAGGTGTCGGTTTCTACCGCCGCGACACTCGGCTGTTCCAACAGTATTTTCCCTTTTGCGAACAGTGTCGTTTTCGATGTTCCGAAATCTATTCCTATATCCGCCAAAATATCACTCTTTTCATTCAGCCGCGCCGCTCCGTAAGTAATGCGGCGGTGCAATAAACTTCTTTGGCTCCGTGAATAAGCAGTTGCCGCGCACAGGCGTTCAATGTGGCCGCAGTGGTACGAATATCGTCAACCAGCAGAACCGTTTTGCCGGTAATGTCTTTTTTACAACCGTATATGTCTTTCACGTTGCCGATGCGTTCGAGGTAATTTAACGTGTGCTGGGAGGGAGCGGCCGCGTCGGATTTGAACAGAATCCGTTCGCGGTATTCTATGTTCAGTTCATCCGCCACAACTTTCGCGAGCTCGCTCGCGTGATTGTATTCCGCACCGCGTCTGCGCCGCCGGCTCATCGGCACCGCGGTAACAAAATCGGGTTTTACATCCGGGAACAGCGCGGCGAAACGCCGTGCCATCTCGGTGCCGAAGAACCGGGCGTTTTCTCTGGCTCCGTTCATTTTAAGCGCGTAAACGCCGGCTTTTGCAGGCCCTTCATTGTAAAACGGCACCGCAATTCCCGAAAATATAGCCGGGATACGCGCACATTCGCATTTTTCGAGAGTCTGGCCGCATTTTTTGCAACAGTTCAGCGGTATAACCGGCAAATTCGAGCGGCAGTTTTCGCAAATCAGATCCCGGTTTGCGACGAGGTCGCCGCAACAGCAGCATCGGGGCGGGAAAAATATACCGGAGAGAAACGAAAGCCTGCTTTTCATAACACCCCGCCCGTTTAATTGAAATTTACGCGAACCGGCCGAATATCGCGCCGGATCAATTTTGCGTATTCCGAAGCGCTTTTCGTAATTTTGATTATGATGTTGCGTATTGCCCGGCAAAGGGAATTGATTGCGCGCATACACAGGCTCGGGGTAAAATATTGCACGCCCGCGTTTCGCTTTGAGGGTTCAATTCACCGTGTAACGGGCGGCTGCGGTTTTCGCCGCGGGGTGATTACAAGAGGATCGTCATGCATTCGCCGTCCGCGAATTTGTCGGCGCAATATCCGATTAAATCAGGTACCGCAGCGCCGTATATCTCGCGTTTTTACGGTCGTTTTTTATCATTTCCGCCATTATTTCTTCACTGCCCACAATAATCGCGCATTCTTTCGCCCGCGTTACCGCGGTATACAGAAGATTGCGGTATCGAAGTTTGGCGGGAGTTTTGCACAACGGTATTATAACGGCCGGAAATTCACATCCCTGGCTTTTATGAACCGTTATGGCGTAAGCGGGTTCAAGCCTGGTTATTTCATCATCTTCGTAAAGGGCGATTTTATCGGGAAAACGGACGGTTACCCTCCCGTTCGGCAGATCGATCCCGCATAAAATGCCGAGTTCTCCGTTGTATACCCCGTTGCCGCGTTCGCCGTCGTCATTCTCCCAGGCGATATTGTAATCGTTCTTCATCATCATAACTTTGTCGCCCAAGCGTAAAATACAGCCGTTCGCCTTTATGCTCGGGCGCGAAACATCGCCGTTAACCGCAGCCTGAACGGAGCCGTTCAGTTCCGCCGTGCCGTAGCCGGTTATCCGCGACGGGCATAAAATCTGAATATCGTTTTGCGGCAAATAATTATATGTCTGAGGAAGACGCCTGCAATAAAGATCTGTAACCAGCGGCACAACATCGTCGGGGTCGGCGGGTATAAAGAAAAAATCTCCGTTTTTTTCTTTGCAGACGGGCATTTCGCCCTCTATAATCCGGCGCGCGTTGGTAACAATCAGGCTTTGCTGCGCTTGGCGGAAAATTTCCGTTAATTGAACCGCGGGGAATTTATCGCAGGCGAGCAGGTCGGCTAAAACATTTCCGGCCGAAACACCGGGCAGCTGGTCTTTATCGCCTGTCATAATCAGCTTGCCGTACAGCGGAATAGCTTTAAGCAGCGCCGCGAAAAGTTTGACATCCACCATCGACATTTCGTCGATTATAAGTACATCGCAGTCGAGCGGGCGGGTTTCGTTCCTCCCGTAATAAGGTTCCCCGTCGTCGCCGGTTAAGCTTACCTCGAGCAGGCGGTGAATGGTTTGCGCGCTTTTTCCGCAAAGATCCTGCATCCTTTTCGCGGCTCGGCCGGTCGGCGCTGCAAGCTGAACCGACAGTCCGCGGTTTTCCAGTATCCTTATAATGGCGTTTACGGTTGTGGTTTTGCCGGTACCCGGCCCGCCCGTAAGTATAAATATGCCGTTCGCGGCCGCGAGCTTTATTGCCTCTTTTTGGCGGGGGGCGTACGTTATGTTCTGTTCGTCTTCGATTATTTTTATTTCCGCGTCAATCGAATCCGCGGGTTCCGGCGGAGTGCGCAAAAAAAGCGCCAGCCGTTCCGCTATCATCCGTTCGCATTCGTAATATTCGGAAAGCGCGTATGATTCTCCGCCGGCGCTTACGGTTTTTACGACTGTTTTTTCCGATATCAGCAACCGCACCGCGTCGTCGACCGTATCGTGACCCGTGTTAAGAAGTTTTTCCGCCGTTTGATAAAGTTTTTCCGCCGGCAGGCAGGTGTGCCCGTTCGCGAGATTATGCCGCAGAATGTATTCAATTCCGCTTTTGGCGCGTTCTGTGTGCGGAACGCCGTCACTGATTTTTTCCGCTATAAGGTCGACTTTTTCGAAAGGCATGCCTATATCGCCCGAGCACAGCAGATAAGGATTCGCTTTCAGCTTTTCGGCGGCGTTTTCGCCGAGCGCCGAATAGACCTTAAACCCGGTCGCCGAATCGATCCCGAAAGCGGCGAGATACAGCAATACTCCGCTGACCGATTTTTTTTTCGTAAATTCATTGTGAAATGCCGCGGCTTTTTCGGCCGTAATGCTCTTGATTTCGCACAGCCGACCGGGTTCGTTCTCTATTATATGAAGAGTTTCCGCCCCGAACCGCCGTACAAGCTTGCGGGCGGTGGCGGGACCTATGCCCTTAACTGCGCCTCCCGCAAGGTACCTTTCGATGGCGACGGCGGTCTGCGGCTCCGTCTTTACGTGGTTTTCAACTCTAAGCTGCCTTCCGTATTTTGCGTGCTCCGTATATTTTCCCGTAAACGCAACGCTCTCGCCCGGTTCGATATCCGCCATTTCTCCGATGGCGGAAATCCGTCGGCCGTCGGATTGAATCAAAGCGACAGTAAACCCGTTTGCCTCGTTTTTATATGTTATTTTTTCAACGATTCCGCATACTGTCTCAAGCCCGGCTTTTTCCACCGTTTTACCGCCTTTTCAGGAATTTTCCGAACGCGCCGGTTATTGCAGTACGATAACGGTGGTGTATGTTCCCACCTGCCAGATCTGATTTGATGACGCGGCTTTTATCGTTACCGTTACCGTGTATTGCCCCGCGGACTTGCCGGATAAATCAACCTCGGCGTACAGCTGACCGTTTGTAAGCCTCCTCACCACGGCGGAAGACCCCATGATTTTAACATTGCGGATACTGCCCATACTTGCCACTTTTACGCCTTTTTCGAGCGAGAGAGCGCGGCATTCCGACACCGTGAAAACACGCATACGGTATCCGGCGAGATTTATTTTTACGGTAACGGTTTCAATATTGCTGTTCACCGATTTGATGCCGTTGGGAAGAGCCGGAGCGACAGTGAAGGATGTTTTTTCCGTTGATATATCGAAGAAATCGATTGGCACAAGTTTAATATCGGTAAGCTGGTCTACCGTTTCCGGCGGGCCTTTTATCTCTATTTCATTTTCGCTTAGGGTATACGGCAGGGGTTTTCCGCCGAACCCTGCCGGCATATTGTTGAATACGGGGGTGATTTTAACCCATTTCTGCCTGTATATGGGAACCGAAATTTTAACTTTTTTTGTTTCGAGAGTGAACAGTTTATCGTCGATCTTGTTGCCGTCCGCATCGACTAACACAATATCGGCATCGTAACTTGCCGTTTCGGAAAGTGTTTCGTTTACATCCGCGACTGCCTGTACGGCGGCGATTTTTTCGATATAGCTTGCGGGGCCGCGCACGGTAAGCGTGGCGTCTTCGCTGTTGGTAACAACCGGAGTGTCTACGATAAGCCCTTCAACGGCGGCGGCTCCGTTTGCGATAGCCTGAACCGCGAATTCTGTTTCGTTGATATAGTCGAAAGTAAGCGACATTTTATTCGGTATAACCGATATTATATTGTACTCGGATTTGCCGCCGACTTTGTTCGCGACAAGCGGAATTTCGTAGGTGCCGGCGGCGTTTACCTCCGACAGGTTCGCGGAAACCGAGAGATCGTTGGCGCTTAAACCGCTTACGATATAAGTGGGGCCCGAAACCAGAACGCTTACCGTGGTATCGGTGTCGCCTATGACATCGAGTCCCAGCTCTTCCACCATTGTATTGCTCGTGACGATCGAAACGGCTATGCCGGAGAGGGTAACGTCCCGCTGCGGATTTTGGCTCAGCGTTATAACCAGCCAGAACACCACCGCGAAGACTATCGAAAACGGAACGGTAAATTTACGGTTTTTGAACAGCCTGTTCAAAAAGCCTTTTTGTATCGGCTTTGCGCTCAAATTTTACCCCTCCGTTCATTTATTTCATTTATTATGTGTGTCGCGCCGGCGCGGTTTTACTCCTCTTTCGGCTTCCTCTTTTCGCGTAAACGCGTGATGAATCCTCTGAATTTAGAGATGATCCCGGTGTTTTTGGTCTCTTCCTGTTCGTACAGCAGCGCTTTAAGCGCTCCGCGCAGGGTCGTTCCGTTGAAGTCGCGCGTAAGCGTGCCGCCTTCCGCGATCGAAATGGTGCCCGTTTCTTCGCTTACAACCAAAACCACGGCGTCGCTGTTTTCGCTCATCCCTACCGCCGCGCGGTGCCGCGTGCCCAGCTGTTCGCTTAAATCTTCGCGCGCCGTAAGAGGCAGAATGCAACCGGCCGCGTAAATGCGGTTGCCGCGTATAATCATCGCCCCGTCGTGCAGCGGAGAATTCGGGAAGAATATATTCCCTATCAGCGGAGTCGCCACTTCCGCGTTTACAACGGTTCCGGTATCGATAATTTCTCCGAGCGGCGTATTTCGCTCGAAAACTATAAGCGCGCCTATTTTGCGCTCCTGCATATTTACGGCGGCGGCGCTTACCCGGTTGATGCACTCGTCGATCTCCTCGGCGTTGCTGCCGGAACGGTCAAACAAACCGAGGTTGCTCCGACCCATCCGTTCGAGGGCGCGGCGCAGTTCGGGCTGGAAAATAATCGCTATGGCGATAATGGCGTAATCGAAGATTTTGGCCATAAGCCATTTAACGCTTACCATGTTCCACCAGGTGGCTATCACCCAGAAGAAAGCCAGAATTATAATGCCTTTAATAAGGGGTTTCGCGCGGGTCTCACGGAAAAATTCCAAAGCTTTATATACAACGAAGGCGAGAATCGCAATGTCTAAAATATCGGCGAAACGGATGCCGGCAAACGCGGAAAATATCACGCTGAAAAACACCGAGATCCGCTCGCCGAGAGTTTGGAAAAACGCCGCCATCTTTTCGCCTCCGTTCCGTATACCCGTATCTTTTCCATACACTGTTATTTTATCATATTTTAACGGTAATGCAACAAAAACCGTCGATTTTTTTAAGGAAAGTTCATTTTATAATTGTTTGTGGCGGGGGAAGGGATTCGATTCGGCCCGCCGCGGACGGGTTTTTATATAAATCCGTCAACTTCAGTAAACTCAAAGAAATCGGCGAACAACCCGCAGGGGCGGAACGAATCCCTTCCCCTCGTCGCGAACAATTATGAGGTGAACCGAATTTTGTTTATTTATGAAAAAATTGTTGACATAGGGGGGGGGGGGGGTGATATAATGTACAAGCGAAAGGAATTTTCGGTGCTTTCCTTGTGTAAAAAATAAAAAATCAGGAAAAAATGCAGGACTGTGAAAGCTTCCCGCCGGAAAAACGGACTTTGTATCGTACTGCCGCGTGCGGTAAAAAAAGAAAGGAAAGGCGTATGAACGGAAAATCAATGTTTCGCGCCGCGGCTTTGTTTTGTGCCGTATCGGCTGTCGCGGTTTCGGTGTCGGGATGTTCGGGTGAGATTGCGGAACCGAATTACAGGGACGATAAAACGCTGCATATCGGGGCTTGGGTTTCTCCGCCTCCGGGTTATATTAACGACAGTACGTATAAAGACATCGCCGATTCCGGCATCAACTGTATTTACGCTCTGTATGAAAACGCCGGAGACGAAGCTACCGTGGCGGCGCTGAAACTGGCGGAGAAATACGGCATTAAATATCTTGTGCGCGACAGGAGCCTGGCGGATATTCCCGAGGAGGATTTTGAGGAATTGGTTCGCCCGAATATCGAA
The DNA here is from genome assembly GCA_964602735.1 of uncultured Eubacteriales bacterium. Classification (GTDB taxonomy): domain Bacteria; phylum Bacillota; class Clostridia; order Oscillospirales; family Acutalibacteraceae; genus CAZRRV01. The sequence goes on from CAZRRV010000002.1 coordinate 43,661, forward strand.
CAATTCAAAGAATACCCCGCTTTTGCCGGAACGCTCGTTTCCGATGAACCGTCGGCCGACAAATTCGAGAAACTCGGCGCGCAGAGGAAGTTTTATAACGAAGTTTTGCCCGACAAGCTCTATTATGTGAACCTGCTCCCCACGTATTCATCGCCCGGCCAGCGCGGAATGTTGGGATACAGGGAGTATATTGACGAATATATTGAAAAAGTTAAACCTACGGTTGTGTCGTACGACCATTACCCGCTCTTGAAAAATATAAACGGCACGTCGGTTACCGAAGATTATCTGCTGAATCTTGAAATTGTTTCAAAGGCCGCGAAAAAAGCCGGAATCCCGTTTTGGAATTTTATTCAGACCATGGGGTTTAATTTAAGCAACCGCGAACCCGGTTATGAGGACATCCGCTGGCAGGCGTATACGACGCTTGCGTTCGGAGGGCAGGGAATTCAGCACTTTTGCTACTGGACCCCGACCGATTCGGGTAATGAAACATTCGGAAACGCCATGGTGGACCGTGAAGGAAATAAAACTCCCGTTTATGAGTATGCCAGCAGGGTAAACCATGAACTTCTTAAATTCGATCACATTTTTCTGTCATACAAACCCGTAGGCCAGATGGTCCGGCCGGAAAAGGGCGCGCCCGCGCATACTTACATGGATGATCCTCTTAAGGAGTTTAAGCCCGTGAAAAGTGTCGAGGGCGGCCCCGTACTGATTGGGTGCTTTGAGGACGGGAGCGGCAATTCAGCCGTTATGCTTGTCAACATGACCGACCCGGGGAAAATGGAATCCGTGAAAGTGTCCGTCGCTTTCAGGGGGGCGAGAGCGGTTAACGTTTATACCGAAGGGGAAAAGGAACGCGTGGCGCTTAAAAGCGGAAAAACGGAGATAGAACTTGGCGCGGGCGAAGGTAAATTCATTCAAATCTTAAAATAACGGAGGTAAACGAAATGAGGAAAGCACTTCGTGTTGTCGCGGCGGCAATGGCCGTACTTATGTGCGTTGCGGCGCTCGCCGGATGCGGCGGCAGCGGCGGGGAAAATTCCGACGGGACTGCAACACTTAAAATTTCTTTTTTCAACGGCGGTTACGGCGATGAATGGATCAAGGCCATTGCCGATAAGTTTATGAAAGAACACAAAGATATAAAAATCGAGCTTGACCCCGATCCCGATATAACGCAGAAAATGACGACGCGTTTGGAATCCGGGGCGAATCTGCCCGACCTCGCCGCCACGCTGGCTTTCAACTGGCAGGAGTATGCCGCGAAAGGCTACCTGGAAGATATTTCCGATGTTTACGGCGCCGAAGTCGACGGTGTGCCAATGGCGGATAAAATTGTGGATGAAGACCGTGATGTGGGTAAGTACGCGGGCAAGTACTGGATGGTTCCGTGGGCCGATGTCTGTAACGGAATCATATACAATGAAACGATGTTCCGGGATAACGGCTGGAGTGTCCCGAAAACCGTTGATGAAATGTTTGCGCTGATGGACAAGATCAAGGCCAAGGGCATCGCTCCTTTCGCGTTCGGCGGAAAGGTTATTTCGTATTGGGATTTCCCGGTTCTGGCGTGGTGGGCGCAGTATGAGGGAATGGACGGCATGAAGAATTTCCTCAAAATGGAGTCCCCCGACGTGTTCGGCCAGCAGGGCCGACTGAAAGCGCTTGAAATTTACGAAAGGATTATCAAAGACGAATCCAATTATGTAGACGGCGCTATGGGCATGGATCACACACAATCGCAGATGGCCTTTCTGCAGGGGAAAGCGGCGATGATTCCCAACGGCGCGTGGATTGAAAACGAGATGAGGAATTCTCTCCCCGACGGATTCAAGATGAAGATGATGCTTGCGCCGGCGATTGACGGGGCAAAAATGACCGATGTTTCAGTCTGCACCGCACAGGATCTGTTCTATATTCCGAAGAAAGCGAAGAACAAAGAGGCGGCCAAAGAGTTCCTTAAATTTATGGCGCGCGACGATATGCTTAAACTCTATACGGAAAAAACCGGCGGGCCGCGTCCGTTTAAGTACGATATGGACGGAATCGAGGGGTTGAGCGAATTCAGCGCCGATGTTCTCGACAAGTGGAGCAAGGCGAATAAAGTTTATATGTATTCCGATAATCCCGTTTATTTTATGAAATATTATTATTGGCCCGCCGCCGGCGCTCCTTATTCGAGCATTCAGGTCGGCGACGAAACCGCGGCATCGGCGTTTAGCGCGGATCTGGATTTCGCGAAAGAAAACTGGGACGCGACAAGGCAGGAGCTCGGCTTGAGTTAAAACATAAAGGCGGAGGGTGAAAATATGAGCGTCGGCGCCGTGAAAAAGCATACCGGCCCGGGAATGAATACAAAAGCCAAACGCGCGGTTTTTATCACGCTGATGCTTCTGTTCCCGGTACTTCACATGCTGGTGTTCACCGTTTATATAAATTTAGACACTATTCTTCTCTGCTTTCAGAGGTTCAATTTTTCCACGGGGAAAACCGAGTTTGCGGGGCTTTACTGGTTCAGGTATTTTTTCAAGCAGCTTGCGTCGTCTTACGCGCTGCGCCGCTCCTTTGTGAACTCTCTTTTGTTTATTCCGGTAACGAACTTTATTTTACTTCCGCTTTCCGTGATTGCCGCGTATTTCCTGTTTAAGCAAATCCCGTTTTACCGGATGTACCGCGTGGTTTTCTTTATTCCGTCGATCATCTCCATTGTGATTATGACCATGGCATTCTCGTTTATGTTCGACAGCACGTTCGGTGTGGTGAACGATCTGCTGGGCAAGCTGGGGCTGGAGTCGCTGCAGCATGTCTGGCTGGGAGACCCGGATACCGCGATGCCTATGGTGTTCCTTTACTGCGTGTGGTCCGGTATCGGTTACAATGTTGTTCTGCTGGGCGGCGCCATGGGCAGAATACCGGAGGAACTGATCGAATACGGAAGACTTGAGGGGATAGGGCTCGGCGCCGAACTTACCCGCGTTGTTATTCCGATGACATGGCCCACCATTTCCACCCTTTTCGTCACCGGCACCACGTCCGCGTTTACCATTTTCATGCAACCGAAACTCCTTACCGCCGGAGGGCCGAACTTCAGTTCTTCAACCATAGGCCTGTATGTGGTTCAGCAGACAGAGAACAATCAGCTTAACTGGGCGGCTACGGTCGGCGTGATGTTTTCCGTTCTGGGAATCATTATTGTGCTGGCGATTAAATCCGTTGTAGACCGCATCGGTACCGATGTGGAATATTAAATAATAAACAGAAAGCAGGAATGATGATTATGAAAAAACGTATTGTGGCGTTTGCCGTGTGCCTTGCGGTGCTGATTTCGGCGGTGTGCGCCGGGCTTTCGGTTTTCGCGGACGAAGAAATCGACGAATCGGTTGTGTTTTTCGACGACTTCAGCGAGGACGGGATCGCCGAAAATTACGTTCCCGCCTACGGTGCGAATCTCACCGTCAAAGACGGGAGGCTTGTTTTCAACAGTCCCGCGGCGCCCGAAGCATCATCGGGAGCGTATCCCGGATTTGCGGTAAACCTGCCCGAGAAACTCCCCGAAAGTTATACCGTTTCCTTTGATTTCAATCCGGTGGGGATGCCGCAGCCGATGTTTCTCGAGGTTGGATGCGATACCGCCGCTGTGCCCGGGAACTGGTGGACCGGGGGCAATCTCTATACAATGCTTCAGTTGCATCCCGATGCGTATCTTTTTTCGGATTCGGAAAATGCCGGCAGTTACCTTGACTTTTCAACGAACAGCGGAACCGATACTCCCGAAACAGAGGAACAGGTAGCGGGGCAGCCGTGGAACGGAGCTCACTACAAAGCGTGGATCGCCGATTCTTTCGGGGATGAGCGTTATACCGCGGGGAGCATGGAAGACGCGGGAGCGCTTATGAGTATGCGCATTGTGTTTGACAAAACAGGCGATACTCCCGAGGTTCGCGTTTATTACAAACGCGATATCGATCCCGAGTGGCATCTCGGAATCGAGCGCGCTGCTTTCACAGGACTGAAAAAAACGGCCGGTTATATTGCGTTCCAGTCGAGCGTGGCGGGTGATTTCATCATAGATAACCTGAAAATCGAAACGGATATTCCCGTAAAACAGAATTTGACCCCCGAATCCGGCGACTTTGCGTTTAACAGCGCGGATTATTCCGTCACCGAGGCCGAAGACGGAACGAAAACGGTTAACGTACCCGTCGGAACCACTGTACAGCAGCTCATAGACGCCATCTCCACGAAAGACGCGGAAGTTGACGTGTATGTTTCCTCCGCGGCCGCTCCCGACGGCCCCGTAGACAGCAGCCTTGTGATTTCCGCTGGGAACGTGGGCGAGGGTTCGCTTTATGTGAATCTTGTAAAGAACGGCACGGTTATCGGCACTTATCTGATCACCCCGGTTGAAAAATCTCAGAATCAATCTTCGCAGCCCGGGAATTCCGGGAATGGTACCGATCCGTCGGGCGGCGGGGCGAACAACGGTGCCGGAAATTCCGCGGGCAGCGGAACCGTTCCTCCGCAAACCGGAGACGCTTTCCCGCTCGGAGCAACGGCGGCGGTTGCGGTTGCCGCCGCATGCGCCGTCTGCGCCGCCGTGGCTTTCGGGAAAAAATCACGCGGATAAGATTTTGTGCCTGTAAGCGCGCGGGAGCGCCCGTCGGCGTTCCCGCGTTCCTGCGGCATATTGCTGGAGCGAGGTGTTCGGCTTGAAAACTTCCCGGCCACACAAGGTAGTCTTCGCTTTTGTGTCGGCGCTGTTTTTTCTTTATATGCTCACGCTTATTTTCCCGTTTGCCTGGATGCTTGTGAATTCTTTGAAAACAAACATGGATTTTTTTCAGAATATCTGGAATTTCCCGTCAAAGCCGCTGTTTGACAATTATGTGAACGTCTGGAAACAGATGAATCTGCTGGTGTACTTCGGCAATTCCTTCAAAATCACCCTGTTGGGCACGCTTGTCGGTATTCTCTCCTCGTCCATGGCGGCTTATGTGATTGCGAAATACAAATTCAGACTGTCGAAATTTCTTTACTCGTTGGCTATCGTTGTAATGCTTATACCCTCTGTCGGCACTGTCGCGGCGTTATACGGCTTTATGGTGAATACTCATCTTTACGATACTCACCTCGGACTGGTTCTGCTTTACGCGGGAGGATTCGGATTTAATTTCATTCTTCTTTACGGGTTTTTCAAAAGCATAAGCTGGAGTTATGCCGAAGCCGGATTTGTAGACGGCGCCAGCGATGCGCAGGTGTTCCTGCATATTATGTTGCCGCAGGCGAGATCCGGCATTATAGCGGTGTCGATTATTCAGGCTATCAATGTCTGGAATGATTATTTCAACCCGTATATGTTTTTGAATGATAAAAATAAAATGACGCTTGCCGTGGGAATTTATAATCTCACGCTGGAACAGTCTTACGCGGCCGACTGGCCGAAACTGTTCGCCGCAATGATAATTTCCGCAGTTCCGATTTTGATTGTTTATGCGCTGTTTTCGAATACGATAGTGGAGAACACCGTTGCCGGCGGGCTGAAAGGCTGAGAGAGAACCGTTCCGGCGACGGAGAGGAGGAAAATCAATGCGAAAGTCAGGAATACGGCTTTTTGCCGGTTTAACCGCTTTGTTGTTGGTATCGGCTTTGATCTCCGGCTGCGGAGGAAACGGTAAAGGAACGGGTTCTTCGGGGTCGGAAAAGCGCGAACTCGTAGATTCCGAAATTGATTCGGCCGGCGGGGATTCGCTTGAAAGCGATGCCGGGTCTTCCGGCGGCGCGGTTTCGCAGGGGCAGGGCGGAGGGAACTCCGCGGTTTCGCCCGGATCCGGGAGTGCCGCGTCTGTGCCTTCCGAACAGGGAAGCACCGGGGGCAAATATCCTCCTCTCGGCGCCGATGTTATGCCGATAGGCGCGTGGGTCGCTCCCCCGCGCGCGGGAGTTAAGAACAATAATCCCAGTTTTATTACCGATGCTCAGTATAAAATGTTAGGGGAATCCGGGATCAATCTGATTTACAGCCTGTACGAAAACTACGGGCCGAATTCGGAAGAGGTAAAGCAGTCGCTTGACCTGTGCCAAAAATACGGACTGAAATATCTGGTTCGCGATGCCAACATCAACGAACCCGATGAGGAAAGTATGCGTGAAACGCTGCAGGAATACGCGAAACATCCTGCATTCGCCGGAGTTAACGTTCGCGACGAACCGGGAACCGTGTCGTTTGAGCAGTTCGGGGAGCAGCACGTGACATTCAAAAAGCTGGCGCCCGACAAATATTTTTATATAAATCTGCTTCCGTCTTATGCCACGCCGGCTCAGCTCCTTTACGGAGCGGCTACCTCGGCGCAGTCCGGCACCGTGACGCATACGGAATATCTCGACCGGTTTATCAAAACCGTTAAGCCGCGTTTTCTTTCCTACGATTATTACGCCATTAACGGCGCGGCGGGCACCGTGCAGAACGGGTATTTCAAAGAACTTTCGACTTTCCGCAAACTGGGGCTTCAAAACAACATTCCCTTCTGGGTGTTCGTGCAGGCCTGCAGTTACGGCGACGCGAGCCGGCGACCGAACAGGGCGGAGATCATGTGGCAGGTAAACACTTCTCTTGCGTACGGAGCCAAGGGCATTCAGTATTTCTGTTATTTCACACCCATTGAAAGCGATGATTTCCAGGGAAGTTTTATCGATAAAAACGGCAGGAAGACCGAGATTTACACCTACGGGCAGGAGGCGAATCGCCAGATCGCCGCGGTAGACGATGTGCTGATGAACAGCGTAAGCAAGGGTGTAATCGTTACCGGGAAATCGCCGGATTCGTCAATTCCCGCGGGAGATAAGCTTTCGAAATACGGTTCCCTTACGGATGTTACCGCTTCGGGATCGGGATTTCTTACCGGGTGTTTTGACTGCGGCGGGAAGAACGTGTTTTATGTTGTGAACAATTCTATCACGTTGAACGGTACGGTTACGTTAAAGTTTTCAAAGTCCGTAAGCGGCAGGTATGTGTACAACGCCGCGTCGAGGAATTTCTCCGGGTTGTCGCTTGCACTCACGCTGAACGCTGGCGAGGGAGTGCTTGTGGCGCTGTCATAATTTTATATTCAGGAAAGGATCGGGTGAGCTGTATGCTTAAAAAACTGTTGTCTTTTGTTGTCGCCGCGTCGTTTCTCCTGTTTTGTTGCGGCATTGTGTCCCCGGTTTTTGCCGCGCCGAAAGTTCTGTTCAGCGATGACTTCTCTTCCGGAAATCTTAACAAATGGATAAATCCGGTTCTGGACGATGATCCGAAGACGGACGATCAGGGCTGTGCGGCCGGAATCGGAAAGGTGAGCGGGGGAGTCCTGAACATCGACAATTCCAAGCCGGTGTACGACAAGAATGTGGCAAGTGAATTTTTCTATATCAACGCGAGAAATTTGAATATAAAAAATTTCACCTTGACCATGAAGGTAAAAGCCGATCCGTCTTCTTTCACTGAGCAAAATCCGTGGCTCGGGGTGTGTTTCCGTAAAAGCCTTAACGGGCAGCCGGCGCTTGAGCGCTATAACGGCTGCAGCAATTTGATGGCCACGATACGGTTTACGAAAGATAAAACGATTGCTTCGGAAATTTACCGTAACTATGCGGGTGCGTCCCCGGCTTCGAGAAAGCCGAAAGCGGGAAGTCCGTATACCGGCGATGTTTCGGGGTTTGTTACGTGGCGGCTGGAAGTAAATGATGCGTCTGTTAAAAGCTATGTGAACAATACTCTTGTCGGCGAGATTGAATATAAAAATCTTAATGAAGCCGGCGCCATCGGAATTCATTGCACGTTGTTTAAGGGGCAAATTGACGATATTGTTATCACGGAATATGCGGCCGGAGGCGGCACCGCAGGTTCTGCTCCCGTACAGTCGGCGGCATCTTCCGACAAATCGGATTCAAAGCCGAATCCCGGCGGTTCGACATCGTCTTCACAGGTTCAGGGCGGGGCTTCGGTTCCGTCTTCGGGCTCGTCCGGCGGTACGGAAAGCGAAATTCAGCCGGGAAGCGGGGCGGCTGTCCTTTCTCCGAAATACAAAGACGTTACGGTTGACGGTACGTTTAAGGTGATAAAACTGAGCCGCGCCCTTAAAGTAAAAGAGTTGCTCGACAGTTTTACGCTACCCGAAGGCTGTTCGCTGAAAATTGTGGATAATAACGGAACGGATATTGACGATGAAAACGCCGATGTGACCGACACGATGAAGGTAGTGATGATTAACGGCGGGGAAACCGTGGAATATGAGATCAACCTCGATTTCGATCCCGCCGGGGATACGTCGGATTCCGGGAACGGAGGCCTTCCCGTCGGGGCTGTTATCGGCATTGTTGCCGTGGCTGTCGTTATCTGCACCGCGGTCGTGCTGTTTGTCCTTTGGAAGAAAGGTAAAATTTTTGCAAAAAAACCTGACGGAGGCAGATGAACCGGGGGTTAACGGTTTGTTCTTTCTCACCGGATGCGAATACGGGAGTGGTTTACCGTGCGGGAGGATTTTGGTTGCGCGGATAAGTTGCGCGCGATCGGTTCCGGATTGTCTCAAAATTTCCTAATCGCGGTGTAAAAACGGATTTAGCCGGGGAACGGCCGGATTCTGCCGGTGCGTTTTCCGGCTTTTGCCGTAAGAAGGAATTCGGTTGTGAACGGCCGGGGAATAAATAGCGTGTTGTAAAAAACGTCAATTCCGCTGTATTATACCCCGGTTCGGAAAGCACGTGCATCTTTCGCGCAGGGAACTTGCGCATAT
>CAZRRV010000002.1:52537-62894 GCA_964602735.1 uncultured Eubacteriales bacterium
AAGGCGGGCATTATGAGGAACTCTTTGGAACAGGCGCGGTGGATATGGCTTCCCTCGGGAGAAGATGTAAATCAGTATGTCGATTTCAGGCATATTTTTACACTTAAGGGCAATGAGAAAAACGTAAGTCTGCTTATCAGCGCCGATTCGCGGTACAGCGTATTTATCAACGGAAGGGAACTGACGGCGTCGCAGTTCGCGGATTATCCCGATAAGAAAGTATTCGATACCGTGAATATTACAAACCTGGTTCATCCGGGGGAAAACACCGTTGCCGTTCTGGGGTACTTCCAGGGTGAAGACAGCTCAACTTACCGCAAAGGAGAGGCCGGTCTGATCTTTGCGGTAGAAACCGTCGGTACGGTTGTCGCGGCAAGCTGTGGAGAAACGAAGTGCCGAGTGTCGCGGGAATACAAAAGCGGGGAGGTTGAAAGATTTTCGCGGCAGCTTTCATTTTCTTTCCATTATAATGCCGCCGAAAATGACGGGTGGAGAGAAGAAACCTACCGCCCGGGGCCGGATTGGGCCCCGGCCCGGGAAACCGGCGCGGAACCGAAACTTATTCCGCGCCCGATTTTTCCGCTTAACCGCGGGGAACCCCGCAGCTGCCGCCTGACTGCGCAGGGCATATTCTTTGATCCGCGGATTCCCGAAGAGCAATGCGGGGAAAAGATGCAGCGCTCCGCGCTCTGTTTCCGTTCTCCGTCTGACTGGGGATTGCCGGAAAATCCCGCCGGGTTGCCGGATAAGTCCGGGCTGTGGCTGGAGGACGGCGACGGAGACGGGTTGTATCTGGTTCTGGATTTGGGAAGAGAGGAATCGGGTCTCTTCCATCTGGATATTGAAATGCCGGAGCCCGCGCGCATTTTGGCGGGATTCGGGGAGCATCTCGACGATCTTCGGGTACGCGCCGGCGTGGGAGGAAGACAGTTCGCCGCCGTTTACGATGCCAAAACCGGAAGGCAGACATTCACATACGCGCTTAAACGTGTCGGATGCAGGTATGTGCAACTGCATATTTACGCTCATTCCGCAAAGATTTTTTACGCAGGCGTACTTCCTGTTGCGTACCCGGTGAAATACAGAAAGTCGTTTCACTGCTCCGATGCACTCCATAACCGCATTTTTGAGGTTTGCCGCCGCACGCTTGAACTCTGTATGCATGAGCATTACGAAGATTGCCCGTGGAGAGAGCAGGCGATGTATGCCATGGATTCCGGGATTCAGATGCTGTGCGGGTATTATGTTTTCGATAATCCGGAGTTTGCGGCATCCGGCTTGCGCCTTTTGGCGCTCGGCATGCGTGAGGACGGACTTCTGGAACTGTGCGCTCCTGCGCGTGTTAAAATTACAATCCCGTGCTTTTCGCTCAGTTTTATTTCGGCGCTGCGGGAGTACGTGGAAGCATCGGGCGATGTCTCTTTAGGGAGGGAACTGCTTCCCGTAGCAGATAAAATTCTTCGGCTTTTTTTGAAACGGCGTGGCGCGAACGGGCTTACGCCCTGCTTTACCGAACCCGGGTACTGGAACTTTTACGAATGGGGCGAGGGATTGGACGGGGGAGCGATCATACGTGACCGAAGTATACCCGAAACGTACGACGCGCCTTTGAACGGAATGCTTTCGCTTGCGCTCGATGACGCCGCCGGGCTTTACCGCCTCCTCGGCAACGAGAGCGCCGCGGAGCGGATCATGATTGAGAAAGACAGATTAAACCGCGCGTGCGCCGCGTTTTGGGATGATGAACGCGGAATGTACGCGACGTATCTGGTGAACGGAAAGCGTATGCATTTTTGCGAATTAAGTCAGGCAATCTTTGTCTGCGCCGGAGTTGCGGGAAGAGCCGTTACGGATTCGATTTTGGAGAAACTGGCAAATCCGCAATGCGGCCTTATCCCGATAACACTGGGGAGCCGGATCTTTAAGTATGAAGCGCTGATGCGCCGCCCGGAGGTTTACGGGCGGTGGGTAATGGACGATGTGGCAAGAATATGGGGCGGAATGCTGTTCGCGGGGGCGACCAGTTTCTGGGAAACGGAAACGGGCGCATGGGATTTCGAACGCGCGGGAAGTCTCTGCCACGGGTGGTCCGCCGTTCCGATTTATCTGTATTACAGATATGTTCTCGGCCGGCGCATCAACGGAGAACGCGAACAGCCCGTATTTTGCGGATTGTACGAAACGGGGGAGCGCAGTGAAAAACCGCCGACTTCCGAAAAAATGCGAAACACGGAAAATCTGTTATGAAGCTTATTTTCCCGTAAAACGCGCCACAGATTTCGGATTGTTCTTTCGCCTTGCGCCGATCTTACCTCCGTACGGTTTTTGCCTGCCGTGATGAGCGGGCGCGGATCCGATAAATTCATATACCGGTGCTGGTTGAGGCCGATGGAAATTATAAAGCGGTAAAAAAATTTACAAATCGGGCGGCGGGAAAAGCGCCGGCGAAAAGGTAACGGAAAGTCCGACACCGGCGACGGCGGGAATCAAATACTCCTGCATTAAAAGATAAAAAAGCTTGAATCACGGATAAACGATTATCGGTAAAAGGCATAACTTCAAGCGTTCACACGCCCTTTTCCGTGCGGAGTCTGTTAAACTTGACGGAACATAGCGGGAAACACAGCATTTTTACGGTGAACGGCACCCCGTCAAATATGACGGGGTGCCGTTCATGCTCCTTGCGCGTAACTTTTACATATAATCAGACGGTACACATCATAATTTTAACATATCCGCCGATTTATCCCGAAGACAGCAATACATACGATTTTTAAGGAGTTTTCGCATAATGTTCGTTGCGCGGCCGAGCCGTATGATTCCCCGCGCGATTTGCGGCAGACGGTTGCTGCGGTATTTGGGTTGCCGCTTATCCGGCGGCGCAGGGTTGTATCCGCGCTCAATCTCGGCGGAGAAAATCCGGCGCGGGTTGCCTACGGCCGCGGACGGGCGGTTTGCCGTTCGCGGAAAAAAACGTATTGTTGTACTATTCCGGCATATTGCCCGAACATGGCAAAGGGAGATTTTCCGCCGAAATGCTCGCCGACCGCGCGGCCGATCCACACATCAACCGGCACGCAGGCGGTTCTGCCGTAGGCAAACAGCGCCACGCAGTTGGCCACTTTTGCCCCCACTCCCCGTATGCGCTTAAGCGCTTCGATAAGTTCGCCGTCGCTTAACGAGTTAAGCGCGTCAAGGTCGGTTTCGCGGGTCGATACACGGGCCGCCGCATCTGAAACATACCGCGTCCGGTAGCCCAATCCGCATTTGTTCAGTTCTTCCGCGGAGGCGTGCCGCATTTCCTCCGCCGTGGGGAATATGTACAGCGTTTCGCGTTCCGTGGTTATTTTACGCCCGTATTTTTCCGCTATCATTTCAACCGATTTTGCTATCGCAGGAATGTTTTTCCGCTGTGATATTATAAAAGTTACCAGCGTTTCCCACGGATCCTGCCGCAGGATTCGAATGCCTCTGCCGAATTTCACCGCGCCGTCTATATAGCTGTCTTTCCCGGAAATTTCCGTATTTATCTCTCTGTAGTTGCGGCTCAGGTCGAAATATTTGCGCCATACGGTAGCCCATTCTGCCGCGCCGCAGGAAACATCGAAATATCCGCCGCCGCGGTCGCGGATATACAGTACATTATTCCCGTTGATAAAGCGGAAGGAACCGTCGCTTAATTTTTTGGCGCGAAAGCACTGTCCGCTTAATATTATTTTTCGCAGATCAATTTCATCGTCGATTGCAACCGTCATAATGTTCAGCCCTTTTCAAGCATTTAAGCATACGGCATATTTATTATAAAACGGGAAAATGTTTTTGTCAAAAAAATCGTGTGCCGGCGAGAGTTGCAAAAGTACGGGAGGTGTAGTATAATTGCCGTAATCGGAGTTTCGGAGGGGTTGAGATTGAAAAGCGTCACAAGCGCCACCGGGCGCGCCTGGATTGAGATAAATTTGGATAATTTGCGGCATAACGCCGAGGTGCTTCAGGGGCTGATGCCGCGGGACTGCCGGCTTATGGCGGTGGTGAAAGCGAACGCTTACGGGCACGGAGCGGTACTCGTTTCGTCATGGCTGCAGCGGTGGGGCGTTACGGCTTTCGGGGTCGCGACCGTTGACGAGGGTATCGAACTGCGCCGGCACGGCATAAAAGGGGAAATACTCGTTTTCGGATATACCGATCCCGCGCGGGTAAAAGAAATTAAAAAATACGGGCTTACACAAACGGTTGTCGACGCGTCATACGCGGAAGAACTTGACAGGCGGGGAATTCCCGTCGATGTTCACATCAAAATAGATACCGGCATGCACAGGCTCGGCTATCCCTCCGACGATTTCGAGAGCATTGCCGGGGCGTTTAATATGCGATGCCTGCGTATTTGCGGTATGTACACCCACCTGTGCTGCGCCGACAACGAGAATCCGGGCGACCGCGAGTTCACCGAAAATCAAATAGAAAAATTTTATTCGGTTGTCGATTATCTGAAAACCAAAAATATAAAAATTCCGAAACTGCATATTCAAAGCAGCTACGGGCTGCTCAATTATCCGAAACTCAAATGCGATTACGCGAGGATCGGCATAGCGCTTTACGGCGGGATTAAAACCGGGAGTACATACTTAAAACCCGATTTGAAGCCCGTAATGTTTCTTAAAGCGCGGGTTGTGCATATACAAACTGTAAAGACTGGCGAGAGCGTGGGTTACGGCAGAACGTTCACCGCGAAACGCGACAGCCTGATCGCCGTGGTGTCCGTGGGTTACGACGACGGTTACCCGCGAACCGTAAGGAGCGGCTGCGCGCTTGTGAACGGAGTTTACGCCCCGCTGGCCGGCCGCGTCTGCATGGATCAGCTCGCCGTCGATATTACCGGCATCCCCGGTGTAAAAACGGGCGATACGGTTACGCTTATCGGCGACGGTAGAATTTCGGCGTCCGACGTTGCGGAAAATTACGGAAGTATAAGCAACGAACTGTTTTGCCGCATGGGGGAGAGAGTGCCCGTAATAGCCGTGCATGCGGGCAACAAGCCCAAAAATGCCTGAGTGTTTTATATAGGATTCACAATTCTACTCTGAGTAGAGAGCCATTCTATCGCGGTGATAGGGCGGGGGCTTTCCGGTATAGCTCCCGCCCTCGGCAATAGAGTGACTTTTTTCGTGATTTGCGGTATTTTTATATCGTCGGGAGGAGGCGGCGCGGGTATGAAAGAACGCCGGGTAATTACATACAGCGACGAGCGCAAAGACGATTTTGCCGGGGTACGCAAACGCGAGACGAAGATCACCGCGGATTTTAAGTTCGTGCGGAAAAATCCCCTGTGGCGTATGCTGTCGTTTGTGGTCTACCGCCTGATTATGACCCCGTTCGCCTTTATTTACAGCAAGATAAAATACCGCGTGAAAATCGTCAGGAATTATACAAGGCCGCCGAAAAAAGGCGAGGGATGTTTCCTTTATTCAAATCATACGCTGGCAGACGGCGATGCTTTTTTTCCTTCGGTTATGTTTTTCCCGAAAAGGGTATATGTGGTTGTAAGCCCCGCGAACCTTTCCACCCCCGGAACGAAAAATTTTATATTGATGAACGGTGCAATTCCCGTGCCGAATAACGTATCGGCGTTCCGCGGATTTTTGAACGCGATCGAAAAGCGCATATTGCAGGGCGCCTGCGTTACGATTTATCCCGAAGCGCATATCTGGCCGTATTATACCGAAATCCGTCCGTTCCCCGCCTCCGTAATGAGATACCCCGTAAAATATAACGCTCCGGTGTATGTGTCTACCACCACCTATTCGGAAAAGCCGGGCGGCGGGAAACCGCGCGTAACCGTGTACCTGGAAGGGCCGTTCTACCCCGACGCCGCGATACCGGCAAAACAGGCCGAATACAGGCTGTGCGAAACGGTTGAGGAAGTGATGCGGCGCAACGCGAAGCACAGTTCTTACAGCTACATCGAATACCGGCGGGAGGGGGCGGCCGAATGATTTCACTGTTATTTGCCGGGAACGCCGCCGCTTTCGACGGATTGCTTATAGCCGCGCTGTCGATCTCAAAACATACGAAAGATCCGATGAGGGTTTTTATTCTTACCATGGATTTAAGCGAGCGCAATCCCGATTTTGTCCCTCTCGGGGAACGGCACCGAGAGTATCTGGAAAAAATTTACAGGCGTGCCGACCCGAACAGCTCGGTGGTGCTTATCGACGCCGGAGACCGGTTCAGAGCCGAACTTGCGGATTCCCCCAACGCCGTTACCGGCTATACGCCGTACTGTTTTCTTCGCCTTTTCTCGGACCGTATCCCCGAAATTCCCGATAAAGTTCTCTATCTTGATACCGACATCGTCGCGGCGGGCGATATACGGCCGTTGTTTGAAAAGAACATCGAGGGATTTGAGCTTGCCGCGGTGCTCGACTATTACGGCAGGTACTTTATGGGCTATCACTACTTTAATTCCGGGGTAATGCTTTTGAATCTGCCGGAGATACGGCGGTCGGGGCTTTTCCGGCGGGCCGTAAAACTGTTAAACCGGCGCAGACTGTTCCTGCCGGATCAAACGGCGCTGAACCGCCTTATAAAGCGGAAATACATTCTCCCCGGCAGGTATAACGAGCAAAAACATTTCCCCGACGATACGGTTATCCAGCATTTTACCAAAACCATCATCTGGACGCCGTATTTTCACACGCGTACGATAAAACCGTGGCAGATTGATACCGTGAAAAGCGTTTTAACCGATAAATATAACGACATTTTAGACGCGTACGTTGATGAAAAGAAGAAATTTGAAGAGGAGACTTTATAATGGAGAACACCGTATCCGTATTTTATTCGTGCGATGACAGATACATTCCTTTTTTCGCCACATCGCTGCGGTCGCTCATCTGCCACGCCGACCCGCGCAGACGGTATAGAGTCTTTGTACTGCACAACGGGCTTGCGGAGGAGAATGTGAGCCGGATCGCAACCATGCAAACCGAAAACATTTCGGTGAAATTTTTGGATGTGGGGGAGCGTATCCGTCCGCTCGCCGACCGTCTGGATCTTCGCGATTACTATACTGTTCCGATATATTTCAGGCTGTTTATTCCCGCGATGTTCCCCGAACTCGATAAAGCGGTGTATCTCGATTCCGATACGGTTCTGCTGGCCGATGTCGCCGAACTGTATTCCACCGATGTCGAGGGCAGGCTTTTGGCGGCGGCGGCCGATCAGATTATTCCCACCTGTCCCGAATTCATCCGTTATGCGGAGGAGGGAATCGGCGTGCCGTACAGACGTTATTTTAATTCGGGAGTTCTTGTTATGAACTTAAACCGTATGCGCGCCTGCGATATAGAGGGGCAGTTCGCTTATCTGCTTAATACCTATCGGTTCGATACCGTGTGCCCCGATCAGGATTATCTGAATGTAATATGCCGGGGGCAGGTGACGTATCTGAATATCGGGTGGAACAAAATGTCAATTGACCGCAGTCCTGTTCCGCGGCTCAACCTGATCCATTTTAATATGTTTAACAAACCGTGGCATTATTCCGATGTTCCATATGCCGAGTATTTCTGGGAATATGCGCGGCAGACGGAATTTTACCCGCAAATCAAAGCCGCGCTGGAAAATTTCGGCGACGGCGAGAGAGCGAAAGATGCCATGGGTGAAGCGCAACTTGTGGAAAAGACCCGCGCGATAGTCGAATCGCCGAATAATTTCAGGCGGATTTTACTTAACGGAGAGGGAACCGATAATTATGAGCCGGAAGAATTTTTCTTTGCCGCCGGACAGGCTTGAAGTTCTGAAAAAAATAGCGGAATACGAAAATGAGGGCGGCGAGGCTTTTTTTCGCGATGTCGAACCCGATCCGCCTTCGAGACCGCTTACCCCGGAAGATGTGGATTATCTGCACAAGCGGTTCCGTTTTCGATTCCACGCGGTTATCTGCCGCCGCCTGGAGTGGCTGTATAAACAGTATTATCGCCGCGCCCTGGACATACGGGTAGAAGGGGCGGAAAATCTGCGCGGTGTTACGGGCGGCGCCGTATTTACAAGCAATCATTTCGCCCCCACCGAAAATCTCGCGGTTAAACTGGCGTCGGAACAGGCGCGCCCCCGGCGCAGAATGTATAAAGTTATTCGCGAAGGCAATTATTTTATGAGCGGTATTTTCGGATATCTGCTTAAATATTGCGATACACTGCCTCTGTCGTCGAATGTGAAAACGATGGTTCTGTTTGAAAAAGCCGTCGCCGAAATACTCGCCCGGGGCGATTTCATACTGATTTATCCCGAACAGTCGATGTGGTGGAACTACTTAAAGCCCCGCCCCTACCGTATAGGGGCATATTATTTCGCCGCGAAAAACAATGTGCCCGTGGTACCGTGTTTCGTAACATTGCGGAAGAAGAACGACCGGCGCGGCGAAACGCCCGAAAACATAGCGTATACCATTCATGTAATGCCTCCGCTTTACGCAGATGCGTCGCTCACAGTTCGACAAAGCGCGGAAAAAATGCGCAGTGAAAATTTTGAACTCTGCCGCGCGGTTTACGAAAAAGTTTACGGGAAACCGCTCGTTTACGGGGATTCGCGGAGCGGGTAGCCGGCCGGCGTATCGTTTTTTACAACAACACGGCGGGTGTTTATTTTGATAAACACCCGCCGTGATTTGTGTCGGCCCTCGCCGGATTACAGAACGCCTTCATCGGAAAGGTCGCGGAAGACGGCGTTGAAAATGTCCTGCCACAGCGGATAATTTTCGGCGCTGTCAAATCCCTTGAACCCGTGGCGCCTGGCTAAAAACCGCGTTGCGTTCGTAAGCAGAATCCCGTACATATTTTTCTCGCGGTTTATGAAGAACCGCGTCCCCGTATGGCCGTTGTGCCCGAAACTGCCTTTCGGCACGAGTTTGCCGCCCGTAACGCTGCGGTCGCCGTAAATATACCAGCCGAGCCCCCTTAATTCCTTTTCGTTGTCGCGGCATTGCGCGTAGGGCTTTTCCGCCATGGCATAAAGGTATTCGGGGTAAAGCGTCTCGCTTTTGTTCAAAACCGCTTCGCAGAATTTCGAAATGTCGTTTACCGTGAAGAACTGTCCTCCGCTCCCCTGAGAGGTTCGGTACGCGCAATTGTCCGCATCGTCCCACGGGGAAGAGTAGTCGCCCAATTCCGCCCGGGAGTAGGAAACGGCGGAGTTCGGTTCGCCCGCCGGCATATTGAAACAGCTGCGGGTATACCCCAGCGGTTCGGCTATATACTTAATAAATATCCGTTCAAGCGGCATGCCGTATATTTTTTCGAGTATAAATCCCAAAAGGGTCATACCCGTGCTGCAGTATCTGCAATCGGTGCCGGGCGCGAAACGGAGTTTCTGCACCAGAATCTGGTACGCGACGCAATCGGCTCCCACTTCGTAAAGCGGCCCTATCGCGCCGCTGTTCGTTACCATGCCGGATGTGTGGGTAAGGAGCTGCCGGACGGTGATGTCTCTGCGGTCGCCGCGGGCGTTCGGGTAATATTTCGCAATCGTGTCGTCGAGGCCGAGCAACCCTTCGCCTACGGCTTTTAATACCAGTGTGGAGGTTACGAGAACCTTTCCCATGCTCGCGATATCGAAAAGCGTGTCGGCGTTCGCGTTGCCCGAGAATACCGACTCTTTCACGCCGTTTACGCTTATCATAAGCGCGTAGGTATCAAAGTATTCAAACTCCGCTTTTTGTTTAAGTATCTGCTCCGTAAATTCAAGCATAGCAGTTCCGCCTTTTCTCCCCGGGGCGCGGCGGTTTGCCGTACCCCGGATTTTATTTTCTGCATTATACAATAACCGTTTTGGCTTGTCAAGCGCTCACGGGTGATTTAATTCGCCGCCGGGGGAGCGAAAGTTGACGATTTTCTCCCGGAAAAGGCAGCACCGCATAATGATTGTGTATCGGACGCGGCGGCGGATTGTGCATCAGATGAAAAAAGCGCGGGGAATACGTTGTTTATTTACACGGCATTATTGTAAAATATAGCGGAAAATATGCTGGCGGATGATGCGCAAAGATTTCAGGCGGGTATTGTGCGGCGTTGCCTGAAGTACAATATGTAATTCTGCGGTCAAAAATAAAAGCGTGCTATAATACGGTTATCCGGGTTCGGACAGCCGCCCGGAAGCTGCACCCGCGTTGTGAAATAGAACAAATGTTTTTACTCTCTCACAAAAAATCAGTTGACTTTTAGGGGGGGGGGGGGGGTACAATTAAGATATAAAGGGCGGGGAGAGGAGATGCAGGGTTGAGTAACAACCGTCGGCGGAAATTTTGAAGAAGGAGGTGGCGGGGAACCATTGGCATTACTCTGCGCGGGCAGATCGAAAAATT
>CAZRRV010000002.1:62994-90393 GCA_964602735.1 uncultured Eubacteriales bacterium
TAATATGCTCTATTTTTCCTCCCTTTTACAATCCCTCCCGCAATACGCGGCGGAAGCCGGGCGCCTTTTCTCGGCGCTTGACGCGAACGGCGTGTCGTATCGTTTCCTCGAAAACACCCGCGATATATGGGCGCGGGATTTTATGCCGGTAAAGACCCGCACCGGGAAATATGTGTCTTTCCGCTACGAACCGGGGTATCTGAAAGATAGTCCGGCTTTCCGCACCGATTTCCGCACGGAAATCGCGCCCGAACTTTCTCTCCCCGACGTCGAATATTCCGAGATAAATTTAGACGGCGGCAACGTCGTGTTTTCTCCGTCAAAAACCACCGTCGTGATAAGCGATCGTGTTTTCTCGGAAAATGATATGGGGCGGGCGGAGCTTGTAAGCGAACTCGAACGCCTGCTTGAAGCGAGGGTGGTTATAATCCCTTCACTGTCGGAGAAGTCTGATCTGACCGGCCATGCCGACGGAATGGTGCGTTTCGTCGGAGAAACCGTCGCCGTATGCAACCGGCCGAGTACGCCGTATGATTTTGAGTCGAAGGTCAGGCGTTCGCTGTCGGCCGGCGGGATCGATTCGGAACCGTTCCCGTTCGTACAGGCGTCCGAAAAGGGGAGCGCCGTCGGTTGCTACATAAATTTTCTCGATACCGAAAACGCGCTTTTTTTACCGACATTCGATATCGATTCTGACGGCGAGGCTGTTTCAACAGCCGAAAAGATTTATAAAAAACCCGTTGTTCCGGTTAAAATCCCCGGAATTGCCGGGGATGGCGGATGCCTGAACTGCATCAGCTGGGAAGATTAAGACGGGTTTTTGAATTTTGTAAAAGGGGCGGGAAAAACGGAAGAGAAACAATATATTACCGATTTCGTTTTTAACGGATTTTCGGACTATAATGACGGCGATGAATCCGGGAAGCTGGCGTCGCTTGAGACGGCGGGGGAATATAATGTTCCCGTCAATATTTACGCCGAGGACAAAACCGATTTCACCCTCCTCCCCGGGGAGGCGTGCACGGCGGAGGTTATCGGCATCGGCAGCGGCATACAGGCATACGAAAGCGAAGAGGCATATCTGGGTTCCGGGGAGCATGCGGCTCCCGTGTCGTTGATTCCGATCGGCACATTTTCCCACGACGGTAAGTCGGATTTCGAGCAGAGCCCCGATATTCTTTTCACGGGGAAAGTGGTTGAAACGGAGATCGACCCCGACGCGGAGCCTCACGAACCGAACTTCCGTATAGTTGTCGAAACTCTCGATATGACCTTAACGGTTTACGCGCGGTATAACGGAAAAATCGAACCGGGGTACACCGTACAGGGGCACGCATGGCTTTTCGGGGATGTAACCCGTAAAGGTGCCGACAATTCATAAACGCTTTTTCCGATCGGCCGCGGCTCGGCGTAAAACGGCGGCGCGGACAGCGCGCGCGGCGCAAACGCTCGGTATAAGCGCATTATTTCAAGGCAATACCGTCTGTCAGGCGGTATTGCCTTGCATTATCCGTAAACCTTTCGGATAGCGGTTCTTTAGAACCCCGCGCACGGCTTTGCCGAATCCCAGGGGGATACCGTCGACCGACACCCGGCAGTACCCGGCGAGTTCCGGGCTGCACATTATCTCCTCGCCGTGCAGAAACGCGGTAACGCGCGGGTCGTTCAGTTCGAGGGCAACCGTCCGCTGCGGCGTGCGGAACGGGCAGGCGAACAGCGCGTGCACGGGTTCAAATCTGCCCTTGCGAACAAAACCCGCCGGCACTCCGTTGCGCAGAACACGGCTCGTGAAAGCCGCGCCGCCGGCCGCCGGCAAAAATATTTCGCCGTTTATTTCGGCGACCTCCGGCACCTCCCCGGTGAAAGTTTCCCGCCAAAAATCGCGGAAGGCGGGAATTTTAGCGCCGCCCTCAGTCGTGGTATTCCGCTTTTCCCGCGGCGGTAAAGATACGGGCTGCCGCGATCCCTCCTTTTTCAGGAGCGCAATAAAATGCCCTTCCCCGCCCTGAAAAGGGAAAATGCGCAACATATTATCGGCGGGGCGGCCGTTTACCGCAAATCCGCTCTGCCCGAACGGTGCGTCGATTTTTACCGGCGAAAAATCATGGCGGGCGGTTAAAAACCGGGCAATCTGTTCTTCGTTTTCCTCCGGAGCGAATGTGCAGGTGCTGTAACACAGCAACCCTCCGGGCAGCAGCATATCCGCGGCGCAACTCAAAATTTCCGCCTGGCGTTTTGCGCAGGCGGCAATATTGGCCTTTGACCACCCGGAAACCGCCGCCGGTTCTTTCCGCATCATTCCCTCGCCGGAACAGGGCGCGTCGACGAGAATTTTATCGAAAAACGCGGGCAGGGCGTCCGCGAGGGCACGGCACGGCAGGGATGTTACAACACAGTTCGGAACGCCCGAGCGCTCAAGATTCGAGAGCAGGGCGCCCGCCCTCGCCGCCACGGTTTCGTTGCACCAGAGCAGACCTTTGCCTCCTAATTTTCCGGCGATTTGCGTGGCTTTCCCTCCCGGAGCGGCGCATAAATCAAGTACGCGGTCGCCGGGATCTATTTGCATCATTTCAACCGCCGCCCCGGCCGAGGGCTCCTGCAAATAAAAAGCCCCCGCGTGGTGATACGGGTGACCGCCCAACTTTTCCCCTTCGTCGATGTAGTAAGCGTCGGGGCAGAAAGGCGAGCGTTTTCTGCCGGCAGTCAAAGAGGCAAAAGCCTTTTCGCCGCATTTGAGGGGATTTATCCGTAAGGCGCGGTACGGCGGGTTATCGGCGCAGGCCGCAAATTCGCCGTACCTGCCGCCCAGCAAAGCCCGCATGCGCTCCGAAAATTCCGCCGGATATTTCATCTCTGTCCGTCTCCGCCGGAAGCGCCGGACCGTATTGCCGAGAAGAGTTCGGCAATGCGCTCTGTTTCGCCGTTCAGGTAAAGATAGCCGAACAAAGCCTCAAGCCCCGTGGCGATATGATAATGAGGCCCGTCCGTTCCTTTGGGAATGTTTGTAACACGCGCGTTTCTGCCGCGCCTGAATATGGCGGCTTCCTTTTCCGTAAGCATCGGATCGATTACCGAATATGCGCGGGCCTGGGCGTTGGCGTTTACTTGTTCAACCGCCGACAGGTGTAAATTCCCCACATTCCCGCCTTCTTCGGCTATCGATTCGCGAACCAGAAGTTCATACACCGCATCGCCTACAAAGGCGAGAGTTAAACCGCCGAGCATTTCGGGCTTGTTCATAATATCCCCTTATGAAACATACTCAAAGGCGACGTCGTATATACAAACCGTATCGCCGTCGCGCGCGCCGGCTTTTTTCAGCGCGGCATCCACGCCGCCGCGGCGCAGCATCTGTTGGAAATACCGCATGGCGTCGGGATCGGCGGGGTCTGTTCTGTCAAGAAGTCTTGCCAGCCATTCGCCCTCGATTTTATATACGCCGTCTTGAACCGAAAGATTAAAATCGTATTTATCCGCGGCGGCGTGCTCCGTATCCCGGGGCGGATCCGGCTCATAACGGGCGACGGGCGGCAGGTTCGACAGCATCCCGTTTACTTCGGAAAGCAATATATCGACGCCCGCGCCGCTTGCCGCGGAAACGGGATAAAATTTATATCCCCGCCCGTTGAAGACGGCTTTTAATTCGGCTATTCGCTCCCCGGCGCACAAATCGCATTTATTGGCGGCTATCACCGTCGGCTTTTCGGCGACGGCGGGCGAAAACGCCGAGAGTTCGTTCCTTATTAAATCAAAATCTTTTACCGGGTCGCCGCTTCCGAACTCGGAAATATCCAGCACATGAATAAGCATACGGCATCGTTCGATATGGCGCAGAAAGTCATGTCCGAGCCCGGCGCCGGCGCTTGCGCCTTCAATCAAGCCCGGAATATCCGCCATTACAAACGAGCCGTAGTCCCGAGTTTTTACAACGCCGAGTACGGGCGACAGGGTCGTAAACGGATAGTCGCCGGTTTTCGGCCTGGCTTCGCTTACGGCGGAGAGCAATGTCGATTTTCCGGCGTTCGGCATCCCCACAAGCCCTACATCCGCGAGCAGTTTGAGTTCGAGCGACAGCCGCAGTTCTTCGCCCGGCGCTCCGTCCCCCGCGAAACGCGGCGCTCTGCGCACGGCCGTGGCAAATTTCGCGTTTCCCTTGCCGCCTCTGCCGCCTTTCGCGACCGTTACGGTTTCGCCGTCGGCAATATCGGCGATAAGCGTCCCGGTATCGGCGTCTTTTACAAGAGTGCCGGGCGGTACGGAAAGAATCAAATCGGCGCCGCTTTTTCCCGCTCTCCGCGCGCTTTTGCCGTTTTCTCCGTTCTCCGCCCCGAACTTTCTTTTATGCCTGTAGTCCGACAGTGTGGAAAGCGAACCGTCGGCTTTGAACAGTATACTTCCGCCTCTGCCGCCGTCACCGCCGTCGGGTCCGCCGTCGGCTATGTACTTTTCTCTGCGGAACGATACCGAGCCGTTGCCGCCGTTCCCCGCCTTTACATAAATTTCGGCCTTGTCTTCAAACATTTCGTTTCCTCTCAAAAAATACCGCACAATTCGGAGCAACTCTGCCCGAAACCGTGCGGTTTTTAATTAAATAACTCACAATCCGCGCTTTGCCGCAGAACCGTTCCCGGATTCCCTCGGGAAAATCCGCCCTGCGCAATCGCCGCGCGGCATTGCCTAAAATACACGGAGCCGAAAGAAACCGTATACGCCTTGCGTGTGTTGTTACTGTTCGACGGAGTAAATGCTGACCTTTTTTCGATCGCGCCCCAGCCGTTCGAATTTCACCCTGCCGTCGATAAGGGCAAACAGCGTGTCGTCGGAACCGATGCCGACATTTTCGCCGGGATGAATGTGCGTCCCTCGCTGCCGCACGATAATGTTGCCCGCGAGTACAAACTGGCCGTCTCCGCGTTTTACCCCGAGACGTTTCGATTCGCTGTCGCGTCCGTTCTTGGTTGACCCGACGCCTTTTTTGTGAGCGAACAGTTGTATATTTACTTTTAACATATTGCTAAACCTCCGATAATACCGTGATTCTTTGCCCGTATTCTTTCGCGAGTTGCGTTACATGCAACCAGAAACCTTCCAGCATCGTTTGGGAAGCGTCGATTTTGGATGTAACGGAGAACCGCATCAAAGCGTCGTCGATTTCCAGATCCGCTTTTGCGCCTACGATTTCGGTAAGGGTGTTTACCGTCATATACGCGGCGGAGGAGAGAGCCGAACAGACGATTTTGCCTTCTTCGTCGGTCTCGGTTTCAGTCGAATGGCCGAATATTTCAAAACCGATAATGTCGTCGCCCCGGTAGAAAAACCGTACCGAACTCATAGGCTATTCCGCAACGGCGTCGCCGATGGCCGTGATTTTTATCTTGGTGTACGGCTGGCGATGACCCAATTTGCGCGCGCTGCTCTTTTTCGGCTTGTAAGTGAATACGGTTATCTTTTTGCCTTTCCCGTTTTTAATTACGCTCGCCGTCACCGTTTTCCCCTTGACATAGGGAGCGCCCGCCGAAAAACCGCTGTCGTCGCTTACGGCCAGAACTTTGTCGAAAGTAACTACATCATCCGCGGCGCAGTCGAGCTTTTCGATAAACAGCTCGTCGCCGACTTCCGCGCGGTATTGTTTACCGCCTGTCTCGAATATTGCGTACATTATTACCGGCACCTGCCATATATGAACTCGCTACCGCGGGCGGGAAAATCCGCTTGCGCCGTATTTTTATTTTACGGCAGCCCGCAATATGCGGCTTATGTTATTATATTGTCGCGGCGCCGGTTTGTCAAGAAAAATTTTCCGCCGGCGGAAAGATAATCGCGCCCGGATTTTTCGGATTAACTTTCGCTTTCCGGGGGAGAAAAACAGGCGGCGCCCGGTTATGCGTGCGGCGCCGACACGAAATTTGCGTAAGCGAATTTAACCGTTGACAGGCGTAACCCCGTAGGGTATACTGACCTTGCCGGTACGGCGTATACCGTATTAAATTATCCAGCCGTGGGGGAAAAGGGGAAAGGAAGATTTTTATGTTTTTCGATTTATCGCATCCCATCAACGCGAAGTTCCGTTCCATATCGGCGGAAAACCCGACCGGGGCAAAAAACGCCGGAGCTCTCGCCGCCCTGGGGGAAGGCAGCGCCGGCAGAGCGGCGCGCGACCTGGGAACGGGGTGGAAAGTGAATCCGTACGTTGTGCAGAAACCTCATTCCGTGATTACGCTGTGCGACATAAAAGGCGGCGGAACCGTTAAGCATATTTGGATAACGCCCGCCGCGGGGATGCGGAGGCGCCTGATACTGCGGATTTTCTGGGACGGAAGCGACACTCCCTCGGTCGAGTGCCCCCTCGGCGATTTTTTTGCAAGCCCGCTTGATAAATACTGTCAGATAAGCTCGCTTGCGGTTTGCGTTAATCCTTTGTCAGGCTTCAACTGCTACTGGGATATGCCGTTTAAGACCGGCTGCCATATCGAACTCGAAAATATAAGCGACAAGGAAACCCCGGTTTATTTCCAAATCGATTATTTTGAGGAGGAGCACCCCGAGGAAATACTTTACTTTCACGCGCAGTTCCGCAGGCAGAACCCCCTGCCCTACAAACAGGTTTACACGATTTTAAGCGGCGTGCGCGGGAGAGGACATTATGTCGGAACATATATGCTCTGGGGCACGAACAGTAACGGCTGGTGGGGCGAAGGGGAAATCAAGTTTTATATCGACGGAGACGAAAATCCCAGCGTATGCGGCACCGGGACCGAGGATTACTTCGGGGGCAGTTATTGTTTTGAGGATTGCGACAGCCGCCGTTACGCGGAGTTCACAACGCCTTACAGCGGTATGCCGCTCGTGATCCGCCCTGACGGACTGTACGCCTCGCAGCAGAAATTTTCTCTGTACCGCTGGCATATCACCGATCCCGTAACCTTTGAAAGCGACCTGAAGGTTACAATTCAGGCGCTCGGATGGCGCGAAGGCGGCAGGTACCTTCCGTTGCAGGATGATATTTCATCGGTGGCGTTCTGGTATCAGACGCTCCCCGCCGCGCCCTTCCCGCCTCTACCCGATAAAGACGGGCTGGAAATCGTTTGATACGGTATATTGCCGTGTTTCGATCGGTTGCTCCGCCGCGCGCATTTTGTGCGCGGCGGTATTGACAAACGCGCGCAATTAGGGTAAACTGTTTCTCGGGTGAGGGATAAATGCGGAGCGGTGTCCCGTTTACCAAAATGCACGGATTGGGCAATGATTATATATATTTCGACTGCACGCACGGCGGGCCGGCAAATCCTTCCGCGCTGGCGGTACGGCTGTCGGACCGGCATTTCGGTGTGGGCGGAGACGGCATTGTGCTTATTTTGCCTTCCGACAAAGCCGATTTCGGGATGCGTATGTTTAACGCCGACGGCAGCGAGGGCAAAATGTGCGGCAACGCCTCCCGCTGTATAGGAAAGTATGTTTACGAAAAAAATCTGACCAGGAAAACCGAAATCACTCTCGAAACATTAAGCGGTGTAAAGTGCCTTTCACTCGATGTTCGCGGCGGCAGGGTTTTATCGGTCGGAGTGGATATGGGGAAAGCGGAACTTGAATGCGGCAAAATTCCGGTTTTGTCCGACAAGCCGCGCCTTATCGGCGAAACGGTGCGAATTGCGGGATTTTCCGCGAAAATCACCTGCGTTTCAATGGGCAATCCCCACTGCGTGGTATTCTGCGATAACGTCGAAGCTTTGAATTTGGAAAAAATCGGGCCGGAATTTGAAAATTCGCCGATTTTCCCGGAGCGGGTCAACACCGAATTCGTCGAGGTGAAAAGCCCTTCGCATCTTCTTATGCGCGTGTGGGAGCGCGGCAGCGGGGAAACCATGGCCTGCGGCACAGGCGCCTGCGCGGCGGCGGTGGCCGCGGCGGAAAACGGAGTATGCGGGCGCGGCGAAAACATTACCGTCACTTTGCGCGGCGGCGATTTGGATATTTTTTATCGCGGCGACGGAACTGTCGTAATGACGGGGACGGCGGATTTCGTTTACGACGGAAAGTTATACGGGGAGTGCGAAGAATGGTAAAAACAAACGCGAATTATCGGAATTTGAAAGAGAATTATTTATTCGCCGAGATTGACGCGAGGGTAAACCGCTATGCCGCGGAAAATCCCGAAAAAGATATTATCCGGCTCGGCATAGGCGACGTAACGCTGCCTTTGTGCGAGGCGGTCATAAACGCGTTGCACGCGGCGGTCGGCGAAATGGGCAGTGCCGACACTTTTCGCGGTTACGGTCCGTACCGCGGTTACGGGTTTTTGCTTGAGGCGATACGCGGATATTACCGTAAAAAAGGAGTAAATCTCGAGACCGACGAAATTTTTGTCAGCGACGGCGCGAAAAGCGATGTAGGAAATATTCTGGATATTTTTTCCGCGGATAATACCGTGATGATAGCCGATCCCGTGTATCCGGTGTATGTCGATACGAATATAATGGACGGGCGAACGGTGTTCTTTGCCGATTCATGTGAAGAGAACGGCTTCCTGCCGCCGCCTCCCGAAGACAAAAAGCCCGATATTATTTATATCTGTTCGCCGAACAATCCTACGGGTTCGGTATACGGCAGGGAACAGCTAAAACAATGGGTCGATTTTGCGAATGCCAACGGTTCGGTTATTCTTTTCGACGCCGCCTACGAGGCGTTTGTGTCCGACCCGCAACTGCCGACAAGCGTTTTCGAGATCCCGGGAGCCGAAACCTGCTGTATAGAGTTCTGCTCGCTTTCCAAAACCGCGGGATTCACCGGCACCCGCTGCGGATACACCGTGATTCCGCGTGAACTTACCGCGTGCGGAGACAAAATCGGAGAACTTTGGCTGCGTCGCCAATCCACAAAATTCAACGGAGTGTCGTATATCGTACAGCGCGGAGCAGAGGCGGTATTTTCGGAAGAGGGGCAGAAACAAATCGCCGAAAACATTGCCGTTTACCGGAAAAACGCGAAAATCATTACCGACGCGCTCGACGGGCTCGGCATTAGTTACACGGGCGGAAAGCACTCCCCGTATATCTGGATGAAATGCCCGGGCGGGATCGGCTCATGGGAGTTCTTCGACCTGATGCTGAAAAAAGCGAATGTCGTCGGCACCCCCGGCGCGGGTTTCGGCGGGAACGGCGAAGGCTTTTTCAGGCTTACGGCCTTCAATAACGAGCGGAACACAAGAGAGGCCATGCGCAGAATAAAAAGCATATTATAACGGCAAAGGGCTGAACGATATGGATATCAAATACAAACGCGTGCTGCTTAAACTCAGCGGCGAGGCGCTTTCCGGCGACAGGGGATTCGGCCTCGATTTCGACAACACGGTTGTGAATGTCTGCAAAAGCATAAAAAAATGCGTGGAACTCGGCACGCAGGTTGCGGTTGTCGTCGGCGGGGGCAATATTTGGCGCGGGCGATCGAGCGGCGGAATGGATCGCACGAGGGCGGATCATATGGGCATGCTCGCCACCGTGATTAACGCGCTCGGCCTTGCCGACGGTCTCGAACAGATCGGCGTCGATGTCCGGGTGCAGACCGCCATCAGAATGCAGGAGATTGCCGAACCGTATATAAGGAACCGCGCGCTCGCGCATTTGGACAAAGGCAGGGTGGTTATTTTCGGATGCGGCACGGGCAGCCCGTTTTTCTCGACGGATACGGCGGCGGCTCTGCGCGCCGCCGAGATAAACGCCGATATTATTTTCAAGGCGACGAATGTCGACGGAGTTTACGATCGGGATCCGAAAAAGTTCCCCGACGCGAAGAAGTTTGATACGCTGTCGCATCTCGACGTCCTTAACAAGGGGCTTAATGTTATGGACAGCACCGCCGCCACGCTGTGTATGGACAATAAAATCCCGATTCTCGTTTTCAACATCGCGAACCCCGACAATATAGTCGACGCGCTGCGCGGGGAAAGAATCGGTACGCTTGTCAGTTAATAATTATTATAAGATAAGGGGTGAATTTTATGCAGAAACTATTGGATACGGCGGAGGAAAAGATGAAGAAAACGGTATCGGTGCTTGAGAGGGAGTTCGCGTCGGTGCGCGCCGGCAGAGCGTCGCCCGCGGTGCTGGATAAAATTACCGTCGATTATTACGGAACTCCCACGCCGATTAACCAGATGGCGGCAATTTCGGTGCCCGAAGGCAGAATGCTGCTTATTCAGCCGTGGGACGCGTCGACGCTCGGCAAAATCGAAAAAGCCATACAGGCTTCGGACATCGGGATAAATCCCGCAAGCGACGGCAAGGTGCTGAGGCTTGTGTTTCCGCCGCTTACGGAGGAGCGGAGAGCGGAACTTGTCAAGAGTGTGAAAAAAATGGCGGAAGAGGCTAAAGTTTCTATACGTTCGATACGGCGCGATACGGTTGAAAAGATAAAAGCGATGAAAAAAACCTCCGAAATAACGGAGGACGATATGGCGCTGGGCGAGAAAAAAATACAAACTCTTACCGACAGGTACTGCGCCGACGTGGATTCCGTCGCCGACGATAAAGAAAAAGACATAATGGAAATATAACGCGGAGCCGCGGGGCGCCGCGCCGCAGGATTTAATGTTGTGTAAAGGCGTGTAAAAGACGGATGCGCGGGCGGATCGGTAAACGGATTGCGCGGTTTTGCGGGGAATTTGCCGGGCGGCCGCGCGCCGGCGGGAGCGGAAGAGAAAATGAGAAAGAGTAAACTGCGCTTGCCGCGCCATATAGGGATTATTATGGACGGCAACGGTCGATGGGCGGCAAGGAGGCATCTCCCGCGGTCGGCGGGGCATGCCGCGGGATCGAGAAATTTCAAGAATATAGCGAGATACGCAAACAGGATCGGGCTTGAATATCTTACGGTTTACGCTTTCTCCACCGAAAACTGGAAAAGGCCGAAAGAGGAGGTCGACGGAATTATCGACCTTCTGCGAGAATATCTTCGCGATGCCGAAAATTTCAAGGATGAGAATATCCGGGTAAGGTTTTTGGGCGATTTTGCTCCGTTTGACGATGAAATCGTTTCTCTGGCGCGCAGGGCGGAGGATAATTCGGCGTCCGCCACCGGGCTGAAACTTAATATCGCGCTGAATTACGGAGGTCGTGACGAGATCGTTCATGCGGTAAAAAAAATAGCCCGCCGGGTCAAAAGCGGCGAACTGGATATCGGCGAAATCGATGAACGGCTGTTGTCCGATAACCTCTACACCGCCGGTATGCCGGATCCCGATTTTATCATACGGCCGAGCGGCGAGTATCGGATATCGAATTTTTTAATCTGGCAGTCGTCGTATGCCGAATTCTGGTATTCGAAAGTGCTGTGGCCGTCTTTCCGGCCGAGGCATTTAATGCGCGCGGTAAAGGCTTATAACAAACGCAGCCGCCGTTTCGGCGGCGTGCAAAGTGCGGAATGAAGGATACGATGAAAAAACGAATTATTTCCGCCGCGGTCGCGGTGGCGCTTTTCGCGGGGCTGATTGCGCTGAAACCCTACACTTCGGTGCCGATTATCCTCGCGGTGGCGGTGCTTTCGGCGTTGGCGGTTTATGAAATCATTTACAATACCGGTATAAACCGATTTGCGCCTATGGTTATAATTTCGGTTTTATACGCCGCGTTCGCGCCGCTGTGCTTTTCGGGGTGGATTGACCGGAATATTTTCGTTGTACTTTCAACGCTGTTTGTGTGCGTTGTGTTCGCTTTCGGAGTATTCGCCCACCGCAGGGTAAATGTTCAGCAGTGTATCGAAACTCTCGCTTTGCCGATAATTATCGCCTATGCATTTTCCGCTCTGCTGCGGATTTTTCTTATCCCCGGCAAAACCGGCATACTGGATATTCTGTTGCTGTGCGGCTTTGCCTGGATTACCGATACGGGGGCATATTTTACAGGCGTTTTGTGCGGGAAGCACAAACTGGCTCCCGAAATCAGCCCCAAAAAGACGATCGAAGGTTGTGTCGGCGGCATTGTGCTTTGCGCGGTATACACATTTGCGGTGTCGTTCGCTTTTATACGCGAGGCGAGGTACGCGCTTATAATTACCGCGCTTTCCCCTCTGTTTTCCGTAGCGGGGATGGTAGGCGATTTATCGGCGTCGTTGATTAAAAGAGCTTACAATATCAAAGATTACGGGAAAATCATGCCCGGCCACGGCGGGGTTATGGATCGGTTCGACAGCATACTTTTTATCGCCCCGCTGTTTTTGATAATAGTGGGCTGGCTGAGAGGGTAGCTATGGTTAAAAGTATTGCCGTGCTGGGCTCTACGGGTTCGATAGGCCGGCAGACGCTTGATGTGGCGAGGAATTTGCATATTCCGGTGGCGGCGCTTGCGGCGCGAAAAAACATCGGACTGTTGGAACGGCAGATAAGGGAGTTCCGGCCCGCCGTTGCCGCGGTTGAGGATTGCGCGGCGGCGGCCGAGCTTAAGGTAAAGGCAGCGGATACCGATACGAAAATCCTTGCGGGAACAGACGGCGTATGCGAGGCGGCGGGATACCCCGCCGCCGGAACGGTTGTAAACGCCGTTGTCGGTATAGCGGGGCTTAAACCTTCTCTCGCGGCGATCGGCGCCGGGCATGATATTGCTCTTGCGAACAAGGAAACGCTGGTTACCGCCGGCGAATTGGTAAAACAGAAACTCCGGGAGAACAGGGTTCGTCTGCTCCCGGTCGACAGCGAACATTCGGCAATTTTTCAATGTCTGCGCGGGATCCCGGAAGGCGGCGTAAAAAAGATACTGCTGACATGTTCGGGAGGACCGTTTTACGGTATGAGCAGAGAACGGCTCGCGTCGGTTACCGCCGCCGATGCCCTTAAACATCCGAACTGGGAAATGGGGGAAAAGATTACCGTCGACTGCGCCACGCTAATGAACAAGGGGTTCGAGATTATCGAGGCAGTGCATCTTTTCTCGGTAAAACCCCGCGATGTCGAGGTGCTGATCCACAGGCAGAGCATAGTGCATTCCGCGGTGGAACTGCGCGACGGGGCGGTGCTGGCTCAGCTCGCGCAACCGGATATGCGGCTGCCGATTCAGTATGCCCTGACTTTCCCCGAACGGCACGGCGGCTGCTGCGAAGCGCTTGATCTTACGGAAATCGGGACGCTGACGTTTTCAAAACCGGATTTGAAAACATTCGACAGTCTTAAGATCTGTACCGACGCCGCGAAGGAAGGCGGCTTGAAACCCGCCGCCGCAAACGGGGCCGACGAGCAGGCGGTAGCCCTGTTTTTAGAGGGGAAAATAGGCTTTTTGCAGATTGCCGAAGCGGTTCGCGGCGCAGTTGAAAATCAGCCCGCGGTTTCGGAGTTCTCTCTCGGCGATGTGTTTGAGGCGGACCGTGCGGCGCGGGATTATGTCTCGCGATATGCCGAGGGCGGGAAATAAAGAAAGCGAGTGACATTTTGCAGGCGTTTCTGAATGTGTTGAATAATATCTGGCCCTATGCCGTGGCCGTGATACTGTTCCTTTTTATGATTTTCGTACACGAGTTCGGGCATTTTATCGCGGCGAGAGCCACCGGCGTGCGGGTGAACGAGTTCGCCATAGGTTTCGGGCCGACGCTTTGGAAAAAACAGACGAAAAAAACGCTGTACGCGATACATTTAATCCCGTTCGGAGGTTTTTGCGCGATGGAGGGCGAGGACGAAGACAGCGCCGACAGCGGCGCTTTCTGCAATAAGCCGGCGTGGAAACGGCTGATAATTATAATTATGGGCGCCGTATTCAACCTTGTTTTCGGGGTTTTGCTGGTGATGATTACTCTTATTCCCACCAGGGTTTACACTACTACAACGGTCGCAAGTTTTTATGAAAACGCCGTAAGCTGCGATTACGGCCTGAAAGCGGGAGACAGGATCGTCGAGGTTGACGGTCGGCATATATTCACAACTTACGATTTAAGCTACCAGTTTACCGGCATAAAAGGCAAGTCGGTCGACATGAAGGTTATAAGAGACGGCAAAAAGGTGGCGCTTGACGACGTCACTTTCAAAACCGAGAAAATCGACGATATAAATTATATCGCGGTCGATTTTTATGTGATGGGGCAAAAGCGGAACCTCGGGTCTTTTCTTTCTCAATCGTTCAGGACGTCGCTTTCATACGGGCGGGTAGTGATGTTCTCGCTGATCGACTTAATACGGGGTAAATACGGGATCAGCGCGGTTTCGGGGCCCGTGGGAGTTACGGTGGCGATAGGGAAGGCGGCAAAAATCGGACTGTCGCAGCTCTTGCCTATGATTGCGCTTATTTCGATAAATCTCGGGCTGTTCAATCTGTTGCCGATTCCGGCGCTCGACGGCAGCAAGGCGCTGTTCCTGATCGCGGAAATGATAATCCGCAAGCCTGTGCCGAAAAAATTCGAAGGAATTGTTCACACCGTGGGATTTATCATTTTAATCGCTTTTATGCTGTTTGTTACCGCCAAGGATATTCTGTCGCTTTTCTGAGGTAAAATACCGTGGTTAACCGTTTCGGAACAAGAAAAATAAGAATAGGGAACAGGTATATAGGCGGCGGCTCCCCGTTGGCTGTTCAGTCGATGTTAAACCGGCCGGCGGCGGATGTTGCCGGAAATGTGGCGCAGGCCGTCGAACTGGAAAAGGCGGGCTGCGATATAATCCGGGTCGCCGTACCGGATTCAGGCGCGGTGCGCCTTGTCGATGCCGTTAAATCCGCCGTTTCGGTGCCTCTTGTCGCGGATATTCATTTCGATTACCGGCTGGCGCTTGAATGCGCGGCGGCGGGAGTCGATAAAATCCGGATCAACCCCGGTAATATAGGCGACTGCGACAGGGTAAAGCAGGTCGCGAACGCCTGCAAATCGCGGGGGATACCGATACGAATCGGAGTAAATTCCGGCTCGCTTAAAAAGTCGGTGCTTGAAAAGTACGGGAATCCCACCGCCGAGGCTTTGGTTGAGAGCGCCGCCGAAGAGATCCGCGCTCTCGAGAGGTTCGACTTTGCCGATATTGTCGTATCGATAAAATCGTCAAGCCCGAAAACGACCGTAGCGGCGTACAGACTTTTCGCCAACAGGTTCGATTATCCGCTGCACATCGGCGTAACCGAGGCGGGGACGGAGTATTCGGGTATAATCCGTTCCGCGGTGGGAATAGGCAGTCTGCTGTTAGACGACATAGGCGATACGCTGCGGGTGTCTCTTACCGCCGAACCGGAGGCTGAAGTGCGTGCGGCAAAAGAGATTCTGCGCGCCTGCGGCCATCCCGTGCGCGGCATAACATTCATTTCATGTCCCACCTGCGGGAGAACGAAGATAGATTTGATAGCGCTTGCCGGGAAAGCCGAGGAAATGTTGCGCGACTGTAATCTCAACATAACCGTCGCGGTTATGGGGTGCGAGGTAAACGGACCCGGCGAGGCCAAAGAGGCCGATATAGGCATAGCCGGAGGCAACGGCTGCGGGCTTATATTCAAAAAAGGCGAAATTGTCCGTCGGGTGCCGGAAAACGAGCTTTTGCCCGCGCTTATGAATGAAATAAAGAATATGGAAAGACAAGGATGTTTCTGAAAATATGGAGAGTATTACTGTCGGGAAGATTTTTTCCATGCCCGGGTTTGATGAGTTTTCCGATGGGGAAATAGTATCTTTCGGGGTTGATAAAGATACAAGAACACTGGACATGGAAACCGTATTTAAGCGGTATATTTCCGCGGGGCGTATCGGCGAATGGGAAAACGCGCTTGCCGGGAGTTTGCGGCTTGAAAATATAAATTTGAAATATTCGTTTTGCGGAGTTGCGGTAAATACCGAAATTATCGAAGATCTGATCGACACGGTTAAAAGCACGGATCCGCGGTATAACGGCTATTTTAACGGCGCCGAATACCGTTTCGACGGCGATACGCTCGAAATTGTACTGGCGTTCGGGGGACTTGACGTTATCCGTTCAGCCGGGTTCGAAACCGAACTTAACAATCTGTTAAACCGCCGATTCGGAACCGCGGTTAATATTACCTATTCGGGTGTAACCGGAAGCGTCGAAATGGAACTGCCGCCGGTTGAGGAGAAAGCCGCTCCCGTGAAAACGGGGAAACCCGCGGCGCCCGTTATTCGGACACAGATCCGGCATACGCCGCCTTCCGACGGGTTGTCCGTTTTTCTGGATTCCGCGAGGTGGATTTACGGGCACCCCGTCACCGGCACCCCGGCACCCATGAAAACCGTTGTCAACGCCCTGCCGGAAAGTTCGGAACCGCGGGCCGAAGGCGAGGATATCGTGGTCTGCGGGGAGGTTTTTTCGCGGGAGTCGAAGCCTACAAAAAAAGGCGACAAAACAATTATAGAATTTGCTTTAACGGATAAAACGGGGTCGCTTGCCGCGGAAATGGTTGTCTCGAAGTCGCTCGAAGGTCAGCTCGCGCCGGTCGATGTCGGCAACACGCTTTTAATCCGGGGCAATTACGGATTTAATCAGTGGACGCGGAGATTTACGCTGAGCCCGAAGTCGATAGCCGTACTCGACCGATACGAACGGGGAGACAACGCCGAGACGAAAAGGGTTGAACTGCACGCTCACACCAATATGTCGGCGCTCGACGCGCTGATACCCGTTTCGGATTTGATATACAAGGCGCACGAATTTGGGCATGAGGCCGTGGCGATCACCGATCACGGAGTGGTACAGTCTTACCCCAAAGCCATGAACACGCTTAACAAAATAAGGGAAACCGACCCCGATTTTAAGGTAATTTACGGAGTTGAAGCGTATTATGTCGACGATGTAACGGGGCAGGGCGGGAAAACCGTGGAATCCGGAGTTTCGGTAGAAACGCTCGTCCGCTATCATATGATAATTCTCGTTAAGAATCAAACGGGTCTGAAAAACCTTTACAAACTTGTCTCGGAAGCGCATTTGAAATATTACGGGAAAACTTTCAATCCGCAGAATCCGAAAAAACTGCGCAACCCCATGCCGCTTTATCCGCGCAGTTTAATCGAACGCTACCGCGAAGGGCTGCTTATCGGCAGCGCCTGCGAGCAGGGAGAGGTATACCGTTCGGTGTTTGATAACCTGCCCGATGAAAAAATCGAGGAAATCGCCGGGTTTTACGATTATCTCGAAATCCAGCCCAACGGAAACAACGCTTTTATGATAAGAAGCGGCAAGGTTAAGAGCGAGGAGGATTTGAATAATATCAACCGCCGGATACTCGCCCTCGGCGATAAACTCGGCAAGCCGGTGGTGGCAACCGGGGATGTTCATTTTCTCAACCCCGACGACGCCATCCTGCGTACCATTCTTAAATCCGGGCAGGGCTTTAAGGACGAGGAAACCCAGCAACCGCCGCTTTATTTGAAAACCACGGAGGAAATGCTGTCCGATTTCGCGTATCTGGGCGACAGGGCGAAAGAAGTCGTTATTGACAATACCCGGAAAATAGCCGATATGATTGACGGATCCGCTCAGCCGGTGCCGAGCGGCAACTATCCGCCGAAAATCGAAGGTTCCGATGATATTCTTACCGAGATCACCCGCAGACGCGCGGCGGAGCTTTACGGAGATCCGCTGCCGGATCTTGTCCGCGACCGTATGGAGCGGGAGCTTAACGCTATAATAAAGCACGGATTTTCGGTAATGTA
Source organism: uncultured Eubacteriales bacterium (assembly GCA_964602735.1). Taxonomy (GTDB): domain Bacteria; phylum Bacillota; class Clostridia; order Oscillospirales; family Acutalibacteraceae; genus CAZRRV01. The sequence goes on from CAZRRV010000002.1 coordinate 80,608, forward strand.
TGTTACGGCTCAGAAACTGGTTGAGGAATCGGAAAGGCGGGGGTATTTGGTCGGATCCCGGGGCAGCGTCGGTTCTTCGTTTGTCGCAACGCTCGCGGGAATATCCGAAGTGAACCCGCTTGCTCCGCACTATGTGTGCCCGGGTTGCAGGCACAGCGAGTTTATCACCGACGGAAGCGTCGGCTCCGGGTTCGATTTGCCGCCGAAAAAATGCCCGAACTGCGGAGCGGAAATGACCCGCGACGGGCACGACATTCCTTTTGAAACCTTTTTGGGTATCGACGGCGACAAGGTTCCCGATATCGACCAGAATTTTTCCGGAGAGGTGCAGCCGTTTATTCATAAACTAACCGAGGATTTATTCGGATCGCAGAACGTTTTCAAAGCGGGGACCATACTTACCATAGCCGAGCAGACCGCTTACGGGTTTGTTAAGCATTACGAGGAGGAGCACGGGCTTGCCCTCGGCCGCGCCGAGGAAGACCGGCTGGCGAAGAAAATCAGCGACAGCGGGGTAAAAAGCACAACCGGTCAGCACCCCGGCGGAATGATTGTATTGCCGGCGGATATGGAAATTTACGATTTCTGCCCCGTGCAGCATCCCGCCAACAAGATCGATTCCGATATGGTTACCACCCATTTCGACTTTCGCTCAATTCATGACAATATTCTGAAATTAGACGAACTCGGCCATGATGTCCCCACCATTTACAAATATCTCGAAGAATACACCGGCATTCCCGTAACATCCGTATCAATGAGCGATCCGGCCGTGATGAGTTTGTTTACATCGACCGAGGCGCTCGGAGTGAACCCCGACGACATCGAATCCCAAACGGGCACTTTCGCTCTGCCGGAACTCGGCACCAGATTTGTACGGGATATGCTGATTGAAACAAAACCCAAAAAATTTTCCGATCTGATGCAGGTGGCGGGACTTTCGCACGGTACCAATGTCTGGGTGGGCAACGCGCAGGATTTAATCCGTTCGGGCACATGTACGATTTCCGATGTTATCGGAACGCGAGACGATATTATGACCTATCTTATCCATAAAGGGGTTCCGAAAAAAGACGCGTTTAAGATTATGGAGATAGTCCGCAAGGGCAAGGCGAAACAGCTCCTTACCGATGAACAGACGGATTTGATGCGACGGAACAATGTTCCGCAGTGGTACATCGATTCGTGTTTCAAAATAAAATATATGTTTCCCAAGGCGCACGCCGCCGCCTATATGATTTCATCTCTGCGTCTCGCCTGGTACAAGGTGCACCGCCCGGTGGAATTTTACTGCGCGTATTTCACCGTGCGCGGCGACGGGGTCGAGCTGGCGACGGTATTGAAAGGTACGGAGGCCGTGCGGCGCCGTATGCACGAAATAACGGAAAAAGGGCGCGACGCGTCGGCGAACGAGAAAAGAACCGGGGAGGCGATGCAGATTTTCAACGAGATTTTCTGCAGAGGCATTGCGGTGCTTCCCGTTGATTTGAAAAAATCTCACGCTACGAAATATCTTGTCGAAGACGGGAAAATGCGGCCGCCTTTTTCGGCGCTTGACGGTATCGGGGGGAAAGCCGCCGTTTCGCTGTACGAGACCGCACAGCGCGGGAACTTTCTTTCCAAAGCCGAATTTCAGGCGGAATCGGGCGTAAACAAAACGGTTATCGACGCGCTGAATAAAATGGGGGTGCTTGACGGTCTGCCCGATTCAAACCAGATGACTTTCTTTTAACGGATGATTTGCCGTTCAAACCGTCGGAGCCGCCCGCGGGACAAACGGCCGCCGGCAAAATGAAACCCCGCCGCAGGGTTTACGGCGGGGTAAAATATTGTACGCGGGTTAAGCGCGCGTCGGCGAATCGGGGACGGGCAAATTCGCGGGGTCAGTTGCGGGCGTTGTTCGCGCCGATGGTAATATTTGCGTCGTAATAGCGCCCCCCGCGATAATAGCGGAGTTTAACGGTCTGTTTGGGAGACAGGTCGTTAAGTATATTGGTAAGGGAAGTGGCACCCGTTACCTCTTTGTCGGCGAACCGGGTGATAATATCGCCGCGTCTCAAACCGCTTTCGGCGGCTGGGCTGTCGGAGTCGACGCTCGACACAACGGCTCCGGCGGGATAGCCCAGAAACGCCAGGGTGTTTTCATCGTACCTTTCGGCGATGCTGATCCCGATGTAAGGCGACGGTTCGTTTTGACGAGCTATAATTTTATCGCAAATTTCCACGACGGTATCGGCCGGAATCGCAAAGCCCATACCCTCGAAACTTTCGTCGACGAATTTAACGCTGTTAACGCCGATGAGCTGTCCTTTCGAGTTGAGCAGCGCGCCGCCGGAATTTCCGGGGTTAATCGCGGCGTCGGTTTGAATAAGCGTCATGGTTGTACCTTTATCGACGCTGATTTCCCGGTTAAGCCCGCTTATAATACCGTAGCTTACCGAACCCATGAATTCTATGCCACCCGGGCATCCTATGGCAACCACATACTGCCCGATTTTAACATCTTTCGACTTGCCTATTTCCATCGCCGGCAGACCGGTTTTGTCGACCTTAAGCACCGCGAGGTCGCCCGACACATTGTAGCCCACCACCGAGGCGGGAACCGCCGCGTCGGGATCCTGCGGGAAGTAGACGTTGATAGTATATTTCTGATATTCAAGCGCGGTTGAAATTACATGGTAGTTGGTTATTATGTATCCGTCTTTCGAATAGATAACGCCCGAACCTTCTCCGAGTTCCGATTCGGTATTTCCTCCGAAAAAGCTTTGCGCCGCCGCCGATGTGCTTATCCCGACCACGCTGTCGCCGCATTTTTCGTATACCGCTTCCACAAGGGAATCCGTTTCCCCGGTAATTGTTACCTGTTTGGCCGTTACCGTCGAACCCGAACCGCCGGAACCCGAACCCGCGGAGGCATTGCTCTTTTTGTCGTAACGCGCATACAACCCGAGACAGCATGCGGAGGTGATAATTGCCGTACACAGCGCCGTGCATATTACGGCGAGGGGCATCTTGCTCCTTTTCTTCTTCGGTTTTTTCGGCGGGGCACCGTTGTCGGGCAATCCCCCGTCGTAATAACCGGGTGTATAACTGTGCTCGGATTCCGGCGGGGTGTTCATATCGTCGAATTCCGGCTCGAAAGGATAGCGGTTATCGTTTCCATACATATTTAAGCAACCCCTTTTTAAGCCTTGCGGCCCGTCTTTGATTTTCTATATTATAACCCGGCTTTTTTACCTTTGTTTGTTATCTTTGTAAACATTTTTTGAATGGTGAAAAGCACCTTGTTTATGGCCTTGTACCCCGGCAAACGGCTCCGATATTCCGCCTGATTCGCTAAATACGGCCGTATATTTTAGCAAGCCGTTTTTCTTTTCCGTATTCGTATATACGGGATACGAATTGCCGCGGAGCCGAATACGATCAACGGTTTTGATCCTCTCATGCGGTTTCATTCTTGAACCGTAATCCCGGATGATATGTTCCCGAAAGTCGGGCGGCGGCGTATATTGTATTTGCAATGCGGGCGGCGGAAACATCTTACGGCCGGTCTGCCCTCATTAAACCGTTTATCATAATCGAACGGAGCCGCAGAAAACGGCTCCGTAATGAACTGCTTGATATTTTTCCTGTAAATCCTCGTCTGCATTTTCGGCGGCGTTGTCCATGATTAAATTGACCGTATGTCCGGGTTTTCGTTAGCCGAAAAGAGCCTGCGCTCTACCGCGGTATTTACGGGAACGTTCGTGACAGCTTCGTATTCTTCATTGTCAAAGCGCCGATTTACAGTATTGTTTATACTCTTCTCCCCACTCCTTCATTGCGTTCAATATGGGACGGAGGCTGTTGCCGAGTTCAGACAGCGCATATTCTACTCTCGGAGGGACTTCCGGGTAAACGGTACGGGTAATGATGCCGTCTGCCTCCATTGAGCGAAGGCTGTCGGTCAGTACCTTTTGACTGATCCCGTCCAGATTTTTTTGCAGTTCGTTAAAACGCCAGGGACGTTCAAGCAGATTGCGTATAATGAGCAACTTCCATTTGTTCCCGATTACCCGTACGGTTGTCGCGACAGGACATTCGGGGAGCAGTTCCGCCTTTGTTTTCATCCGTAAGCACCTCCATTACATCACAATCGAATGTTGCATTATTATTATATTGTAGCATCCACGGCAAGTCAACAGCCGATTCGGAGGTTGCAAAAAGGTAGAAAATTTTTTTGCCGGAAAACCCGCGCCGGTACAAACGGGTTACAAAAAAGTGCGTACTTGTACCGCTCCCGGAGGGACGGTAAAATAATAAATACAGAGGGCGCAAACGGCCTTTTGAATTCTTCGAAAAGGGGATATGACAATGGCGTTTTCCAATCTCGCCGCCCAAATCGAGTGTTTCAACCCCGGGGTCAATCCCGGTTTCCGTGAGACCTATGTGATCGGCAACGGGAATGTGTCGCCGAACGGATATTTTATTTACGACAGCCTTATCGGCTGCGGAAAGTGCCTGCAAAACCGTCCGCAAAAATGCATTATCCCCGGCAGGGCGTATCACATCGAACAAACCCATTGCCTGCACTGCGGCAACCGTAAGGTTTGCCATGCGGATGCGGCGGAAAAGAGGGGGTAAAATGACACAGAAAGAGCGCAGAATTTTCCTGATAAAATATCTGCTGGGCGAGTCGCGCCGGTACGGGAACATTCCCGTACCCTCCGACGCGGCGGCACAGAAGAAACTCCTCCGCTCCCTCGTAAACGTTCGCCCGCCGCGCCCGATCGGGCAGGATTTTCTGACGGTGCAGGACGAATATCTGAGGGGCGAAATTGCCGCGAAAAAAATCACCGATTTTGCCGACTTGACGCCGGAAGAACCGGGGATTTATCTCCGGCAGGGCGACATCATTACTCTGAAATGCGGCGCGATCGTCAACGCCGCCAACAGCGGTCTGACCGGCTGCTATGTTCCCTGCCACGGGTGTATCGACAACGCCGTTCATACGTTTGCGGGGGTTCAACTGCGGCTGGATTGCCAAAGGCTGATTGAAGCGCAGGGGCACGGGGAGGAAACCGGAGGAGCGAAAATCACGCCCGCCTACAATCTGCCCTGCGATTTCATACTGCACACGGTCGGGCCGATTGTTTCCGGGAAAGTGACGGATCGCGAACGGGGACAGCTTGCCTCCTGTTACCGCGCCTGTCTTGCGCTGGCGGAGAAAAACAAAATCAAAAGCGTCGCGTTTTGCTGTATCTCCACGGGAGAATTTCGGTTCCCGAACCGGCTCGCGGCGGAAATTGCCGTCAAAACCGTACGGGAATACAGAGGGGAAACCGAGGTGATTTTCAATGTGTTCAAAGATGCCGATTATCAAATCTACCGGGAATTACTCGGATAATATCCGGCGGCTGAAAGAGGCGCTTACAGCCGCCGACGCCGTCATCGTGGGCGCGGGAGCGGGACTCTCCGCATCGGCGGGATTTACCTACACCGGGGAGCGCTTCGACCGGTATTTCTCCGATTTCGCGGCAAAATACGGTTTTCACGATATGTATTCCGGCGGTTTTTATCCGTTTTCTTCGCCGGAGGAATTTTGGGCGTACTGGAGCCGGTACATCTGCATCAACCGTTATACCGACGCGCCGAATCCCGTCTACGACGAACTCCTCGCCCTGATCCGGGGGAAAGACTACTTTGTGATCACGACAAACGTAGACCATTGTTTCCAAAAAGCGGGTTTTGATAAAAAACGGCTTTTTTATACGCAGGGGGATTACGGACTTTGGCAATGCTCCGTTCCCTGCCATAACAGGACCTACGACAACGAAGAAGCGGTAAAGGAAATGCTGAACCGGCAGTCGGAGATGAAAATCCCCTCCGAGCTTATCCCCCGTTGTCCCCGTTGCGACGCGCCGATGGCGATGAATCTCCGCGCCGACGACAGGTTTGCGGAGGACGAGGGGTGGCATCATGCGGCGGAGCGGTACGAAACTTTCCTTCGGACAAGACGGGGAGGGCGTGTCCTGCTTTTGGAGCTGGGGGTCGGCTATAACACGCCGGGCATCATCAAGTACCCGTTTTGGCGGATGACGGCGGGAAACCCGACGGCAACATACGCCTGTGTCAATATCGGCGAAGCGGTCTGCCCGAAAGAGATAGAACCGCAGGCCGTTTGCATAAACAGGGATATCCGGCAGGTACTGAATGACCTGCAATCGGAAAAATAAAAAAGCGCATCCGCCAAATCCGGGACGCGCCCCCTGCCCGTATAGGGTATAAATTTATTTACCGTTGGCGATTTCCGCCGCCTCGCTGCGGATATTATTTACCCGCCGTCTCCCCTTCGCGCTCCGGCGCCTGTGATATATGCGGTTCGGATTGCCGCCGGTTTGACGGCGAGCCGGCGGTTTGGCAATCAAAAGCCCGGTATTTATGCGTGTTTTCGGACTTTGCGAATTATTCCCACTCGATTGTGGCGGGGGGTTTGGAGGTAATATCGTACACAACCCGGTTAACGCCGGGCACCTCGTTTACTATCCGCCGCGAAACGGTATCAAGCACATCGAAGGGAATCCGCGCCCATCCCGCCGTCATAAAATCATCGGTAGTGACGGCGCGGAGCGCAACGGTATAATCGTAGGTCCGCCCGTCTCCCATTACTCCCACGCTCCGCATATCGGTCAGCACGGCGAAAAACTGGCTTATATCGCGGTCGATACCGGCTTTCGCGATTTCATCGCGGAAAATAAAATCCGCGTCCCGTAAAATTTCAAGTTTCCGCTCGGTTACCTCGCCGATAATGCGCACGGCAAGTCCGGGGCCCGGAAAAGGCTGGCGGTAAACCATATCGGGAGGCATCCCGAGTTCAAGCCCCACTTTGCGAACCTCGTCCTTGAACAGTTCGCGCAACGGCTCGATTATACCGTCGAACCCGATGTTGCTCGGCAGACCGCCGACATTGTGGTGGCTTTTTATCAAAGCCGCGTCGCCCGTTCCGCTTTCAATCACATCGGGGTAGATAGTCCCCTGAATAAGATAGTGCACTTTACCGAGTTTTTCGGCTTCCGATTCGAAAACGCGGATAAACTCCTCGCCGATTATTTTCCGCTTTTGTTCGGGATCGGTCACTCCCGACAGACGGCTCATAAACCTCCGCGACGCGTCAACCGTCACAAGCCGGATATCGTATCTGCCGCGGAACAGTTCCTCCACCTGCCGGCGCTCGTTTTTACGGAGCAGCCCGTGATCGACGAATATGCAGGTGAGGTTGTCTCCGACCGCTCTGTGCGTCAGCAGCGCGGCCACGGCGGAATCCACTCCACCCGACAGCGCGCAGAGGACTTTTTTATCACCGATTTTTGCTTTAAGCCGGGCAACGGCGGAATCCGTAAACGACGACATTGTCCATTCGCCGGCGCACCCGCATATACGAAGTACAAAGTTTTCGATTATCGCGGTTCCGTACTCGGTATGCATAACTTCGGGGTGAAATTGAACCGCATACAGTTTCTTCGCTCCGTTTTCCATGGCGGCGACGGGGCATCCGGCGGTTTCGGCGGTAACGGAAAAGCCTTCGGGTACTCTTTCGATAAAATCCGTATGGCTCATCCAGCATACGCTTTCTTTGGGGACGCTTTCAAACAGACGGCTTTCGGCGGTTACCGTCAGTCCCACTTTTCCGTATTCGCTGTTGCCGGCGGTGACGCGGCCGCCGAGCAAAAATGTCATAAGTTGGGCGCCGTAGCATATTCCGAGCACGGGGACCCCTAAGCTGAATAATTCGCCGTCGTAAAGCGGAGCGTTTTCGCCGTAAACGCTTTTGGGGCCGCCGGTTAAAATTATACCGCTGTAACCGCCGCTTTTTATTTTATCGAGAGGCGTTGTGAACGGCAGAATTTCGGAATACACATTCGCCTCGCGCACGCGCCTGGCTATAAGCCGGTTATACTGTCCGCCGAAATCCAAAACCAGTATTTTTTCCAAATCAATCGCCCTCTCAAATTTTTCTGTCCGAATCATTCCGCGGCGGCGGGGGAACCCGGAGGCGGGGCCGCGTCGCTAACCCGGATCGCCGAATCCGCCGTGCCGAAGACCTCCCGGAACCATTCGCGCATCCCGTCGTTCAGTCGCACGAGCAGTATGTAGTCGTAATCCCGCCAGCATTCAAGTATTACGGCCTGTTTCTCAGCGTCTGTGGGCGGCGCGGTATATTCCCCCAGAACCCTGTCCCGTTTCGCAAAAAAGAAGTATTTTGTAAGAAAATCATAGAAATATCCGTTGGCATCGGTGACTACAAGATAGGTGCAACCCGAGGGTACACCTTCGGTTACAAAAGCGTCGAAACCCGCGCGCTCCGCGTAGTCGGACTGAGCCGGCCGGCGGTAAAATGCGCGGTAATCGGGGAGGAGGCCGCAATGAACCGAAAGTGCCGCGAGCAGCGCAATTAAAATGCTTTTTATCCTCGCCGCGGCGACTCTCCCGGGAGCTTTTTGTACGATATACGGAAGTACACCCGCCGCCTGTACCCCGCAAAGGTAGGTAAGCGCCGTTAAATGGTAGCGATCGTAGCATTGCAGAAGGATCGCCTCCGGCGTAGGCATCGAAAAAAGGTACATTCCCAGCATACCCGCCTGATATGTTGCATAGACCGCGAGCAGGAAAAAAATCGGTCGCGGGAAACGTTTCCCGGCGGGCTTTTTCTTCCGAAAAATCACGGTGAATATGATTGCGAAAATGAAAAAATAAAGCGCGGGATTGCGGTAGGAGAATACGGTTTTAAGAAATGTTACGGTAATTTCTTTTATAGTGGCAGTATCTTTCGACAAAAAAATTCCCGTCATTTGGTGCAATGAGAGCGAGTGCCGGGCGTTCATCCCGTTCTGGAACACAAGTTTTACATGCGCCTGCCAGAGCATAAGCGCCCCGGCGGGGAACGCGCACTGCAACGCCAGGGCTTTCCAGTGATTCCTCCGCCCCTCGGTAAAGAGCCAGATCAGGAACAAAAGCGGCAGTACAAAAAATATTCCGCTGTTCTTTACGGCTGTAAGGAACACCGAAAAGAACGGGAAAATCCACAACTTTTCCAATACCCCCCCCGGTAATACATGGCGATAAGCGTCGCGGCAAGGCCGGCTACGGCGAGGAGATTGTCGACCAGCAGGCCGTTCAGCGCAGTTTGTGCGTTGGCGATTGAGGTAAAAAGGATGAGTGATACGCATGCGGCTGTTATATTTCCGAGAACACCTTTGGCGAACGCGAACAGAGATATCAGCATCCCGACCTGGATCATCGTATGCACCCAGCACTGGCTCCACTCCGAGCGCAGCCCCGCGATTTTCTCGAAGAACCACACCGCGGACGCGCTCCCCGTGGGGTACGATTGAAAAGTAATGTATGTGTCTTCAAAATTCGGGAAACGGTTCTTTTGAAGCATGGATTTAAGCACTACGCCCCAATGACTGAAACTGTCGTAATTGTTAAACTTTACGTCGTAAAGCAGAATAAAAAACAGCCCTCCCGCCGCTATATAAAAGAAAAATGCGGGGCAGATAAGAGGGCGCGGCGTTTCTTTTTTAACGATTGAGCGCACCGTGAGGGCAAGCCCTCCGAGGACGATAACAACCGCCGTTTCTTTCATAATGTTGAGGATTCCGGAAAGGAAAATAACGCTGCCCACCCCGGCAAAAAGCACAGCGGGCGCAAACTCGGGGCGGATCTTCCCGCAGAGAAAGCGTATGTAGCCGTACATCGATACGGCGAGCAGTATTATGCGCAGCGAGATAATAATGTATGACATAT
>CAZRRV010000003.1:0-4929 GCA_964602735.1 uncultured Eubacteriales bacterium
TTTCGCTGAGTACCTAACTCTGCGAAACCCGTTTCGCTCTCAAATTGATGAAAGAATACCATATTCGGCTGCGATTTGCAAGCGGTTTTCAAAAATTACGGTTTTTGACGCCGGGCGTTCCGTTTTTGCCGGGCGTTTAATCGGGCGGCGCGACCGGGAACCGATTTTACGCGCCGGAGGAAGGGGCGATTCCGAGTTTCGACAGCCACTCGGTAACATCGGCTTCCGCCTCTTCGGGGCTGTTCTGCGCAACGCCGCCGCGAATAGCGAGACCCTCCTTAACCGCGGCGCCGGGGCAGGCTTTTTCCACGGCACTCCGAGTGCCGGAAAGACCGCTGCCTTCGTGTGTGCAGAAGGGAATGACGGTTTTGCCGGAAAACCCGTATTTTTCAAGGAATGTATAAACCGCCATCGGCAAATCGCCCCACCATATCGGATATCCGATAAACAGCGTGTCGTACCCGTCGAGATTCTCCGGCGGATCGACGATTTCCGGGCGGGCGTTCGCGTTCTGCTCTTTTTTCGCGACATCGGTACATTCGTCGTAACCCTCGGGGTACGGGTTCACGGTTTTGATTTCAAACATATCCGCGCCGGTTTTTTCGGCTATCATCTCCGCCACGATACGCGTATTGCCTTTCTCTATCACGCCAACGCCGTAATTTTCTCCCGTATGGGAAAAATAAGCGACGAGCGCGCGACCGCCGGACGGCGTATTTCCGCCGCCGTTCTCAGCCGTTTCGGGTTCCGAGCCGCCCGACTGCCGGGATGCCGCGGAGGATTTGCCGCCGCCCGCAACCGTTTCTCCCCCGCACGCCGCCAGAGACAGCGCCGCGACAACCGACAGTGAAACAGCCGAGAGCCGTTTTAACATAAGAATCTTTTTCATTCTCAACACCTCCAGATATAATTACGATTCCGGTCTGAGCGGCCCGTAGAAATAGCTCGCGGTCGCTCCGCCGTCGATAAGGATTGTGGAACCCGTAATGAAAGCGCCGGCGGGAGACATCAGAAGTTCCGCCGCGTTCGCCACCTCGTCAGCCGTCCCCGGCCGCCCGGCGGGACATTTCCCAAACATATTTTTGTAAAAATCGCCGCGCGGACCGTTGAATTCGTCGACGGCGAGCGGCGTTACGATTATTCCCGGAGCTACCGCGTTCAGCCTCGCGCCGCGCTCTCCCCATTTAACCGCCTCCGCCATGACTCTCTTTTCGTTGCACCGCTTCGCGAGCTGATAGGCATGGAGAGTATCGCGGATATTTTCCGGGCGGAGCATTTCAAGATTCAGAAGTTCACCGGCGGGGGTGGTCGCAAGAAGTTCGTCCTCCCGCGCGGTAAGAGCCGGCATGCGCCACCCGCTCTGGCTGGAAACCGTTACGCCGGCGCCGCCTTTCGCTATAACCTTCCCGACTTCCTCAAGCAGCACCGCGGTGCCGTAGAGATCGACTTTCAAAATCGCCTCGATCGGCGCCTGGCTCGGCGATACCCCCGCGCCGTTTACGAGCATTTTGATTTCGCCGTAGCCGAGTCCCTCGTCAATCAGCGCCAGAATCGATTCCCTGTTCGATAAATCCGTCTCCACCGGCAGAACATCGAATCCCGCGTCGTTCATCATCCGCGCGACCCCCTCGGCGTTCTCTTTCTTTTTGTCGCCGAGAAGGATCTTCATCCCGTATCCGAGGCGCCGGGCGATGGCGGTACTGATCTGACCCGCTCCGATTACCAGCATAACATCTTTTTCCACAACAATATCTCTCCCCTGCCGTAATATTCGCGACGAACACGATACCGCGCCTTCGCGGTTCGCCCCCGCCTTTTTTATATTGTACCCGGCAAAGAGAAAAAAGCAATTCGGATTTCGAAGTCTTACCATAAGCAAGCGCTTATGGCAGACCGCGCCTTATTTACCCGCGAACCGCGCCGCGAGGATCTTTTCAAATTCCGCCGTATAATAACCCCCGTTATCCGCTTTGCGGAAAGCGCAGTAGCTGCGACGAACCGGCTTCCCGTTCCGACGGAGGGGAAGGCATACAAGAGTGCAGGCGAACTGCGGGGGCGGAGTGCCGCCTTCAACCGGCAGGTACCCCCTGCCCCCGACAGCCATAAGCCGCGCCTCGTCGAGATTTTCGGCGAACAAGAACTCCCCTTCGATCCCGTAAATTTCGCGGTAATACGCCCGCTCGTTGTCACGCTGTTCCGCAGACGCCACAAGAATACACGGCGTTCGGCGCAAATCGGTTACATCCGCAAAGCCCGAACCGGCGACGGGGCTGCCGGCTGAAATTTCGATATGGCATTCGATAACCGATAAAACGGAATTTACATATTCGTCGGAAAACGCCCGGCGCTGGTCGCTTAAAATCAAATCGACCCGCCCCGAGCGCAGCCGTTCATACAGTTCTTCATGGCTCCCGCCCGTTACATTTACGGGAATATCGGGATATTTCGCGGCAAAATCCGCCACGGCAAGCCGGAACTCCTCCCCTCCGTAGCCCCTGGGAAAGCCGACCCGCAATGCGTTAGAGCCGCCGGCCGCTATCCGCCGGGTTTCCTCCCGCAGCCGTTCAAATTCCTCCATAAGCGGAATGCTCCGCCGGTAGAAATATTCCCCGGCGGGGGTTAGGGAAACCCGCCGGCTGTTCCCCCGGTTCAGCAGGGTAACACCGAGATCCCGTTCCAGCGCCCGTATCTGCTGGGAAACAGCCGACTGCGATATGTAGCACTCCTCCGCCGCCCCGCTGAAACTGCCGAGGCGAACCACGGCTTCAAAATACCTGATACGGTTCATCATTCCGGCTCCGTCGCCTTCTTTCCCCCGCGCCGGTTATCCGGCGGCGGTAATGCTTATTTTCCCGGAAAGATGTTCTATTTCATCGGCGCCGGATACCGCCTGTCCGAGTTCATACAGCCCGGAGTACGAGCCGAAATCCCCGTAATACATTACCACATCGCCCCATGGCGAAAAATAAGCGAGCGTACCTTTCTTCGCGTCGGCGTTTACGGCGCCGGAGGTGTCGAGTTCACCGGGATAAAAAATCTTCTCATTGTCGGAATAGTTTTCGACATCAACCGTCAGCGGCAGTTGATTGTAAAGCGACTTCGCCGCCGCGCTGCCGTTCAGTTCGAATACAACGGTATGACTCCCGTCAGTTACGCTGATTTTCATTTTTCCGTTCTCCTCCGCTACGGACGGCGAATCCGAAACCGCCGCGCCTGCGCTGTCTCCGCCCGAATCCGCGCCGGGCGACGGCACGCCGGTTTTCCCGGCTCCGTTCCCCCGCCCGCAGGCGGAGAAAGCAAGCGCGGCCGCGACGGCGAGACAAAGCACCGATATTCTCCTCACCGTAAAACCTCCCGCCGTTCCCGTTTTGCAATAACACGAACATACCTCCGGCGCGGATTGTTCTCCGCACGAAAGCCGCCCGCGAATTGCTCTTCCGCTTATATTATACAAACTTCAGACCGTTATGGCAAATATTTTATTTTTATCCGGCATTTTGCCATAAGCGCAAAAACCGGCGAATACCTGTGTATTCCCGGGAATAGCTAAAAAAGCATACGCCCGCGTGTACGAAACACGCGGGCGAAAAATTACGCTTTGTCGGGTTACCGTACTCCCGCCGCCGGGACTTTACTCGCCGCTTTCCGACATCCGTTCCGCCATACCGTTGAGTTCGCATATAAGCTGTACCGCCGTCTCCTCATCCAGACCCGTTTCTTCCCCCTCGTCGTTGCCGACTATCAGCAGCGGCCCGTTAATCGTATCGCCTGTTCCGCACCGCGACCTGTAAAGCACTGTGGCGAGAGGGTTCACCGGCAGACCTTTTATTTTGCCGAACCCGTCGCAGTAACCGCAATATCCGTCATCCGGAGCGAAAAGTTCCACATACTCAAACTCGTCTTCACAGCCGCGAGGGACGCAGACCAAATTTATAATCGCGTCCGCCCCCTTCGCGATAAACGCCATGCCGTAACTGCCGTCGACACCGATGTACACCGCGCGGATCATCCCGTCCTCAATTTTTTCAGCCATAACATACTCCTTTCAAAATCGCCCCCGCGGGGAAAATATTTTTCTGCCGAAGTATGTTATAGCACAATTCTTATTCCGCGTACAGTACGGTTATCCGTACCCCGCGCCGCCTTTCACTTCGCGGCTTTTACGGAGCCGGTTATTTCGCGGAATATCGCGTCAAGCGCCCCGATAACCGCATCGCTGTAATAGTCCTGTTCGGTTTTACCGGTGTCTAACGAATCTTTCGCACATCTGTGAAGATACTCTATCTCCCGCTCGAAATCCTCCTCGGAAGGGACAAATCTAAACCGCAAGCGGAGGCCATAGATCCCGGAGGCAATACGCTTGTACTCCACGGGGCATTCGCGGTGAATTTGGAAAACGCAATCGTAAAATTTCAATTCGGGATTGTAATCGAGCCAGCGGTCGCACACATTCGGAAAATCGCATGAGAAAAGCATGAAATTTGTTTCATCAAGCAACCGGTAAAGTTCTCTGCGCAGTTTTTCGCTGTCGCAGTAACGCCGAATTCCATCACGGATTTTTTCGAGCAGTAAGGCATACTGCAGTTCCAGTGTCTCCGACCCGGACCGGTTTGCGTAACCTCTGTGGGCAAGCATTGAACATATAACAGTCAAATCATCACTCACCGAGCCCACCAAATTTTTTTTGTACCTCTTATCGCGCAACCCGTCGTCAAAAACGGCGAATTCGACAGAGGGAACTCCGGCGTTTCGCAAGAACGCTTCTTCGTTTCCGCACAACGCTTTCCCAAGATCGCGGAAAAAGCACAAAGCGGTTTCCGGTTTGCCGAAACCTCTCGCTTTAGGGCGTTCGATTTCTCCCCTGATAAACTTCATAAACGCGACGAGATCGGGTTTGGAACGGTGTATTTCGGATAACAATTCCTCCTC
>CAZRRV010000003.1:5029-44382 GCA_964602735.1 uncultured Eubacteriales bacterium
TAAACGCGACGAGATCGGGTTTGGAACGGTGTATTTCGGATAACAATTCCTCCTCTGTTCCCTCGTAAGCATCCATCGCCTGGCAGATCTTGAAGATGTCGGCTTCCCATACAACCTCCGAATCGGGATCCTGATTCTGAATGTATTTTCTTTTAATAAGGTCGGGATTTTTCGCCAGTTTACTGCATGTTGCGTTTTTGTTTTTCATAGCTAAATCTCCTTATAAAGAAAGTTCTGCGCATATGGCAAGATGATCGAAAAAATGGTCGTCTGTAGAAACACTTTCGCAGTCTTCCTTTTTCACCCCGTAGAAAAATATATGATCATCACATGTTTTCCACTTTTTTAAGGTTACTATTCCCTCCCCATCGTTGATGTCGGCCATTTCAAAGCCGAGTTTTTCAAGCCGATCCTTAATCAAATGAAGATTGTAATTAACCTGAGAATATCCACTATAATTTTTAGCGTTAAACGGCTGATTCAAATCGCCGCGATCCTTCGCATTATTAAAATCGCCGGCAATAATACAGGGATCGTCCGAATAATCGAGTTTCGTTTTTTCGATCAAAGGCACCAAAATTTTATCAAAAGCTGTACCCCTCTGATTATAATCCTCCTCATTGCCTGCTCCTACCGTAAATCGGCATCCGATAACAGTGAATTTTTTTCCCGTCCACTTTTCCGCACATCGGACGCGTAGCAGATCTATATCGCCGGTACTTTCGCTTTTGTCTTCATCAGTAATGTCTGCAAAATCTTTTTTCACGCCGATTCCAACCCGATAATGCTTTTTTCGTTCGTCTTTGATGTCGGGGCATAATTCGTCGAAAGCCTCGCTGAAAGCCATACAGTAATCCTCAAATTTCAAGATTTCACTCTGTCTCTCGTTGACCTCCGTCAGTACAAACACATCGGGATAGAAACCTTCCGAATTTTTTATCGAATTTTTAACTCGAGATCGCAAGTCGCTCATGTCATCGAGGTCTCTTAATCCCCATCCGTTTACATTCAAGGTGCTGACAATCATTCAAATCCCTCTTTCGTAAATTTCCGCGCGGTCGCGTTTTCGGCTTCATGCAAAATCTGTTTATTATATTATAAACAGATATGTTCTCCATTGCAAGGTACATGTTTCCGTACCCCTGCGGACAACGGGCGGCGCAATTTTTTCTCGAAAATTAAAGAATTATTAACACAATACACGGCGCGGTGTGGTAAAATACGAAAATCGGGAAAGAGGTATGAACGGAATGCTTGTTTTGAAAAATATAGTTAAAGATTACGACGCGGGAGGCGGCGCAGTACAGGCGCTTCGGGGAGTGAACCTCGCTTTCCGCGACAACGAGTTCGTCGCCGTGCTCGGCCCGTCGGGATGCGGCAAAACAACGCTGCTGAATATCATAGGCGGCCTCGACCATTACACGAGCGGCAATATGTCCGTAGACGGGAAATCCACCGAACTGTTCGGCGACCGCGACTGGGACACATACCGCAACCACAGAATCGGGTTTGTGTTCCAGAACTACAATCTTATCCCTCATCAGTCGGTGCTCTCGAACGTTGAGCTGGCGCTTACGATTTCGGGAGTGTCGAAAGCGGAAAGGAAAAAGCGCGCCGAGGAGGCGCTTGAAAAGGTAGGGCTGAAAGAGCAGATACGCAAAAAGCCCAATCAGCTTTCGGGCGGGCAGATGCAACGCGTCGCCATAGCCCGCGCCCTTGTAAACGACCCGGAAATACTGCTCGCCGACGAGCCGACCGGAGCGCTCGATTCGGCGACGAGCGTGCAGGTTATGGATATTCTTAAAGATATCGCCTCCGATCGCCTTGTTATTATGGTAACGCACAATCCCGACCTCGCCGAAACCTACGCAACGAGGATTATCCGTCTGCTCGACGGAGAGGTGCAGTCGGATTCCAATCCCTACACCGCCGATAACGAGGCGGAGGAAAAGCCCCCGGAACCCCGCAGGAAATACCCGTCGATGTCGTTTCTTACGGCGCTGTCGCTTTCGTTTAAGAACCTGCTTACGAAAAAAACGCGCACATTCATGGTAAGTTTCGCCGGTTCGATAGGCATTATAGGCATCGCGCTTATCCTGTCGGTATCCGCCGGGGTTCAGGCGTATATCGACCGCGTTCAGCAGGACACCCTCGCGAGCTACCCCATAACGCTGCAGGCCGAAACGGTCGATATGGCGTCGCTTATGACGACCTTCGCCGAGGAGAACGGCGCGGGGGATCACCCTCTCGACAAGGTGTACGAGAACCCGATTATAGAAGATTTAACCGCGTCGCTCGCCAACGCCGAAACAAACCGGAACAATCTTACGGATTTCCAAAAATTCCTGAAAAGCGACGTCGGATTGAAGCGGTACACGAGCGCCGTGCAGTACGGCTATAATATAAACCCCGCCGTTTACACCGAAGATACCGACGGAAAAATCGTAAAAAGCGACACAAACGAGTTGATGATGAACCTTATGATGGGCGACGGCAGCGGCGGCGGAATTTCGGAACTGCGCGATACATTCGGCGGCGGAACCGGATTTTCGGTGTGGGAGGAACTGCTGCCGGGCAGCGACGGCACCGGAATAAATTCCGTGCTGAAACAGCAGTACGACCTGCTTTACGGCAAATGGCCGGATAAATTCAACGAGGTTGTTCTCGTCGTCGACGAGCATAACGAAATCAGCGACCTTGTTCTGTACGCTCTGGGGTTGAGAACCGAAGACGAAATGCGCGAAGCGGCGAATCTCGAAGCGCACAGGGAAAACGGCGACGCGGCGGATACGGGCGAAACCTCAAGCGCGGCGGTCTCCTCCTCCTCTTCCTCCGCCGCCTCCTCCGCCGCCGGCGACGGAGACCGTTCGGAGAGCGAAACCGACGGCAAACGGAAAGAAACGGGCTGGAGCTACGCCGATATATGCGCGTTAAAGCTTAAACTGATACTCCCGGCGGACTGCTATCAGAAGCAGAAAAACGGGGTTTATGTCGATTTGCGGCTTACCGATACCGGCGTTTCCTATCTGTACGACAACGACGAAACATCGACCGAAATTAAAATCGCGGGAGTCATCCGCCCCAACAAAGACGCCGTCGCCTCGATGCTCTCGGGCGGGATAGGCTACACCGCCGCCCTCGCCGATTACATAATCGATCGGACAGCCTCCAAACAGGTGGTTACCGACCAGCTTGCCTCGACCGGCACCGATGTTTTAACGGGTCTGCCTTTTGAGAACGGCGACGACGACACCATGCCGGATTCCGAAAAAGCCGAAAAATTCAACGCTTACAGAAAATCGCTGACGCCCGCGAAAAAAGCGGAGCTTTACACGTCAATCTCTTCAATTCCGAACGCGGAAATGCTCGACAGCGCCGCGAAACAGGCGGTCGAGGGCAAAACCCGCGAAGAAAAAATTCAAACGCTTATCACCGCCATGGCGCGGCAGATGAATGTAGACAGCGAAACGGTTCAGTCGTATGTAAACAAGATGAGCGACGAGGATCTCGATAAATCCGTAGCCGCCGTGGCAAAAGAGGCGGCCGCTGCGTCGTACGCCGCGGAAGTCGCCGCAAGGCTCGGCGCCATGACGACCGATCAGCTCGCCGGGATGCTCGACGCCGCGCAGTTCACGGAAGAGCAGGCGGCGCTGTATTACGACAGTTTTATGCCGAACACCGTTTCACCCTCAACTTATGAAGACAACCTCGAAAAAATCGGGTATATCGACAAATCGAAGCCGGCGCAGATCAACCTTTACGCCACATCGTTTGAAAACAAAGAGGGAATATCGGATCGCATTGCCGCCTATAACGAAGGCGTTTCGGAAGAGGATAAAATTACATATACCGACTATGTGGCTTTGATGATGTCTTCAATCTCCACTATTATCAACGCGATTTCCTATGTTCTAATCGCTTTCGTCGCAATATCGCTTATAGTATCGTCGATAATGATAGGTATCATAACCTATATTTCGGTGCTTGAACGCACAAAGGAGATCGGAGTGCTGCGGGCTATCGGCGCGTCGAAAAGAGATATATCCCGCGTATTCAACGCCGAAACTCTGATTATCGGCTTTATGGCCGGCTTAATCGGCATTTTAACGACGTTGCTGCTGCTGATCCCCATCAATATCATTCTGCACAAATTAACCGGCATCGGAATTTTAAGCGCGCGTCTGCCCGCTGTCGCAGCGGTGATTTTAGTGGGAATAAGCATGCTGCTCACATTTATCGCGGGGCTTATACCTTCGGGCATCGCGGCGAAAAAAGACCCGGTAATCGCGCTGCGCAGCGAATAAACCGCCGGGCGGCGTGAACCGGCGGCGATAAAAAAAGAACCCGGGCGCTTTACGCGCCGGGGTTCCCGCGGAGCGAGTGATGGGAATCGAACCCACATATTCAGCTTGGAAGGCTGACATTCTGCCATTGAACTACACCCGCGTCAGTGTTTGTATTATAACACCCGTTTTCCCCCGCGTCAAGCGTAATTTATTTTGATTGACAATGACGCGCGGAGAATGTAAAATAATATCGGAAGAAATTTCACCGGCAGTGCCGGATTAAAGGAGAATAAAAAATGGGAACTTTGAGACAGCTTAAAAATCAGTTGAAAAAAGACGTCGGCACCCGCGAACTCATGGTGCGGTCCGACAGGTACGAGATCCTTTTCGACCTCGACGGCGATAAAATACCCGATATAGGCCTGCTCGATATCAGCCGCGACGGTGATGTAGACGCCATCGCGATGGATCTGACCGGCAACGGCGAATTCAACTTTTACCTGATCGACAACGACGGCAACGGCATAGCTGATGAAATTTCATTCTACCGCGACGGCGACGATCTGCCGGTAAAATCGGTTTTCGGGAGATCGGTTGAAGAGCGGCTGGTCGACAGCGCCGTGCGAATCCACGCGCTTCTTGTCTCGCCGAACCCCTCCGCGAAAGAGATTATCGATGCCCTTGAAGACCTCGAAAAGTTTATCGATTCTGAATATTCGAAGCTCTGAGAATAAAGGCACAGCGTACCGTAAAACGCGGGAAGCGGCGCTTATGTCGCCGCTTCCCGCGCTTTTTGATAATCCCGTTTTGCAAACCGCGGCCGCGCCGCGGGTAAAACATAATCAAAACGCGCCGAGCACGGCTTTTACATCGCGCTCAAACGTTTTGATATCGCCGCCGTTATATATCACGTAATCGGCGCGCTGTATATAAAACCCGTCCGGCTGACCGGCGTTAAGCCGCAGACCGGCCTCGCTTTCCGTCAGTTTGTCGCGTTCCGTTATCCTCGCGTTGCGCAGTTCGCGTTCGCATAAAACGGCGACCGTATAATCACAGAACCGATCCGCCCCGCTTTCAAACAGAGTCGGCGCGTCGAGCAGCACTTTCCGGCCGGCAAGCGCTTTCAACGCGATTTCGATTTCCCCCGTTATGAACGGAAGTACGGCTTTGTTAAGCAGATTCGTATGTTCGCGGTCGGCGAAAGCCGCCGCCGCGAGTTTTTTCCTGTCGAGTTCGGCTCCGTCGAAAATTTCTTCGCCGAACGCCGCTTTCAGCGCCCCGAGCACCGCCTCTTTTTTATATACCTCACGGGTCAGGAGATCACAGTCGATAATCTCCCATCCCAGCTTTCGCGCGATAAGCGCGGCGGTGGATTTGCCGGAGCCGGTGGGGCCGGTGAGCCCGACAGTCATACTTTTATCACCTCGAAAGCGCAGGCACGAATTAAACGGTTGTACACCGCCATTGCTATGCCGTCTCTCCCCGGAGACGCGGCGTAACCGCGAACGCATTTTCTTTCGTCAAGCTCCCTTAACGCTGAAAAAAGCCTCCGTGCCGCGGTCGCCGGCTCGGAGCGCCCGCCGTAAGAAACGGCGGGAATTTTAATAAACGGCAGATCCTCGTCGAAGCACAGCGCGAAAACACCGTCGCCGCCGTTTTCGTTCACGAAATTTATGTAATCAGCGGGTTTCCCCTCTACCATGGCAAGACGGGCGCGGGGCGCGTAATGCCTGTATTTCATTCCAGGCGACGCCGCCGTCTCCCCCGCTTCAAGCTTGGAAAACACGGCTTTGTCGATTTCGATTTTTCCCGCCGCCGCTTCGAGCATTTCCGGCGTAATCCCGCCCGGGCGCAACAGCCGCGGAGGGGTTACGGTAACATTCAGTACCGTAGATTCAACCCCTACGGAACACTCCCCGCCCTCTACTATGCCGTCGATTCTGCCGTCCATATCTTCGGCGACGGCGCGGGCGGAAGTCGGGCTCGGCAATCCCGATCGGTTGGCCGACGGCGCCGCGAGAGGTTTTCCGCACAGTCGGATGATTTCTCTCGCCACGGGGTCGCCCGGCATTCTCACGGCAACGGTAGGCAGCCCGGCGGTGACGATGTCCGGCACCGCGCGGGTTTTTCGGAAAATCATCGTAAGCGGGCCCGGCCAGAACAGATCCGCGAGTTTCTCCGCAACCGGGGGAATTTCCGCGGCAAGCTGTGGCAGCATATCACGGCTGTTTATATGAACGATAAGCGGATTGTCCGCCGGCCGGCCCTTCGCCTCGAATACGGCGGCTACCGCGCCGGGGTTGAAAGCGTCGGCGGCGAGCCCGTAAACGGTTTCGGTAGGAATGGCGCAGATGCCGCCGCTTTTCAGTATCTCAGCCGCGACGGGCAATTCGTCGAGGTTTATGTAACGGGTTGTCACGACTGTTCACGCAACGCTTCGGTACGGTAATATGTTGTAAGAGCGTCGATAATTTCGTCGAGATCGCCGTTTAACACCTGCTCCAATTTATAAAGCGTAAGCCCTATCCGGTGATCGCTCACCCTGCCCTGAGGATAGTTGTAGGTGCGAATCCTTTCCGAACGATCCCCCGTTCCTACCTGAGCCTTCCGGTCGCCGGCGATGGCGGCGTTCCGCTCGGCTGTTTTTCGTTCCAACAGACGGGAACGCAGAACTTTCATCGCCTTGTCTTTGTTTTTGTACTGGCTGCGCTCGTCCTGGCACTCCACCACAAGCCCGGTGGGAATATGGGTAATGCGTATGGCGGATTCGGTTTTGTTCACATGCTGGCCGCCAGCGCCGCCGGATCGGTAGGTATCGATTTGCAAATCGGCGGGATTTATCTCAACATCAACTTCCTCCGCCTCCGGCAGTACCGCCACCGTAACGGTGGATGTGTGTATACGCCCCTGCGTTTCGGTTTCGGGAACCCGCTGAACTCGGTGCACGCCGCTTTCATACTTAAAGCGGGAGTAGGCTCCCTCACCCTCGACCAAAAAGGATATTTCCTTGTACCCGCCGAGCTCCGTCGGATTTTCGTTGATTATTTCGAGCCGCCAGTGCTTCGCCTCCGCGTACATCGAATACATTCTGAACAGAGCGCCGGCGAACAGCGCTGCCTCCTCCCCGCCGGCGCCGCCTCTTATCTCGATAATAACGTTGCGGTCGTCGTTGGGATCTTTCGGCATAAGAAGTATTTTCAGCTCTTCGGCAAGCTTTTCGGCTTTCCGTTTGGCCTCGGTCAGTTCTTCCGCGGCCAGTTCCTTTATTTCGCGATCCTGATCTTTATCGTCGAGCAGACTTTGCGCCCCCGCGGCGTCGTTTTCGGCTTTCAGATATTCGTCGTATTTTTCCACCAACGGGGCGAGCCGTTTGTGTTCGCGCGTCAATTCGGTATACGCGGCGAGATCGCCCGTGATTTCCGGGTCTGAAAGCCGGCTCGCTATTTCCGCGAACCGTTCTTTTACCGCCCGTAAATTTTCAAACATCGGCACTGTCCTTTCGGTAATTTTGCGGCGCAATATACAGCCGGATAGCCGGCGCGCCTTTTCTCCGGGTCGGAGTCGCTCTAAAACAGGCCCGATATTACGCCGTTTTCATCGACATCGATATTTTCCGCCGCCGGTTTTTTCGGCAGGCCGGGCATGGTAAGAATATCCCCCGTCATCACAACCAGAAACCCCGCGCCGGCGCTCACTTTTACGTTTTTAACGGTTACGGTAAAATTCTCCGGAGCGCCGAGCTTTGACGGGTCGTCGGAAAAGCTGTACTGCGTTTTCGCGATGCATACCGGCAGGCCGCCGAATCCCAGTTCCGTAAGCCGCTCTATCTGTTTCTTCGCGGCCGGCAGAAAAGCGACCCCTCCGCCTCCGTAAACTTTTTTTACAACGGCGGTGATTTTGTTTTCAATCGTGTCGTCGCTTTCATAGGCGAAGCGGAACCCGTTCGGCTGTTCGCAGAGTTTAACAACCTCCGCCGCCAGTTCGGTGCCGCCGTTCCCGCCGTCGCTCCAGACGGTGGAAAGAACCGCGTTTATACCGAGTTCGCGGCATTTCTTTATTATGAAATCAATTTCCGCCTCCGTATCGGTCGGGAACCGGTTTATCGCGACCGCACACGGCAGGCCGAATACATTCGTTATATCGGAAATATGCCGCAGCAAATTCGGGATACCCTTTTCGAGCGCGGGTATGTTTTCCTCCGCGAGGGCGTTTTTGGGAACTCCGCCGTGCATTTTCAGGGCTCTGACGGTCGCTACGATAACCGCGGCCGAGGGTTTCAGTTTGGCGAGACGGCATTTAATATCAAAAAATTTCTCCGCGCCCAGATCGGCGCCGAACCCCGCCTCGGTAACGGCGTAATCCCCGAGACGCAGCGCCATTTTCGTGGCGATAACGGAATTGCAGCCGTGAGCTATATTGGCGAAAGGCCCGCCGTGCACAAAAGCCGGCGTCCCCTCGAGGGTTTGCACGAGATTGGGTTTAAGCGCGTCTTTAAGCAGGGCGGTCATCGCGCCGGCGGCTTTAAGCTCGCCGCAGGTGACGGGTTCATCGTTGTAAGTATAACCCACAACTATCGCCGACAGCCGCCGTTTCAAATCGCTTACGGATTCGGCCAGGCACAGCACCGCCATAATTTCCGACGCCACGGCAATATCGAACCCGTCTTCGCGCGGGGTTCCGTTGCTCTTCCCGCCGAGCCCGTCGACTATAAAGCGCAGCTGGCGATCGTTCATATCCATACAGCGCTTCCAGACTATTTTTTTCGGATCGATATTGAGAGCGTTCCCCTGCTGAATATGATTGTCGAGCATTGCCGCCAGAAGATTGTTCGCCGATTCGACGGCGTGAAAATCCCCCGTAAAGTGAAGATTGATATCCTCCATCGGCACAACCTGCGCGTACCCTCCGCCCGCCGCTCCGCCTTTAACTCCGAACACGGGGCCGAGCGAAGGCTCGCGCAACGCCGCTACTGCATTCTTTCCGATTTTTCTCAGTCCGTCGGCAAGACCTATCGTGGTTGTGGTTTTCCCCTCGCCCGCGGGGGTAGGGGTTATGGCGGTTACGAGAATGAGTTTGCCGTCTTTGCCCGGGTGTTCCTTAAGCAGCGACAAATCGACCTTTGCCTTGTATTTCCCGTACGGTTCCAGATACCGTTCGCCGATGCCGGCGGCTTTCGCCACATCGTATATCGGCTTTTTTTCGCACCGTCCCGCTATTTCGATGTCGGATAAATATTCCATTGTTTCCGCCTCCGTATTATTTGCCCGTTCCGCCGGATTTCAGGGTAACATCGTGATACCCGCCCTCGACGATACTCGTCGCCGACACGAGGGTGATTTTCGCGTCGCGCTGAAGATCGGGAATATTCGTCACGCCGCAATTACACATTGTGGATTTTACTTTATACATACTTTTCTCAACATTGTCGTGCAGGCTGCCGGCGTATGTGACATACGAATCGACCCCCTCTTCAAACGAGAGCTTCCGCTGCCCGCCCACATCGTAGCGCTGCCAGTTGCGCGCGCGGTTCGAGCCTTCGCCCCAGTATTCCTTAACATAAACCCCGTCTACAAGCAGTTTGTTGGTCGGGCTTTCGTCGAACCTGGCAAAATATCTCCCCAGCATCACGAAATCGGCGCCCATGGCAAGAGCGAGGGTTATATGGTAATCGTGAACTATTCCGCCGTCGGAACATATCGGAATATAGACGCCCGTTTTCCTGTAATATTCGTCGCGCGCGGCCGCGACTTCGATAAGCGCCGTAGCCTGTCCGCGCCCTATGCCTTTGGTTTCCCTCGTTATGCATATCGAGCCTCCGCCTATGCCTACCTTGACGAAATCGGCGCCCGCCTCCGCAAGGAAAAGAAAACCGTCGCGGTCGACAACATTCCCGGCTCCCGCTTTTACGCTGTCTCCGTAACGCGAACGGATAAAATCGAGGGTCTTTTTCTGCCAGCATGTATACCCTTCCGACGAATCTATACAAAGCACATCCGCCCCGGCGTCGACCAGCGCGGGGATACGCTTTTCGTAATCCTGCGTGTTGATACCGGCACCGACACGGTAGCTTTTGTTCCCGTCGAGCAGTTCAAGGGGCCGGTTTTTGTGGCCGTCGTAGTCTTTGCGGAACACAAAATATTTCAAGCATCCTCCGCCGTCGACGATCGGTAGCGCGTTCAGTTTATGCTCCCAGATAATGTCGTTGGCCTCGCGCAGGGTTGTGTCCTGCGGGGCGGTTATAAGCTTTTCAACCGGGGTCATAAACTCTTTTACCTTCAAATCGGGCGCCATACGGCTCACTCTGTAATCTCTTCCGGTTACAAGACCCAGCAGTTTACCGCAACTGCTCCCGTCGGAGGTCACGGCGATTGTGGAGAACCCGTTTTTTTCTTTAAGCGCCAAAACATCCGCCAGAGTGTTTTCGGGAGTTAAATTCGAAGCGCTTACCACAAACCCCGCTTTATAGTTTTTAACCCTCGCGACCATCGCCGCCTCGTCTTCGATCGGCTGCGAACCGTAAATAAAGGAAATCCCGCCCTCCTTGGCAAGCGCTATCGCCAGAGTATCGTTCGATACCGACTGCATAATCGCGCTGGTCATCGGAATATTCAGAGAAATCGCCGGTTCCTCACCTGCGCGGAATTTCGTAAGAGGCGTTTTCAGCGACACATTCGCGGGTACGCAATTTTCGCCGGTGTACCCCGGAATAAGCAGATATTCGCTGAATGTGTGCGACGGTTCGTTGTAATAGCGTGCCATTTTAATCCCTCCATGTTTTTTTCGGCGGTGTTCACCGGATTTACTCCCCGTGCGCGGCGGAATCCCGGTTCGCTTTCGGATCATTCGCATAAATCCTCCGCGGGTTCGCGGGCAAAGGCGCGGGCGGGTATATATTCAACGGAAATAGCGTACGCCGGACTCGAATATCCGCATATCGTAATTGCCGGGAACGTTCTTATAAAGATACGGACCTTTACGCTCGCAATGCCCCATTTTACCGAAGACCCGTCCGTCGGGCGATGTTATGCCTTCAACGGCGAAAAGCGACTGATTGGGGTTGAACCGAATATCGTCGGTGGCGCGACCGTCGAAATCGACATACTGCGTGGCAATCTGCCCGTTATTCGCGAGTTCGCGTATAAGATTTTCGCCGGCGTAAAACCTGCCCTCCCCATGTGAGACGGGCACGCTGTAAACTTCGCCGACACGGGTTCCCGCAAGCCACGGGGAAAGCGATGACGCAACGCGGACACGTACTATTTTCGACTGATGGCGGCCGACGGTATTGTATGTGAGAGTGGGACATGTTTCGTCGGTATCGATGATTTTGCCGTAAGGAACAAGCCCGAGTTTGATAAGTGCCTGAAATCCGTTGCAGATTCCGAGCATGAGCCCGTCGCGCTTTTCGAGCAGTTCCTCCACCTGTTCTTTTATCTCGGCGTTCCGGAAAAATGCGGTTATAAATTTCCCGGAACCGTCGGGTTCGTCGCCTCCCGAAAACCCGCCCGGAATAAACACCATCTGCGACACGGAAAGTTTTTTCGCGAAAGTCTCGACGCTGCGGGCGACCCCCTCGGCGGTTAAATTGTTTATTACGAATATTTCCGGCTCGGCACCCGCATCGCTCATCGCCGCGGCGGAGTCGTATTCGCAGTTCGTTCCGGGAAATACGGGTATCAGAACGTGCGGTTTCGCGGTGCGGACGGCCGGAAAACGGAAGGCTTTTTGGTTGAAAGTGAATGTTTCGGCCGCGAAAACCGGCTTTTCACCCTCGCGGCGGTACACCTTTTCAAGTTTGTTTTCATAAATTTCCGAAAGTTCGTTTAACCCGACCCGCTCGTCTCCGCGCGTGATTTCAAATTCGGGGAGAGTATAACCCAGAGTTTCTCCCGTATCGCAGTCATCCGCGAGTTCCAGAACGAACGAGCCGTAAGCGTATTCGAATATCCGCGCGATCGGAAAATCTTTGACAAACGCAAAACCGATTCGGTTCCCGAGGCACATTTTAAGCACCGCCCCGGCGATCCCTCCCTCTCCGGGAGTATAGGCAGATACGGCTTTACCGGAGCGCAGCAGCGCGGCGACGGTTTCGAATGTTCTTTTAAGAGAATCGGTTTCGGGGAGCAGGTTTTCTCCGTACTTCGGGGAGATAACCGCCACCCGGCTGCCCGCTTTCTTAAACTCCGGCGAGATTACATTGCCGGCTTTCCCGGATGTAACGGCGAAAGAGACAAGCGTAGGAGGAACATCCAGATCCTCAAAGCTGCCGCTCATGGAATCTTTGCCCCCGACGGCGCCGATTCCGAGCTCGGTCTGCGCCTTGAACGCCCCGAGCAACGCGGAAAAGGGCACGCCCCAACGCGCGGGATCGCGGTTGGGCTTCGCGAAATACTCCTGAAACGTGAGATATATTTCCCGCTGTCCGCCCCCGCCGGCGATAAGCTTCGACACCGATTCGACAACCGCGAGATACGCGCCGTGATACGGGCTTTTCTCGGCAATACGGGGATTGTACCCCCATGCCATAAGCGAGCAGTCATTTGTGCGGCGGTTCTCAACAGGAATCTTATGCGCCATGGCCTGTATCGGCGTCGCCTGGTATTTCCCGCCGAACGGCATTAAAACGGTTCCCGCGCCGATGGTGGAATCGAAACGCTCGGAAAGTCCCTGTTTTGAGCAGATATTGAGGTCGCCGGCGAGAGCACGGTAAAGATCGCAAAATCCGCCGTGCGGCCCGATACGGTAGTCCGCCGCCGGAGCCGCGCAGACTTCGGTATGCTTTTCGGCTCCGTTGGAATTCAAAAATTCGCGGCTTAAATCGACGATTAACTTCCCGTTCCAGTACATTTGCAGTCGCGGATCGCTCTGCACCTCGGCAACAACCGTAGCCTCTAAATTCTCCCCCGCGGCAAGTTCCGCAAACCGCGCCGCATCGCCGGGCGATACCACCACGGCCATTCGCTCCTGCGATTCGCTGATTGCGAGTTCGGTTCCGTCCAATCCCTCGTATTTTTTCGGCACGGCGTTCAAATCTATTTTCAACCCGTCGGCCAGTTCTCCTATCGCGACAGATACGCCCCCCGCTCCGAAATCGTTGCACCGCTTTATAAGCCGGCACACTTCCGGGTTGCGGAACAGCCGCTGAAGCTTGCGCTCTTCGGGGGCGTTACCTTTCTGTACCTCGGCGCCGCACTCTTCAAGCGAACGGATCGTGTGCGATTTCGACGAGCCGGTTGCGCCTCCGCAACCGTCGCGCCCCGTTCTGCCGCCGAGCAGTATAACCTTATCTCCCGGCAGCGGCGCCTCCCGCCGGACATTTTTCTCCGGCACGGCACCGATAACCGCGCCGATTTCCATTCTTTTCGCGGCATAACCGGGATGATAAATTTCATCGACGATCCCGGTGGCAAGCCCTATCTGGTTGCCGTATGAAGAATATCCCGCCGCCGCCGTCGTTACGATCTTACGCTGGGGAAGTTTCCCGGGAACGGTTTCCGACACGCTTTGCAGCGGGTTCGCCGCGCCCGTAACCCTCATCGCGGCGTAAACATACGCCCGCCCGGACAGCGGATCGCGTATGGCCCCGCCTATGCAGGTGGCGGCTCCGCCGAAAGGCTCGATTTCGGTGGGGTGATTATGGGTTTCGTTCTTGAAAAGCAGTAACCACGGTTCGGTTCCGCCGTCAGTCTCAACATCGATTTTTACGGTGCAGGCGTTTATTTCGTCGGATTCGTCGAGACGGCGAAGCTGACCCGTCTGTTTCAGGTAGCGGGCGGCGACTGTCGCAATATCCATAAGCGTAACCGGCTTTGTTTGTCCGGTTAATTCGCGCACTTTAAGATATTCATCATAAACAGTTTGAAGCATCGGATCGGAGAAAGAAACGGAATCGATATTCGTAAGGAATGTTGTGTGCCGACAGTGATCCGACCAGTAGGTGTCGATCACGCGGATCTCGGTAATGGTCGGATCGCGGTGCTCCGAACGGAAATAATCGCGGCAAAATTCAAGATCGCTTTCGTCCATAGCGAGCGAATACCCGGCGGCGAACTTCCCGATCTCTTCACATCCCATTGCGGTAAAACCCGTCAGAGTTTCAACGGTTCGCGGAACGGTATAGTCCCGCGCGAGGGTTTCCGCGGGAAGGAGCGACGCCTCCCTCGCCTCGACCGGGTTAATAACATACTTTTTTATTTCGGCAATTTCGCCGTTTGAAAGGCTGCCGTAAAGCAGATAAACCTTGGCGGTTTTTACCTCGGGGCGGGCGCCGCGCGACAGCATCTGCAGACACTGCGCCGCGGAATCCGCCCGCTGGTCGAACTGACCCGGAAGATATTCCACCGCGAAACAATACCCGCCGTCATCGGGGACGGCATCGAACAGATTATCGAGCTGCGGCTCGGAAAATACGGTTCTTTTCCCGTATTCAAACAGATCCGCGTCGCAGTTTTCAACATCGTATCTGTTGAACACGCGCAGTTTTTCGAGCGATCGTATCGCCAGAAAATTTCTGATGTCGGAGAGCAGCGCCGATGCTTCGCTGTCGAGTCCCGGCTTTTTCTCGACGAAAATTCTGTAAACCATACAGTTATTTCTCCCCCGTCCGCATAAGCGCGCGCGTCCCGATGTCGCGCCTGTATACGGCGTTTTCGAACCGTATTCTGCCCGCCGCCGCGTAAGCCGTCTCAACCGCGAGCGGGAGAGTGTCGCCCACAGCGGTAACACCGAGCACCCTGCCGCCGGATGTCACAAGTCGGCCGTTTTCGAGTTTCGCGCCGGCAACCGTAACATCCGCTTTAAGATCCTTCGGTATTTCAATCGGATAGCCGGTTTCGTAAGACTTCGGATAACCTTTCGACGCCATCACTACGCAGCAAGCGGATCCCGTACTCCATTCGATATTTATGTCCGAAAGGCGTTCGTCGGTCACGGCGCGCATTATTTCAAACAAATCGGTTTTAAGCAGCGGCAGTACGACCTGCGCCTCCGGGTCTCCGAACCGGCAGTTGTATTCGATAACTTTCGGCCCTTTTTCGGTAAGCATAAGCCCGAAATACAAACAACCCTTGAATTTTCTCCCCTCGGCGTTCATCGCTTTCACGGTGGGAAGAAATATGGTATCCATACATTCGCGCGCAATTTCCGGGGTATAATACGGATTCGGCGCCACGGTTCCCATACCCCCGGTGTTGGGACCTTTGTCGCCGTCGAACGCGCGCTTGTGATCCATCGAAGAAATCATCGGCACTACGGTTCTGCCGTCGGTAAACGAGAGTACAGATACCTCCGGCCCCGTTAAATATTCTTCTATGACGATTCTGCTGCCGCTCTCGCCGAAAATTTTATTTTCCATCATCGATCTGACGGCATTCTCCGCCTCCGCGACCGTTTGGGCTATAATCACCCCTTTGCCGAGCGCCAGCCCGTCGGCTTTGACAACCGCCGGCATCGGGACGGATTTCACATATTCGAGCGCCTCGTTCATATCGGTAAACACCGAA
This sequence comes from uncultured Eubacteriales bacterium, assembly GCA_964602735.1. Lineage (GTDB taxonomy): Bacteria > Bacillota > Clostridia > Oscillospirales > Acutalibacteraceae > CAZRRV01. The sequence goes on from CAZRRV010000003.1 coordinate 20,817, forward strand.
AACCCGGCGGTGGGTATACCGTATTTCCGCATCATTTCCTTGGCGAAAATCTTGCTGCCCTCGATTGCCGCGGCCTTTTTGTCCGGCCCGAACGCGGGAATCCCGGCTTCGTTCAACGCGTCGACCGCTCCGAGGCACAGCGGATCATCGGGAGAGACAACCGCGTAATCAATATTATTCGCTTTTGCAAAATCCGTTATCCCGGCGATATCTTTGGCACCTATCGGGACCGTAACCGCGTCGGCCGCTATTCCCCCGTTGCCCGGAAGAGCGTATATCGTTTTGATTTCCGAACTTTCTTTCAGCTTTTTGATAATGGCGTGCTCGCGCCCGCCGCCGCCGATAACCGCTACCCGCATAACTTTACCTCACACCAGGATTTTAATATATCGGATATTTTTCGCACAGCGCCACAACCTGTTCGCTTATTTCGTCTTTTCTGTTGTCGTAATCGGAAGCCGCGAGTTTGATCCAGCGGGCGATAAGTTTCATTTCGTCTTCTTTGAACCCGCGCGATGTTACCGCGGGAGTACCTACGCGCAGTCCGCTCGTAACAAACGGGCTTTCCGGATCGTTGGGTATTGCGTTCTTATTGGCCGTTATATGAACGCTGTCGAGCCTCGCTTCCGCTTCTTTGCCCGTAATGCCGAACGAGCGCAGATCGATCAGCATAAGGTGGTTGTCGGTGCCGCCGGAAACAAGCCGGAAGCCCTCGTCTTTCAGAGCGCCCGCCAGCGTTTTGGCGTTCGCCGCAACCTGCCGCTGGTAAGCGGCAAATTCGGGGGTAAGCGCCTCGCCGAGGGCGACCGCTTTTGCCGCGATTATGTGCATAAGGGGACCGCCCTGCGTTCCGGGGAACACCGCTTTATCGATTTGTTTCGCGTATTTTTCGGCGCAGAGTATCATTCCGCCCCGCGGACCGCGGAGAGTTTTGTGTGTGGTGGTGGTAACCACATCAGCATAGGGTACAGGATTCGGGTGAAGCCCGGCGGCCACAAGCCCCGCTATATGCGCCATATCCACCATCAGATACGCGCCGACCTCGTCGGCGATTTCGCGGAATTTTTTGAAATCGATAATTCTCGGATAGGCGCTGGCTCCGGCGATAATCATTTTCGGTCTGCATTCTTTCGCGATATTCAGAACTTCCCCGTAATCGATGGTTTCGGTTTCATCGTTCAGATGATAAGGTACGATATTAAAGTATTTGCCCGAAATATTCACCGGCGAGCCGTGCGAAAGATGCCCTCCGTGGGCAAGATTCATACCCATAACGGTGTCGCCCGGCTGCAAGAAAGCGAAAAACGCCGCAAGATTGGCGTTCGCCCCGCTGTGCGGCTGAACATTGGCGTGTTCCGCCCCGAAAAGTTTTTTCGCGCGCTCTCTCGCTATATTTTCAACTTTATCGACCGCGTAACACCCTCCGTAATACCGTTTGCCCGGCAGTCCTTCGGCGTATTTATTCGTAAGTACCGTTCCGGCGGCAAGCAGCACTGCCTTCGACACGATATTTTCCGACGCTATCAGTTCGATATTCCGTCGCTCGCGTGAAAGCTCCTCTTCGCAGGCCGAAGAAACCTCGGGATCGAAATTCTGCAGTTCATCAAAAAAATTCATGCTTTTTCTTCCTTTCGGTAAAATCAGTGGTGGAACAGCCTTACGCCCGTAAAAGCCATTACCATACCGTATTTATCACAGCACCCGATTACCTCGCTGTCGCGAATCGAACCCCCGGGCTGCGCGACATAGGATACGCCGCTGCGGCGGCCGCGCTCGATACTGTCGGCAAACGGGAAAAACGCGTCGGATCCGAGGGATACGCCGGTTATTTTCCGAAGAAAATCCTCCCGCTCGCCGTCGGCGAACGGTTCCGGGCGGCAGGTGAAATACTTCTGCCATATTCCGTCGGCGGTTACATCCTCTTCATTCCGATTTATATATCCGTCGATAACATTGTCGCGCTCCGCCCGCGGCAGATCGGGTTTGAACGGCAGCGACAGAACCTTTGTGTGTCGCCGCAAATGCCAGGTATCGGCCTTCGTTCCGGCGAGCCTCGTGCAGTGGATCCGCGACTGCTGGCCCGCGCCGACGCCTATCGCCTGCCCGTCGACAGCGTAGCATACGGAGTTGGACTGGGTATATTTCAGGGTGATTAAAGCCGTAATCAAATCCCGTTTAGCCCCCTCGGAAAGGTCGGTGTTTTTCGTGACGATATTCGCGAGCACGCTTTCGTCAAGCCGGACGGTATTTCTACCCTGTTCGAATGTAATGCCGAAAACCTGTTTATGTTCTACGGGGACGGGAGTATAACAGGGGTCGATCTTTACTATATTGTAATTCCCCCTGCGCTTTGTTTTAAGCACCGCGAGAGCGGCGGCGCTGTACCCGGGAGCTATAATTCCGTCGGATACCTCGCGGGCGAGGATCCTCGCGGCAACCTCGTCGCATTCGTCGGAAAGCGCCACCCAGTCGCCGAAAGAACAAAGACGGTCGGTTCCGCGGGCGCGTGCATAGGCGCACGCGACGGGCGAATCGTCGAGACCGTCGATATCGTCGACGAAACAGGCTCTTTTCAAGTTTTTCGGAAGCACAGTTCCGACCGCCGCCGAAGTGGGGCTTACGTGCTTAAACGACGCCGCCGACGTCATCCCGAGCACCGATTTCATCTCGCTGACCAGCTGCCACGAATTAAGCGCGTCTAAAAAATTTATGTAACCCGGTCTGCCGTTTAATATTTCTATCGGCAGTTCCTCTCCGTTTTCCATGAAAATTTTCGCGGGTTTCTGGTTGGGGTTGCACCCGTATTTAAGTTCAAGCTCTTTCATATCCCGTTCCCCTTTGTCAAATGTTTTTATTTACAATCCGACTCTGCACGGCGAATGTGGCGAGGTTTATATATTCCGTGTACAGGGAAATTCTGTTGTCGGCGTCTAAATTATTCCAGATGTCGTTTGTGAACCCGTCGATGTCGCGGGGTATGGCAACTGTCTCCGGTTCGCCCATGAATGCAGGCAGGGGATTCCCGTCGCCGGTATAAGTATGGATAAAATGACCCGTGCCACGCCGGGACGGATACTCGAAGAAAAATCTTTCGCAATTTTCGCCGTCACCCGCGGAGTTTTTCAATATCGCCATGCGGTAGGAAAAATCGCCGTTTTGAAATGTGAGCAGTCCGCTTATCCGGGGGGTGAAATTCGGAGAATCGGGCTCGAACATCCGGGTGCGCAGCGCGTCGCCGAAACTCTTGCCGCGGCGGAGAAAATCGTATACGGTATCGGTCTGGTCGCCGTTCGTAACGATAACGCTGTCTTTATAGCGCCGTACCGCCGCGTATATAATAAGCGACGGGTCTTTTACCTTCGACGAATCAAACGGTTCGGTATACAGAACCCCGTCGCGCTCGGAAAAGATCCGGTTGCGGCTGTTTTCGCTGCGGCCCATTATAAAATACGCGAACGCGGCGTTTTCCCCGTCGGCGGATTCGCCGATCACTATCCCCCGCCCGACATAAGAATTGCCGCTTACCGTTTCTCCGACGGTTTTAAGCTCTCCGACTGAGTTCATTTCGCATCTTTCCTTTCCGCTATTTTCATGCTTACCCGCTCCGCCGCCTGCGGCAACAGTATCCATTCGGCCTGTTCCATAACCCGGCGCTGAAGCGTTTCCGGGGTATCACCCGGCAGAACTTCTACGGCTTTCTGCGAGATTATCTCGCCGCCGTCGGGAATTTCATTTACATAATGCACGGTGGCACCCGTTACCTTTACTCCCCGCTTCAACGCCTCCTCGTGAACCTTCAACCCGTAAAACCCCCTGCCGCAGAAAGACGGGATAAGCGACGGGTGAACATTTATTATCCGATGCGGGTAGCGCGCCACAAAATCGTCGCTTAAAATCGAGAGGAACCCCGCCAGAATTATCATATCGATGCGGTAATTTTCAAGGACACTTAAAATCCGCTCTTCAAAATCCTTTTGCTTTGCGCCGCGTTTCTCTACGACCGCGGAGGGTATGCCGGCCTCCGCCGCGCGGGTAAGAGCGTAAACTCCGGCGCGGTTCGAAAGCACCAGCGACAGTGTTCCGCTTTTCAGTATTCCGCTTTTTTCGGCGTTTATAAGCGCCCGCAGATTCGTTCCGCCGCCCGACACGAAAACCGCGATTCTCGTTTTTTTCAGCATAATACAACCTTTTCGTGAGAAGGGATGATTTTTCCGAGTTCATACGCGCCCTCGCCGCAGCCGTGCAGGATTCCGAGCGCGGTTTCGACGTCGCCGGGAGATACGATGACCGTCATTCCCACACCCATATTAAAAGTGTTGAACATATCGCGCCGGGGAATGCCGCCGGTTTTTTCGATATACCCGAATATCGGCGGTGTCCGAACCGCACTTTCTTTTATCAGTGCGCCGAGACCGTTCGGTATGCTTCGGGGTATATTCTCGTAAAATCCGCCGCCCGTAATATGCGATATTCCCTTTACTTTTATTTTTTCGAGCAGGGCAAGCACGGGGCGGACATATATTCTGGTGGGGGTGAGCAAAGCGTCTCCGAGCGATTGCCCGCCGAGTTCCGGAACCGGCGCGTTCAAATCGGCGTTCTCAACATCGAAAATTTTGCGTACAAGCGAAAACCCGTTGGAGTGCAACCCGCTCGACGGCAGCGCGATTATCACGTCGCCCGGGGAAACCCCGCCGCGATCGATGATTTTCGATTTATCCACCGCGCCGACGGCAAAACCCGCCAGATCGTATTCGTCTTCAGGGTAAAAGCCCGGCATTTCCGCCGTTTCCCCGCCGATCAGCGCCGCGTCGGCCATCACGCATCCGTCGGCCACACCCGACACGATCTCCGCCGTTTTCTCCGGAATGTTTTTTCCGCAGGCTATATAATCGAGGAAGAAAAGCGGTCGTGCGCCGCAACAGAGGACATCGTTTACGCACATGGCCACGCAGTCGATCCCCACGGTATTGTGGCGGCCGGTTAAAAAGGCCAGCTTTAATTTCGTTCCGACCCCGTCGGTTCCGCTCACAAGAACCGGCTCTTTCATCCCGTCCGTATCGAGCGCGAACATTCCCCCGAAACCGCCGATCGAAGATAAAACCCCGGGAGTAACCGTGCGGTTTATCGATTCGCGCATAAGTTCAACCGCTTTGTACCCCGCCGTTATGTCGACACCGGCGGCGGCGTAACTGTCGGATTTTGAAATACTCATCAGGCGCCTCCGTCCTTTTTATTATCGGATATTTTGCCCTCGAACCGATTCCTGTTGGTTTTCGACGGGACGGGAGTGGGATAGCACCCGTCGAAACAAGCCGTGCAATAGCCGCCGTTCCCGCTGCCGCCGACAAGTTTCTTTACATCGTCTACGCTTAAATATCCGAGCGAATCCGCCCCTATCGATTCCGCTATTTCTTCAACCGTGTGCCGCCGCGCTATCAGATGTTCGGGCGAATCGATGTCGATTCCGTAATAGCAGGGATTCATAAACGGCGGCGAAGATACCCGCATGTGGATCTCCGTCGCTCCCGCGTCGCGCAAAAGCGACACTATTCTGCCGCTCGTTGTGCCGCGAACAATGGAATCGTCGGTCAAGACCACCCGTTTGCCCTTTACGGCGTCGGCTATCGGATTTAATTTTATACGGACGCGATCTTCCCTGCTCGACTGCCCAGGCTGGATAAAAGTACGTCCGATATATTTGTTCTTTATAAAGCCTATTTCGTAGGGAATGCCGGACTCGAGCGAAAATCCGAGAGCGGCGTCGAGCCCGGAATCCGGCACGCCGATTACCGCGTCGGCGTCGACGGGATATGCTTTCGCGAGGAACCTTCCGGCGCGTACGCGGGCGGAATGCACCGAGTGACCGTCGATTACCGAATCGGGGCGGGAAAAGTATATATATTCAAATGAACACAGCGACGGTTTCGCCTCCCCGCAATGATCGGTTATCGAACGCTCCCCGTCTTTATCGAACACCAGAATTTCTCCCGGGCGGACATCCCGGGCAAACGCCGCTCCCACAGCTTCGAGAGCGCAGCTTTCCGACGCAACGACATACCGCCCGTCTGCCGTTTTCCCGTAGCACAGCGGGCGAAACCCGTGCGGATCGCGAACGGCGATAAGTTTGGACGGCGACATTATCACAAGCGAATAAGCCCCTTTTATTCTTCCCATAGCACGGTTTACCGCCTGTTCGATAGAGGGGGCGCGCAGCCGCTCCTTGGTGATTATGTACGATATTACCTCGGTGTCGCTTGTGGAGTGGAAAATCGACCCCTGCAGTTCAAGCTCCGAGCGAAGTTCGTAAGAATTTATAAGATTTCCGTTATGGGCGAGCGCCATACGGCCTTTGATATGGTTTACGACTATCGGCTGTGCGTTCGCGCGGGCGCTGCTCCCGGTAGTGCCGTATCTTACGTGCCCCACCGCGATATTTCCCCAGCCGAGGCGGAAAAGTATATCGGAGGTGAAAACATCGTTTACAAGCCCCGTGTCTTTATAACTGTTAAACAACCCGTCATCGTTAACCGCGATACCGCAGCTCTCCTGCCCGCGGTGCTGCAGAGCGAAAAGCCCGTAATAGGTCATACCGGCTACATCGTATCTTTCGGGGCTGTAAACTCCGAAAACCCCGCATTCCTCTCTGATTTCGCTCATTTAACGTCCACTTATTCCGTCACCCGGCGCATCATTTCGCGGTATGCCTCTTCCACTCCGCCCATATCGCGGCGGAAGCGGTCTTTATCGAGTTTTTCGCCCGTTTCGGCATCCCAGAAGCGGCAGGTATCGGGTGAAATTTCATCAGCGAGAAGAATTTCCCCGTTCGGCAGCCGCCCGAATTCGAGTTTGAAATCAACCAGTTTTACTTTAAGCGTAAGAAAATACGCTTTCAATACGGAGTTTACCTTAAACGCCGTATCGCTTATCGTTTTTATCTCGTCTTTCGTGGCGAGCCCGAGCGCCGCCGCATGGTACGCGTTTATAAGCGGATCGTGCAGTTCGTCGTTTTTATAAGAAAATTCGAGCGTGGGTTCGGGAAACACTATGCCCTCTTCCACACCGTAACGCCGGGCGAACGAACCGGCGGAAATATTTCGGACTATCACCTCAAGCGGGATAATCGAAACCTTTTTAACCAGCGTTTCGCGTTCCGAGAGTTCTTTCACAAAATGGGTCGGAACCCCGTTCTCTTCCAGCAGCCGCATTAAAATATTCGACATTTGATTGTTTACCGCGCCTTTTCCCGCCACGGTGCCTTTTTTCAGACCGTCGAGCGCGGTCGCGTCATCTTTATACGAAACTATAACAAATTCGTCGTTATCGGTCGCGTATACTTTTTTTGCTTTTCCCTCGTAGAGCTGTACGGTTTTCCGCATCGCAATTTCCCCTTTACAAATCGATTTTCCGATCTTTTTCAAGCACCGCGTCGCGGTTTTTACGGCGAAACTCATCGAGTCTGCGGGCGATTTCGCCGTCTTCAACCGCGAGAATCTCCGCCGCGAGAACAGCCGCGTTCCCCGCACCGCCGACCGCGACGGCGGCGACCGGTATGCCGGGAGGCATCTGTACGGTTGAAAGCAGAGCGTCAAGCCCTCCGAACGCGGACGACTGCACCGGCACGCCGATGACCGGGAGTGTTGTGTTCGCGGCTATCGCCCCCGCCAGATGTGCCGACATACCGGCGGCGGCTATAATTACGCCAAACCCGTTCTCCCTCGCGTTTCTGGCAAACAGAGCGGTCTGCTCGGGAGTTCGGTGCGCCGAATAAATATGCGCTTCATACGGGATTCCGAGTTCCGTCAATGTTTCGGTCGCTTTTTTCACAACCGGCAGGTCGCTGTCGCTCCCCATAATAACCGCTACTTTTTTCATTGACAATTCAGCCCTTTCGGTTTACGGACGGCATCTCGCCACCGCACGGCTTTGCCTTTATAAATAAAAACGGGCGCACTTCTATCTTTTGCGATAAGTGTACCCAGACGGCCGGCAAAAGCAGATTCTTTGATCCACCGTGGTGCTCCACTCGGCGCCGGCGCGTAAGCGCGGGGCCGCTCCGTCAGTCACAAAGAACCTTTTATAAACTGCTACGTCTCCCATAATCGGATTATAACATCACTCTAACCAAAAGTCAACACAAACAAAATCGAACTGCGGAAAAATGTGCGCGGCCGGCAAAAAAGGCGCCGGACGCGCGTTACGCGGCGCATTCGGAAAGCCGCGTCGGATTTTTTCGCAAATCCGCCTTTTCGGGCTTGACACCGGGACGGCAATCGTATAATATAGCGGTGTGAAAACAAAACAACGGAGCCGCGTCTCCGGGAAAGAGATGATTTTTATGCCAAACAGCGCGACAGTCACCATACAGGCGGATTTTACCGAACCCGACGGCAAAATCAAGCCGGTGAACGGGGTCGGTCAGCCACCGTTTCCTGTCTATGCCCCCGATTTCAGCTATTTCAGCTATCTGAAAGAGGCTAACATACCTTTTTCGCGCCTGCACGACACGGGAGGGGCTTACGGCTCCGGGCGGTATGTGGATGTACCGAACATTTTCCGCCGCTTCGACGCCGATCCGTCGGATCCCGATTCCTACGACTTCACATTTACGGATCTTCTTATTTCAGCGCTTATCGAGTACGGCGTCGAACCGTTTTTCCGTCTCGGAGTAACAATCGAAAACGCGGCGGCGGTAAAAGCCTACCGTATCGACCCTCCCGCGGATTTCCTACAGTGGGCGAAAATCTGCGAAGGGATTATCCGTCACTACACGCAGGGGTGGGCGAACGGTTTTGAATACAATATCCGCTACTGGGAAATCTGGAACGAACCCGATCTTTCCCGGTACGGCTCGGAAACAGTAAACCAATGCTGGAGCGGAAGCCCCGAACAGTATTACGAATTCTACACCGTCGCCTCCTCCTACCTGAAAAGCAGATTCCCGAATATCAAAATAGGCGGTTACGCAAGCGCCGGTTTCCGCGAAGGCGAAACTCACCGCACCGACTTTTTCACCGGCTTTCTCGATTATATCCGCTCTCACGGCGCCCCGCTCGATTTCTTCTCGTGGCACAGCTACCGGGATACCGAACGCACGCTTGCGTGGGCGGATTATGTTCGCACAACCCTCGATAAATCGGGATATAAAAGCGCCGAAACAACCTGCAACGAGTGGAACTGCGAGCCGTTCCTTGCGGGTACGGCCCGCCACGCGGCGCTTACCGCCGAACGTCTCGCGGCGTTCCAGGATTCCCCCGTCGATTCGGCAATGTTCTACGACGCGAGAATCGGCGGCGAAAGTATCTACGCCGGTCTGTTTCAGGCGATAAACTGCGCTCCCCTTCCGGCTTATTATGTATTCAAAGCGTTCGGAGAGCTGTACCGTCTCGGCACACGGGCGACGGTAAAAGGCGATTTACCGAAAGGTCTGGCGGTGATCGCCGCGGGCGACGGAAAGCGCGGCGGCATTATGATAACGAACATAGCCGAACAATCGGTGCCGTTAAAGCTGGAAATCAAAGGGCAGAAAGCGGTATCCTGCCGCCTGATCGACGCCGGTCATCTCTTCCTGCCGTTCAAATTCCCCGACAGAGCCGGTCAGGATAAGGTGTGGTTCATCGAAACGGTAAAAGAATAATTTACCGCGGCGAAATTTTCGCGGCGGAACCGATTTTTAAGAAAGGATGTTGGCCATGTTATTTGCGGACGGAGAACACGACAATACCTCCGCGCTTCAGGAGATGCTCGACAGACGCGGGGAAGTTCGGATCGAAAAGCCGGGCGTTTACCTTGTAAGCAAAACGCTGATTGTACACTCGGGCACGCGGCTTACCGTCGCGCCGGGCGCGGTGCTTCTTGCCGCTCCGATGTCGAGGTGCGCGCTTATCGAAAACGAACATTTCGCCGGCGGCGGAACGGATGAAAACATCGAGATTGCAGGCGGTGTGTGGGACGGCAACTGCGACGCCATGGGAATCGACGCCGTCGAATGGGCGAAACACCGCCTCGACAACCCGTATTCCCCGTCGCGCTTTATGGGCAAGCTTATCCGCTTCGCGCATACGGAAAAAATAATTCTCTCGGGGCTCACGGTGCGCAACCCCGTAAGTTACGGTATACAGATAGGCGCCGTGCGCGGCTTCGCCGTCCGCGATATTTTCTTCGATTACAACCGTCACTACGGCACTACCGACGGGGTACATATAAACGGTCCGGCACGCGACGGGGTTATCGAAAACCTGTGCGGCACGACAAACGACGATTTGGTTTCGCTTACCGCCTACGATGAGGAACACGCGGAAATAAGCAAGGGAGATATATCGGATGTGTCTATCCGCAATATATCGGCGCGAAACGGATACTGCGCTCTGCGTCTGCTTTCCGGCGAAGGGTACTCGGTCTGCTCGGTTCATGTCGACGGCATTTACGGCGATTACCGCCACAACACGGTTATTATTTCAAACCACAACGATCGCCCCGGAGATGTATGGTTCGACAATATCGTTATCGAAAACGTTTTCGCGCGCAAAAGCTATACTCCGCTCGGCGACGACTGTTTCCGGTACTGGGAAGGGCATTGCGACCGCAACGCGATTATATGTTTCGGGAACAAGGCACGCTGCGGAAATGTGGTTCTGAGAAACGTGCTGCGCCGCGAACTCCAGGCGACCGAGGCGCCCCTGCTCGAACTCGCGGAAAACGCGTCAATCGATTATCTGCATTTAGACAATGTGCGCCAGTCCGCGGTTCCGGGCCGTACCGTTCCGATGTGGAAAATCGGGGGCACGATCAAAGAGCAGACCTCAACCTGCGGGGAATTCGCCCGCTGAGCCGGTTCCTCCCCCGCGGGTTTTACGGACAGCCGGCAGCTCAAATTTACTTTTTCTTTCTCCGGCAACGCAGATACAAAACGGCAAATATCGCAAGCGCGAGCGCCAATACCGACGCCGCCGCGACAACGGCAAGATCACGGATCCTGCCGCTTTTTTTCGTGTATTCAGCGCCGTTCCCGCCGGATGACGGCGATGATGACGGCGAAGAAGAATCGCCGCTATCGGAAGATACGGACTGTTCGGAGTATTTCGTGATGTTTTCCAGCAAATCGTTTTTGTTTATATCGGGTCCGACCGTCGAGCGGTACAGACCGTACCGGCACGGACTGTATTTCGCGATATCCGCCGCCCTGTTTTTGGAAATCCAGTCGGTAAACCATGTCCACTGCTGTGAATCGTGACAGGCATAGGCGGCTTTTGAAACTTCAAACGGAGTTTTCCCGCCCAATGAATCGACGGCGGTGTCCCAATTCATAACGACGGGATTTTGCGCGTAAAGGTGGAGATACGTTTTCGGCACATCCCACAACCCGTACATCGCGGCGGAATCGGGGTCGTAGGAGGGGTCGTTCGCCAGCGTTACCGCCCGGGTCAGCGCGTCGGCTCCGAGCGCGTGCGCCCCGTGCCGGTACTCACCGCCCAAATCGTGCCCTACAACCACCTGCGGCCGGAACCGTCTCAACATTTCCGTTTCGAATTTAACCCATTCATCCTCGTTGTAAATCCGTCTCCCCCGCGCCAGGGCCTCCTCGGGCGTATCGTTCATATCGCCTCTCGACGCCGCGAGATCGGGGAACTCCGAAACAACGGGATAATGCCTGACGCCCGCCGTCCACAATCCGTTTAACTCTTCATGCTGGCGGGTGGCCGTGTTCCAGTGATGCGTCAGATACACCACCTGGCAATCGGCTTTGTACTCAACGGCGTAATACGGCAGGAGACCGGCAAAAAACAGCTGATCGTCGTCGGAGTGCGTTGCAAACAGCAGAAGATCGGCCGCAGGACACGGCGGCTCCCACTTCTGAACCCAATCGGGCGTATCTTCCCCGCCGAACGCGTAAATATCGGTAATCTCGCCGGCAGACGGAACCTCCACGGTTACGGTATCGGACGGCGGAAGCCGAAGATATTCATGGAGAAAACCGTTTTCTCCTCCGCCGAAGTTTACGCCGTCCGCGGTTCCGTTCCATTTCCCCGGGATTTTATTCCACTCGATATAAAGGCCTGAAATCGACCGATCCGAGGTAAGGGTCAGCCGGGCGGCTGCGGAAAATTTTATGTTCGTAGCCGTTTTGCCGTCGGTTATCTTCGAGGTGGAAATGCCGTCGGAGGAGATAACCGTCACGGCAAGCGCCGAACCGCCGCTTTCCTCCGCAAGCGCGGGCCGCGCCGTTAACCAGCAGGCCGCGAGCAGAGCGCAAAGCACGGCCGCCGCGCGTTTCACAGACCGCTTTCCCCGTTTTTTCAAATGCGCGTCGGCACCGCTGCCGACCGCGAGCTCTCCCGTTTGAGTTTCGCGTATTCCCATCCGAAAACCCCTCTAAACGGTTTTGAAGTTCCGTTTCTTATTTTTAGGCACCACCGCCGGGTGATCGCCTGACGGCTTTACACGTCATCTGCTTGCGTATTGTCCGTTATATTTTACAAAAATGCTCGGAAATATACAAAGTATTCCTTTCCGCTTTTTGTGCCATCTAACGAGAAATCCGACGCCGCATCTGATGCGTAATCATTATGCGGTGTTGCCTTAAGTTTGTTTATTATAGCATATTGCGCCGCTATGAGAAAAGCACTTTTTTCGCCCCGGAAATTTCTTCCGAAATTTTCCGAACGGACTGATATTAGAGGATCTTAAAAAAATGTTGCTTTTTTATACGGGTATGTTAAAATAAAATGAAAGCTTTATTGTTAATTTCAAAATTAACCACAACGCGGTGCGGCACAGTGCCATGTCGTGGCAATATCGCAACCCGGCGAAGGACGGATTTATATTTTATTTCCGCGGTGACGGGATGTTCTCCGAAAGCAGCGATCGGAGAGCAACTGCCGCCCGCGGAGCCGGAATCGAATTCACCCAGTTCCGACGCGCCGCCGCAATCATCGTTTCAGCGCGCTCTGCGGGCATCGTCACGGGGAACTCGGCAAATTTATCGAAAATTACAACGGAGAAGAGCGGAAGGTTGAAGATCTTCGCAATCTCACAAAAGAACGGGCGCGGCAAATTCAAAATCCCGGTATAATCGGAAGAATCGGTAATCTTGATGTTGACCCATATATCAGGTTATCGCAAAAACGGCAGGCTGTTTTGCGAACCGCGTGAAAAATTGGAGGAAGTTATATCGGAAGTATCAGCCGAGATAAGAACCTGCAACGAATTACAAGCAATATGCATAAGTAGAGAGAATACCGATTTCCGTAAAAAATACGGATTGTCGGATAATGATTTATTAAAAACAGTCCGTAGCATAAACTCTCGGCGGCTTTGACCATAGTTCAAGTCGGTTGAGTTTTGAGAAAAAGCATTACGGGGATCGATTTTCGTTTTCGACATAGCAGCAATGAAATTATCGGGCGGCAAGGATTTGAAAAACATCAGGATTGATTATCCGCAATCAACCGATTCGGCAATAGGGTGTTTTTTAACACGCGGATCCCGGTAAACAATCCGGCAGGCCACCCGAACAAGCCCGCGGTTCGGTTTCTTAACGGTCGCGACAACGGCGGGGCGGGTTTTCCGCGCTTCGGAATATTTCCGCGAAAACCAACAATTTGTGCGGGATCTTCCGGCGGAAATAAAGGCGGATACGGAATGCACACGGAGGGGAAATATATGTTTTACTCTTGCGACGACGAAAGAATAAAATATACCGGCAGATGGGGAGACGACGGAGTTTTCGCCAAAAACAAAGGCCGGATGGCAACCACGGCATGCGGAGCCAAAATCGAGTTTTTATATAAAGGCGCCGACGCTCTGCTGCATTTCGACACCTATACAAACGAGGAACCCTTTCCTCATCTTTACATAACCGTCGACGGCGGGGCGCGGACGGAAGCGGCGCTTTCCCGCTATTTGCGTATTCGCGCGGGAACGGCCGGCGTTCACCGTGTGGAGATTATTTACAAATCGGCGGTGGAACGGCAGCACCGCTGGCATATCCCGCTCGTCGGAAAAGCGACATTTCTCGGAGTGACAGCCGACGGTCTCGCACCCGTGCCGCCGAACAATAAAAAAACCGTCGAATTTATAGGCGACTCGATTACCGAGGGGGTTCTGGTCGACGGGGATCTTTCGGAAGAACAAGCACAGGAAGACCGCCCGTTTTCGGACGATGTTACGGCCACCTACGCGTATTTAACCGCCGAAGCGCTCAATCTGGAACCGTATTTCACGGGATACGGAGCCGTCGGCATCACGCGCGGCGGAATGGGAGGGGTGCCTAAAGCCATAGAATCGTACCCCTATGTATTCGAAAAAGTGAAGAAAAACTATCTGCCGTGCGATTATATACTGATAAACCACGGCGCGAACGACGGCGGAGCCGACGCGGAAACTTATGTAAACGGTTACGGGGAATTTCTCGATACGGTAAGGGCGCTTAACCCAAACTCCGTTATTACGGTCTTAAGCGCGTTCTGCGGCGCCCATCATAAAGAACTCGGAGAATTTATCGCGCGTTACAACAAAGAAAGATCGGATCATATTTATTTTATCGACTCGACGGGATGGATCCCCGAACGGCCCCTGCACCCGCTGCGCGACGGTCACCGCGCCGTGGCCGACAGACTTATACCCATACTCCGCGGAATAATCGAATCTAACGGCAATTAAGGAAATACGCTTTGAAAACATCGGAGTTTATCCGCATTGTTTTAGACAATCTGCGGAAAGCAGGCGACGAGGAAGCAGACGGCGAACGGATCTACCGCCCGGAGCCCGTAAATAAACCGCCGCGGGAAGCACCCGTATATGTTCCCGGCAGGATAAAGGAAATGCGCAACATAGCCCGAAGAGGCAGAAAAGCGAAAAACATTTCCGAAGACAGAATTTTCTACGAACAGGCCCGTTTTATGGAAAATTACACCGACGATTTTGCTTACGGCGGGCGTGATACCGTGTATATCCCCACTTACGAAAACCTGAGCGACGAATGTCTGCGCGGATATTTTACATGGCGGGCGCGGGCGCGGAAAAAAGATTATGCCGACTGCATAAGCACATATATACTGCTTTACGCAAATGAAATCGCGTTGGGCATCGGCTCCGAGCCGGGCAGAGAAGGACTTCTGACGCTGTGCGACCTGCTTAACGGCTGCAAGCCCCAAAACGCCTGGGCAACGCGCCGGCTGAGTATATGGATTTACGATTATGCGGCTTATTACAACATTCCGGTAAACGACCTGCCGCCGGAAATGAAAGACAACAAAGCGGAAAAAGCGTATCTCGTTCTTCGCGACGCGGAAAACGCGCCGGACGATGAACTGTATAACGCGGTTACCGTCCTTTCGAGTTACGATCCCGAAAAATCGAAATTCGGCCGGAAATACCCCGAAGTTCTGCGGGAGGTATGCTGCGCGGTAATCAGGGCGTACTCCTCATTTTACAACAGGCGGCATAAAAGGAGTACATACGCGAAGATCCTTTTCGGGAATATCGTGAACTGGAACCACACGATGTTTTACGACGGATGTTTTTATTCGAAACAGCCGCACTCGGACTGCGAATACGAAATCAACCCTCTTCATTCGTATTTATGCTCCGGCGGGGACTGGACTCTGCGCCAGTTTTACGGGAATCTGCGCAGGAGCAGCCGGCTCGGCGCTCTGGTAAAAGCGACCGATTGTGAACTGCGCGAACGCTACGGGTTTTCGGAAATAAAGATGCCGGCGAAAATGTTAGCCTCCCAGTTGAAAATTATCAAAGCTCAGACGGATTTATACTTAAAAAAAGAGGAAGAAAAGAAAAAAGCCGAAATTAAAATCGACTTTTCAAAATTGGCGCAAATCCGCGACAACGCCGAAAAAACAACCGAAAAGCTTACACCCGAGGAACCGGCGGAACAGCCGCCGTACTCCCCGCCCGAAACGGACGCGCCCGGCGACACGCCGAACGCCGGGGCGGCAGGGTTTACAGAAGAGGAAACGGACTTCCTTACGGCTCTTTTAACCGGAGCCGAATATAAAAAGCCGGCAAACGGCACCCCGGTATCAATGCTTGCGGACAACATTAACGAGCGGCTGTTCGACCGTTTTGCCGACACGGTGATAATTTTTGACGGAGATAAACCCGTTGTGATCGAAGAATACAGGGACGAACTGAAAAGGACAGTAAAAGCATGAAAGTACCCAAACGGATAGCATCGGCTTTGATAAACGCCCTGAAAGGCGGAGTTGTACCCCGCATAGGACTGCAGTACATAGCGGTAGGAAGAACAGACGAAATCGACGCCCTTCTGCACGATGTTGAAATCATAGCCGACGGCGGCGCCGCTTTCCGCTTTATTGTGGGGAAATACGGCAGCGGCAAAAGTTTTTTAATGCAGACAATACGAAATTATGTTCTCGACAAAAACTTTGTGGTGGTAGACGCCGACCTTTCGCCCGAGCGGCGGTTGCAGGGCACCCACGGGCAGGGTCTTGCCACTTACAGGGAGCTTATCCGCAATCTTTCAACCGCGACAAGGCCGGAGGGTGGCGCCCTGACGCTGATTCTGGACCGCTGGATAAGCGCCGTGCGGGCGGAAACCGCGGCGGAGGGTGTAAGCGGGGATAATCCCGACTTCGTCAAGCTTACGGAAAAAAAGATATACGAAACCGTCAGCGCCCTGAGAGAAATGGTCCACGGTTTCGATTTCGCCAAAATTCTCGTAATGTATTGCCGTGCCGAGGCGAACGGCGACGACGAGACTAAAGCGAAAGCGGCGCGCTGGTTCCGCGGGGAATACACGACCAAAAGCGAGGCGAAGGCGGAACTCGGAGTAAATATAATAATCGACGACGACAACTGGTACGATTATTTGAAACTGTTTTCGGCGTTTCTTAAAAAAGCGGGTTACGCCGGTATGCTGGTGCTTATCGACGAACTTGTAAATCTTTATAAAATACCCAACAGCATCACCAGGCAGTATAATTACGAAAAAATTCTGACAATGTATAACGATACCATGCAGGGCAAAGCCTCTTATATCGGAATTATTATGAGCGGAACCCCGCAGTGCGTTGAAGACACCCGCCGCGGGCTTTACAGTTATGAAGCTTTAAGGTCGCGGCTGGCGTCCGGGCGCTTCGCGAGAGACGGTATGAAAGATATGCTGGCGCCGGTATTGTATCTCTCCCCCCTTACGCCCGAGGAAATGCTTGTTTTGACTGAAAAGCTCGCCGACATTCACGCGGGACTTTACGGCTACACCCCGTTTTTGGAACAAAACGATCTGGCTCGTTTTATACAAATCGAGTACGGACGAATTGGCGCGGATTCGCATATCACGCCGCGTGAGGTCATAAGGGATTTTATAGAAGTATGCGATATTCTTTACCAAAATCCGGGGTTTGATATGGAAACTTTGCTCAATTCGGGGGATTTCTCCTTCTCAAAGCCGGAAGCCGGCGCGGATACGGGAGATTTCGCGGAGTTTACGGTATAATGTCGGTGTTTGAGCGCTACGCGCCTTTTGTGCAAAATTTCATCTACCGCAACGGATGGGAAAATCTGCGCGCGATACAGGTGGCGGCGGCGGACGCCGTGTTCAACACCGACGATAATCTGCTGCTTACGGCGTCGACCGCGTCGGGGAAAACCGAAGCGGCGTTCTTTCCGATATTAACCCTTTTCTCCGAGGATCCCCCGCGATCGGTGGGAGCGCTTTACATAGGTCCGCTTAAGGCGCTGATAAACGACCAGTTTTCAAGACTTACGGATTTATGCGGGGAGGCGCGGATACCCGTGTGGCACTGGCACGGCGATGTGGCGCAGTCGCAGAAAGATAAAATGCTGCGCAACCCCTCGGGAATATTGCAAATCACCCCCGAATCGCTCGAATCGCTGTTAATGCACAAACACGCTATTATACCGAAACTGTTTTGCGACCTGCGCTTTGTGATTATCGACGAAGTGCACTCGCTGCTGAGAGGGGATCGCGGCGGGCAAACCCTGTGCCTGATTGAGCGCCTGTCACGTCTGGCGGGATGTAATCCGAGGCGGATCGGTCTGTCCGCGACAATAGGCGACCCCGAGGCGACGGGAAAATTCCTGTCGAACGGGACGGGGCGAAAAACCTTAATACCGCGGACGGAATCGCAGGGAGAAACATGGCGGCTCTCGATGGAACATTTTTATGTAACCGGCGCCAAAGAACACAGGCTGCCGCGCGAAGTCCCCGATAAGAGCGAATCCGAACCCGCAAGCGATCCCGCCCCCGAAAGCGCCGACCCGGGCATCGGCTATATCTTCGAACATACACGGGGTAAAAAATGCCTTGTGTTCGTTAATTCACGCGAAGAATGCGAAGCGGTAACCACCGCTCTGCGCCGATATTGTGAGATTAAAGGGGAACCCGACCGATTTTTAATCCACCACGGAAATCTTTCAGCCGCCTACCGCGAAACCGCCGAGGAAATAATGAAAGACGACGGGCAGTTACAGACAACGGTCACCACGGCTACGCTCGAACTTGGCATTGACATAGGGCGGCTCGAACGCGCTTTCCAAATCGACGCGCCGTTTACCGTATCCGCTTTCCTGCAGCGCATGGGGCGAACCGGAAGACGCGGGCAGCCGCCGGAAATGCGGTTCGTAATCCGGGAAGATCCGCCCGAACCCCGGGCGATGCTGCCGACAACGGTTCCGTGGAAGCTTCTGCAGGCGGCGGCACTGGTTCAGATTTATCTGGAAGAACGTTTCGTGGAACCGCCGCGGCTCAACCGTCTGCCGTACAGCCTTCTGTATCACCAGACGATGAGCACGCTGGCCTCGGGAGGGGAAATGACCCCGGCCGAACTTGCCTCCCGCGTGCTTACGCTGTCGTATTTTCACAGAGTTTCAAAAGACGATTTCCGCTTAATGCTCCGCCATCTTATCGATACGGATCACATACAGAGAACCGAAGAGGGCGGCCTTATCGTAGGGCTTGCGGGAGAACGGCAGATAAATTCGTTCCGCTTTTACGCGGTGTTCCGGGAAGACGAGGAGTTCACGGTGCGCGACGAATCGCAGGAACTGGGAACGGTGGTCTATCCCCCTCCCCCCGGAGAAAAAATCGCCATTGCGGGACATGTATGGCTCGTTGAGGAGGTTGACCGTAAGCGGCACCTCGTTTACTGCACGATGGTAAAGGGTACCGTGCCGGCATATTTCGGCGAGTGCCCCGGCGATATAAACACGAAAATTTTAGAGCGGATGCGCGGAGTTCTGAAGGAAAATAAAATTTATCCGTATCTCTCGAAAAACGCCGAGGCGCGGCTTACGCAGGCAAGACACACGGCAAAACTCTCGGGAGTGGCAGACAAACCGCTGATATGCCTCGGAGGGCAGATGTGGTGCCTGTTCCCGTGGCTCGGAACCTACGCTTTTTTGGCGCTTGAACGCTTTATTAAATTAAAATGCGGAGATAAGCTCGGCATTTCCGGCTTAAATTCATCGCGGCCTTATTTTATTCAATTCAAAATGAAAGCGGACGCACAGACATTTTTCCGCGTGCTTACCGAAACGGCCGCACAGCCGCTTGATCCGATGGAGCTCGTATACCGCAACGAAGTGCCGGTGTTCGATAAATACGATGAATTTCTGCCCGAGGAACTGGTAAAAAAAGGCTTTGCCTACGGCGTACTCGATATTGACGGAATGCGCGCGCGCATATCGGAATGGAGCCGGCAAACGGAAGGACGGATATAATGAACAAAAAATGCAAAGAGCAAATCAATCTGCTCATCGCGCAATGCACCGAAATCCAGGCGAAATCGGACGAGGAAAGTGCTCGGAACAGGCGCGCCGAAGCCGAGATAACGCGGTTAAAAGAAGAAATTGCCGCGTTAAAGGAAGAAATAGCGCGGTACCAAAAACCCGCTCCGTCTCCCGCGCCGGACGAACCGTCGCCGGAGCCGGCCGCAGGCGGAGAACCCGGGCAGGATCCGGCGGAGGATTACTCGGAGGCACCGTTGAAAGCGGTTATCAGACCCGTTCGCCGGGAAAAGGCAAAAATCACAGCAATACCGCGCGACAGCGGCGGCTCGGATACATAGCCGGGTTTTTCGCCGGACAGACGGCACCGGACAACCGCCGGGTTTCGGGGATTTTCGCGGAAATCCCGGCTTGCGGAACGGCGCCGGCATCCGGGAGGGCGGTAAAAAAGTTAACGGATCGTTATTATTAACCGGGTGCCGTTACGGTTAAAACGGAATACAAAATGTCACGGAGGGATTACCATGGATTACAGGGAAAAATACGAACACTGGCTGGAGCACGCCGACGCGGAAACACGCTCGGAGCTCGCAGATCTCGACGAGGGGGAAATATACGACAGATTTTACACGGATATGGCGTTCGGAACGGCGGGGCTGCGCGGAATCATCGGTGCCGGCACAAACAGGTTAAACAAATATACAATCAGAAAAACAACGGCGGGTCTGGCAAATTATATTAAAGAAATGGGCCCGGATGCCTGCCGCAGAGGTATTGTTATAGCTCACGACAACCGGCGCAAAAGCGATGAGTTTTCGATTGAAACGGCGAAAATACTCGCCGCAAACGGAATTACGGCCTATCTGTTCGACTCTCTGCGGCCGACGCCGGAACTTTCATTCGCCGTAAGGTATCTCCGCACGGCGGGAGGGGTAATGATAACCGCCTCGCACAATCCTCCCGAATACAACGGATACAAGGTTTACGACGCCAACGGATGCCAACTCGTTGAACGCTACTGCGACCGGGTAACCGAAAAAATCGGAGAAATAAGCGATGAACTCGCAATCGTTACCGCGAGTGAAGAGCAGGCGGGAAAGTACATTAAGCGAGTTCCCGACGAGGTTGATGAAAAATATTACGACCGGGTTATGTCGATTTCACTGTGCGATAAAAGCGAACGGGCGCCAATCAAGGCGGTTTATTCCCCCCAGCACGGAACCGGGAACATTCCGGTTCGGACAGTGCTGAAACGGCAGGGGTACGATATTTACCCCGTTTTGTCGCAGTGCGAACCGGATCCGGATTTTTCGGGAACGGAAAGTCCGAACCCCGAAATTCCGGCCGCGTACAAGGCGGCGGTGGAACTTGCCGAAAAAGAGAACGCCGACATCGCCATTACGACCGATCCCGACTGCGACCGCCTCGGCGTCGCGGTGCTGCAAAACGGCAGTTACCTGCTTATGACCGGCAATCAGTCGGCCGCGGTGATACTGCGGTATATTCTGGAGCAGCGCGCCAAGAAGAATCTTCTACCCCAAAACGCCGTGATGATCAACACCGTCGTTACATCCGACCTCGGGGATCGGATCTGCGAAAAATACGGCGTAAAAGTTGTAAAAACACTGACAGGCTTCAAGTATATTGGTGACAAAATCGCGGAATACGAAAAAACCGGCAAATATAATTTCGTGTTCGGATACGAGGAAAGCTACGGCTGCCTGATTTCCGATTTTGTCCGCGACAAAGACGCTGTGCAGGCGAGCCTGATGCTTTGCGAAGCGGCGGCGTATTACAAGAAACGGGGCAAAACACTCTACGACGCGTTAAACGACATATACCGCGAGTTCGGCTATACCGAAGACGCGCTCGATAATATCGTTCTGAAGGGCGCCGACGGGCCGAAAAAAACAGCGGCGCTTCTACAGAACCTGAGAGAAAACCCGCCTGCATCGGTCGGCGGGCTGACCGTAACCCGTATTGAAGATTTTGAAACAGAGGAAATGGCAAGCCGCAGTTTTCCGAAATCGAATGTGTTGAAGTTTATTTTTGACGACGGCAGCTGGTGCGCGGTGCGGCCGAGCGGCACCGAACCGAAATGCAAATATTATTACGGGATAAACGCGCCCGGAAAAAAAGAGGCGGCGGAAAAACTCGAAAGTATGCGCGAAACTTTCGAACCGCGGAAAATTTAAGGGGTTCGCATGAATTTGCATTATGCCGTAAGCGATATTCACGGCTGTTACGGGCAGTATCTTGAACTGCTTGACAGGATACGGTTCTGCGAAAGCGACACGCTGTTCGTGCTCGGAGACTGTGTTGACAGAGGGCCGGAACCGATAAAACTCCTGTTAGACATGATGAACCGCCCGAATGTGTTCCCGATAACGGGCAATCACGATCTGCTGGCGCGTTATATTTTAGGGCAGTTTTCAACCGAGATTACCGAATCGAGCATAGAGCGGGTGCTTAACAAAGAACTGTTTTCACTGCTCGCCGACTGGCTTGCGGACGGCGGGGAACCAACATGGTCGGAATTCAAAAAACTTTCCGTAGAGCGGCGCGGAGATGTTCTGGATTATCTGGAAAACGATTTTTCGACATTCGAAGAAATAACGGTTAAAGGGAACACATATCTTATGCTGCACGGCGGATTGGAACCGTTTGACAAACAAAAGACGCCCGAGCAGTACGACATCGGAACGATTCTTTTTTCGCGGCCGGATTACAATACACCTTATTATCCCGATAAATTCACGATAACCGGTCACACTCCCACAATAAACGAGCCCGGCAACGACGGCAGGATAATAAGAAGGAACAATCATATAGCAATCGATTGCGGCTGTGTTTTCGGCGGACGGCTCGCGGCGTTCTGCCTCGATACAGGCGAAGAATTTTATGTTGACGGCATAGGAAAATAAAAGATTTTGGCGTTCTCTCGGAAAACGCCCCGAAAGGCCGGGTATTATACCGTTTCGGTTGACCTTTCGGGGCGGTTTTCTGTTTCACTGTGCGGCAAACTTAATCAACGCCGCTCGGTACGCATCCGTGCGCACATAATGGTCGTGCTGCCGGTTCGGCGGAACCGGCTATATCTGCGGCAAAATACGGTGCAGACTTTTTTTATCGAGAGCCGATAAATCGGGAATTTCGTAACGGTTATCGCTTGTATCGACAATCAAAACGCGATTCGGAGACATTGTAATTATATCGTGCTGGCGGTTTTGTATTTCGAACTCGCGGGGGCCGTGATCGGTTTCAACGGAGAATGTGATTCTGCCGAATTTTTCGGTGATCGAATTGATTTCCGTTATGCGAGGAATCATATAATACTCGCGGAGAACATCGTCGAGCGTTTCGCTGTCTTCTTTTGTCATACCCCCGGCGCTTCTGATAATCGCGACCTCTTCTTCATTTTCGTTGATAAGCGCAATGTATTTATACGCGTTGCTGAGAGGAAACAGCCTGTGCGGAGCGACATTTTCGTATACCGTGCCGTCTGCCGTTTCAACATCAACCAGCAGTCCTTCTTTTCTTTTTACGCTTTTGACCCCGTCGATATAATTATGTTCCGTCATACCGATCGCCTCCCGGTTGGGAAATAAAACTTTAAGGCAATACCGCATAATGAATGTGCGTCAGATGCGCCGTCAGATTTTCCGTTAAGAGAAAGCAAAAAGCGCATGGAATACTTTGTGTATTTACGAGCATTTTTGTGAAATATAACTAAAAATATGCAAGCATATGACGTGCAAAGCCGCCAGGCGGTCATTATGCGGTGTTGCCTTAATGCAACAGTTCCGACATTTCCCTGTCGCCCATCGACTGCATTTCAACCAGA
>CAZRRV010000003.1:44482-65620 GCA_964602735.1 uncultured Eubacteriales bacterium
TTAATGCAACAGTTCCGACATTTCCCTGTCGCCCATCGACTGCATTTCAACCAGACTGTAGTATTTGCCTTCCTTTCTCATAAGCTCTTCCCGGGTGCCGAATTCCACGATTTCGCCGTTATCAACCACAATAATCTTGTTCGCTTTCGACAGTGTTGAAAGCCGGTGCGCGATCATAATGGTCGTGCGCCCGCTGATTAAGCGCTCGATAGCCTCCTGGATAAGATGTTCGGTTTCGGAATCGACCGACGCGGTTGCCTCGTCGAAAATAAGTATGCTCGGGTTTTTCAACACCGCCCTCGCTATCGACACACGCTGCCGTTCACCGCCGGAAAGCCCGGTGCCGCGCTCGCCGAGCATGGTATCGTACGCGTCGGGCAGTTTTTCGATAAATGTATGAGCGTTGGCGATGTCCGCCGCCCGTATTACATCTTCGACGGTGGCGTCGGGGCTGCCGTATGAAATGTTGTTATATACCGTATCCCGGAACATCATAGGTTCCTGCTGAACATAACCTATCGAATTGCGGTAGGAATCGAGATCGATATTGCGAATATTCGTGCCGTCGAGCAGAATTTCCCCCTCGTAATCATCGTAAAACCTGAGTATAAGATTTATAAGCGTTGATTTGCCGGATCCCGTTGTTCCGACAATTCCCACTATATCGCCCGGTTCGATAACAAAGTTGATTTCGTCAAGCACCTTTTTTGATTTATCGAAAGAAAAATTCACGTGCCGGAACTCGAATCTTCCTTTAATATTCGCGGGCAGATTGCCTTTGCCGAGATCCGGCTCCGGCTCGGCGTCGATAATATCGAACAGACGCTCGGCGGATGTCATGGCGCTTTGATACGAATCGTTTAAGTTGGCGAAAAAGTTCACCGGATTATAAAACATCGACGCGTATGATATAAACGACACTAAAAGGCCGAGTGAAATCTTATCGGGCGACTGGATTACCCATCGACCGCCGAACGCCCATATAAGCAGTGAGCCGCACGCGGTGAAGAAATTAACGGCTGCGGGAAATATGTTGATGACCGCCGATGCTTTCATATCCTCGTGCAGCCATCGCCCGTTATACGCCTCGAAGTTTTTGATGGCGCGCTCTTCGTTGGAGAACGATTTAACCACGCGAATACCGGGCAGGGAATCGGAAAGCACCGAATTTACGGAAGACCACCGTCTCCATATACGGCGGTAGACGGGATTGATTTTTTTGCTGAAAATCCGCGTGCCGATAACAACGAGAGGAATCGGGGCGAGCGAAAGCAATGTAAGTTTGACGTTCATCGAAAACATTATCGCTATTATGCCTATCATTGTACAGAACTGCACAACGGCCTCCTGCGATATGCGAAGCATAAAATTCTTCAGATTATCCACATCGTTGCCGATTCTCGATATTATCGAGCCTATACTCGTTTTATCGTAGAAATTCATCGGCAGGAACTGTGCCTTGCGGTAAACATCGTTGCGCACTTCGGTAAGCAGTTTGTCGCTCGTGACGCGCATCAAATGCCCTCTCAACGCGCCTATGGAATATGAGACAAGATAAATAACCAGCAATGATATTACAACATAGGTTAACGAGTTTATCTTCCCTCCGGGGATAATGTCGTCAACAAGGATTTTTGTTAAATACGGAGGAACCATGGTCGCGGCGGTCGATATAAGCGCGAGCAGAACACACAGCACAAGCATACCGGAATACGGCTTGACATACGCCAGAAGTTTTGCCATAACATGCTTTTTCCCTTTGCAGTAAAAGCATTCCGCGCCGGGGCGGCTTAAAATCCTGCCGCATTTCGGGCACCGGGTTTTCAATTTATCGAACGAGGCTTTGCAGGCTTCAAGTTCCGACGCTCTGTTTTTGCCGGCTTTAACATTCGTTAAAAACACCGCAGCCGCCTCGGCGAGAACCGCGACGGAAAAGGTGAACCTTAAAACGGGAATATCTCTCCCCTGCTCCGTCACAAAAAATTCGGCGTTGCCGTACATACGGTCGACCTTGAAAGCGTCGACTTTGTTCCAGGTTTTAATCAACAGCCCTTTCGGATGACCCGGATCGAAGCAGAACAGCCGGCGGTCGGTTACTATCATCGCGGTTTCGCAGTATTTCGCCGTAAGGTCGAGATCCGCCGCCAGCGCGAACAGCGGCTTCTCCCCCCGTTCAAGCAATGCCTCAACCCGTTCGGTATATACATACGGAATATCGCGGTTGGTGAAAAAATCGTTGCCGAACATATACCGTCCCCTCCGTCAATGCCGGATTACATAAAAAAGGAAACAGCCGAACAAACGGAAACAAAAAATGTTTTACAGTCTATTCAACAGTCTCCTTCAATGTTCGCGCGCCTGCGCAAAACAGTACACGAAAAGAGCCACTTTATTTAACCGCAATACTTATATCACGAATATTTTAATATGTCAACCGCTTTTTTGAAAAAAAATAAAAAAATCCGAATGTCGCGAAATATCGTCGGGTAAACGGCCGTTATCGGCGCCCGCGCGCCGCGTAAGCGGCGGGCGAGCGAAGCTCGCCGCGCGGCGCAGCCGCGCCGCGGGCGCGGGTGTAAGCGCCGGTTTTTAATTTCCGCGGCTAAAGGTTTCGCGCAAACCGCAGCGGAGTTATGCCCTTGAACTTCTTAAACACTTTTATGAAATAGCTGAGATCGTTAAATCCGCACTCAAACGCGATTTCGGTAACGCTGCTTTCCCCTTTTTCGAGTTTTTCGCAGGCCGCGTTTACGCGGTACGAATTCAAGTACTCGACAGGGGTCATACCGACAAGCTCGTTGAACACACGGCAAAAATACCCCGCATTCATGCCGCCCTGCTGCGCCAAATCCGCCAAAGTGAGTGGCTCGCCGTAATGCTCGGATATATAACGGATAACATATTTGACCTTGCGAAGATTTTTAAGATAGGCGGGTGTTAATCCGCGGACGGTGGCGGAATATCCGTATTTAAGAATACAGCCCAAAAGTTTTATTAAATTCCCCGCGCAAAGGAAACGGTAGCCGGCAGGTTTTTCTTTCAAAGCTCCGAACAGACTTCTTGCGGTATATGTTACCTCGCTGTTTTCGCCAAACACGATACACGACTGCCCCGCCGAATCCGCGACGGATTGAAATTCGCGCATACAGGCTTTCGCGCCCGCAAGCAGCGTCTCCAGATCGAAAACGATACATTCAAACCCGCACCCGGCAGATACTCCGCCGTGCAACGATCCGCCGTTAATAAACACGGTGTCCCCTGTCTTCAACGCGTGGACTTTCCCGTCGATTGAAAGATCGATACCCCCGCCGTATATGTAAATAATTTCATATTCACCGTGCCAGTGATACGGCATACTGTAATACCCCGCGTGACGCTCGCTGTAATAACCTATGGGAAAATCGGCGGTGCCGTGTCTGCGGTTTTCCCTCATTTCGGTATATTTCAATACTATCACCGCCCGAAAAGTGAATATTTTACCTTTTTTATAAAATATATCACAGGAATACCGCAAAGTAAAGGAATATAATCATATTTGTAGCAAAAACCAAAAAAGGAGGAAGATAAAATGGCAAAGAACCGTTATGCGGGAGAATACCCGGTGATCGGTATACGGCCGGTGATCGACGGGCGCAGGGGTAAATTCGATGTAAGAGGTTCGGTTGAGGAGCAAACGATGCGGATGGCGAACATCGCGGCGGATTTGTTCCGTGAAAACATCAGGTATTCTAACGGGGATCCGGTAAAAGTTGTTATAGCCGATACCTCAATTTCACGGGTGGCGGAGGCGGCCGCATGTGCGGAAAAATTCAAAACGGCGGGTGTCGCGATAACCCTTACGGTAACGCCGTGCTGGTGTTACGGCTCGGAAACCATGGATATGGATCCGCTTACGATAAAAGGCGTGTGGGGTTTTAACGGAACCGAACGGCCCGGAGCGGTTTATCTCGCGTCGGTTCTGGCGACACATGCGCAAAAGGGTCTGCCGGCTTTCGGAATATACGGGCGTGATGTGCAAAGCGCCGACAGCACCGTGATCCCGGACGATGTGCGGGAAAAGCTTCTGCGTTTCGGCCGCGCGGCGGTTGCGGCGGCGACGATGCGGGGAAAATCCTACCTTCAAATCGGGTCGATATGCATGGGAATCGGCGGATCGGTAATAAGCCCGGAATTTATCGAGGAATATCTCGGAATGCGGGCAGAATCGGTAGACGAGGTTGAAATAATACGCCGGATAAGCGAGAATATTTACGATGAAGCGGAATATAAAAAAGCGCTGAAATGGTCAAAAGAAAATTGCGTTATCGGCTTCGACAAAAATCCCGATTCCATTCGCAAAACCGACGCGGAAAAAGAAAAAGATTTTGAGTTTTGCGTCAAAATGATGTGCATTATCAAAGACCTTATGAACGGCAACGAAAATCTGCCCGCCGGATGCGAAGAGGAACGGCTCGGACACAATGCGATCGCCGCGGGGTTTCAGGGGCAGCGCCAGTGGACCGATTTTTATCCGAACTGCGATTTCGGCGAATCGCTGCTCAACTCCTCGTTCGACTGGGAGGGCGCCCGCGAACCGTATATACTTGCGACGGAAAACGATGTACTGAACGCCTTCGGTATGCTGTTTATGAAACTGCTTACTAACCGTCCGCAGATTTTCGCCGATGTCCGCACCTACTGGAGCGCCGACGCGGTGAAAAAAGCCGCCGGATACGAGCTTGAGGGCAAAGCCGAAAAGGCCGGCGGTTTTATACATCTTATCAATTCGGGCGCAGCGTGCGTCGACGCCTGCTGCAAAACGATCGACGAAAACGGCAGGCCGTGCATTAAAGAGTGGTACAATGTAACCGAACAGGATATGAAAGCCGTTATGGGGGCGGTTACATGGAACCCCGCGGATCTTGCCTACTTTCGCGGCGGAGGGTTTTCATCGCGTTTTGTTACCGAGGCCGAGGTGCCGTGCACTATGATCAGGCTTAATCTGGTGAAAGGGCTGGGACCTGTTATGCAGATAGCGGAAGGCTATACCGTCCGCCTGCCCGACGATGTTACCGACCTGCTTTGGAAACGCACCGATTACACCTGGCCGTGCACATGGTTTACCCCGGTTGTTACGGGGAAAGGCGCTTTCAAATCGGCTTACGATGTTATGAACAACTGGGGTGCGAACCACGGAGCAATAAGCTACGGGCATATAGGAGCC
The DNA here is from genome assembly GCA_964602735.1 of uncultured Eubacteriales bacterium. Lineage (GTDB taxonomy): Bacteria > Bacillota > Clostridia > Oscillospirales > Acutalibacteraceae > CAZRRV01. The sequence continues at coordinate 49,686 of CAZRRV010000003.1, forward strand.
GACCTCATAACATTATGTTCGATATTGCGCATACCCGTGGCAATGCACAACGTCCCGGAGGAGAAAATATTCCGCCCGGCGGCCTGGAACGCTTTCGGCATGGATAAAGAGGGGCAGGATTTTCGCGCCTGCGCCGCGTACGGTCCGATGTATAAAACGACCGTATAATCTTAAACACCGTTCCGCTTAGACGCATAAACCGGGTTAACGGGCAGACAAATGCGTTTCGGGAAAGGCGGAATTTACAGACTGTAAACTTGAAAGAGGGAAGCATCTTATGTCAAGCTATAAGAGAATGAAAACCGTCGGAGACAGCGACTGGTTTGTACGCGATCGCTTCGGAATGTTTATACATTTCGGGCTGTACGCTCTGCCGGCACGCCACGAATGGGTGAAAAACAGGGAAAGTATTGCCGAGGATAAATACGAAAAATATTTCGGGCATTTCAACCCCGATATGTTCGACGCGCGGGAATGGGCGAGAGCCGCGAAAGCGGCGGGAATGAAGTATGCCGTGCTTACCGTCAAGCACCATGAAGGTTTTTGCCTGTTCGACAGTAAATATACCGATTATAAGATAACGAATACGCCGTTCGGGCGCGATCTTGTCGCGGAATATGTCAATGCATTTCGCGCCGAAGGGATTAAAGTCGGTTTTTACTACTCGCTGCTCGACTGGCACCACCCCGAATTTCCGATCGACATTCACCATCCGCGCCGGGACGATCCCGATGCCGAAGCGCTCGACCGCGGCCGGGATATGACAAAGTACGCCGAATATATGCGCAATCAGGTGCGTGAACTTCTTACAAATTACGGTAAGATAGATATTATATGGTTCGACTTTTCCTATCCCCGCTTACCGGAAGGGCAATCGGCTGAAGGACGGATTAAACCGTGGATGCAATTCGGCGGCTGCAAGGCCGAAAAACAATGGGAATCGGAAAAAATGATTGCGATGATACGCGAACTGCAACCGGAAATTCTGATCAACAACCGACTGGGTATTCCGCAGGATTTTTGGACGCCGGAACAGACTTCTCCGAAAAGCTGGTTCCGCCACCCGGAAACAGGCGAGCCGGTAACATGGGAGCTTTGCTCGACTTTTTCGGGATCATGGGGATATTACCGCGACGAGCAGACGTGGAAATCGCCCGAGCAGCTCATAAATCTGCTTGTCGACTGCGTGGCGAACGGCGGCAATATGATTATGAATGTAGGGCCGACATCGCGGGGATACATCGACGGCCGCGCGATGAAAGGACTCGGTATATACGGCGAATGGCTCAAATATAACGGACGGTCGGTCTACGGATGCACCAAAGCCGAGCCGGAATTTACGGCGCCGGCGGGAACGCAGCTTACGCAAAGCGAAGACGGTAAAAGGCTTTATCTGCATCTGCGCTGTTATCCGTTTAAGTATGTCGTTGTCCCGGACTTAACCGCGGATATGGTCGAATACGCGCAGTTTTTATCCGACGGGAGCGAAGTTTCGTACCGCGACACAACGGAAAAAGACGAGCAGCGGGGACTGTTGTTTAATCTCCCGGTAATTCCTCCCGAGGGGATTTGCCCGGTGGTTGAAATATTTTTGAAACAGGAAGCGTAGCGGGCTTTCGCACAGTCGCGGCGTTTTGCCGTAAAAAATGCCGCGAAGGTTTTCGCTCCGCGGCGCCGGCCGTCATCGCGCCCGCGCGAAGTCCACGGCGGCGCCGTAAACGGACGGGCGAACGGGGAAACCCGTCCGCCCGCTTTTTTCCGCAAAACGCTTAATGCGGTACCGCATAATGACCGCCTGACGGGTTTGCTTATCATCTGCCGGCGCTTTTTTCGTTATGTCTTACAAAAACGCTCGGAAATACAAAGAAGAACTCACAGCGTTTTTGTTTCAACCAACGGAAAGCCCGTCCGCACATTTAACGTACAATCATGCGGTATCGCCTTAATCGCCGAAAACGAATGTAAGCGCAAAATCCATTTCCGCCTCGTCGAGCCGATAGGCGGGCAGCAGAGCCGGCCCGCAGCTGTTTGATCCCATCCCGTTCTGCCGGTAATCGACACACAAAACGGTATAGGGCGACGGCACAAGTTCGTAATTATGTCCTTTGTTTGTAAGTTCCTCGGCGGTGTAGGGCGAGGCGTTAAACGAAAATGTTTTGTTCGCGGCAACCGTAATTCCGATTCCGCCGCCGGACAGCGACACATAATCGCAGTCGTACCTGCTGCCGTTTTCCTGCGGCATAATATAATCCTCGTGCATCTCCTCGGCGGAGGAGGTGAACAGACCGTGCCGAGAGGCGCGGCGTTTGTCGATGTAATTTTCTCCGGGCCCCAAACCGTAATATGTTACGGAGTTCATCTGTTTCGGCAGGAACAGACGCAAACCGAAGCGCGGAAGCGCCGGAAAATCCGTATCTCGGACGGCTTTAAGCTCCAAATCGATTCTGCCGCTCTCATATACGGTCCAGCTTTCGGTTATTTTCATAATCGGCTGCAGTAAAACGGCGCAGACGGAAAGCTCCGCCGTGATTTTTATCCCGTCGGCTGCCCGCGCCGCGGAAGTTTCATATGTACGGGAGTACGCGCGGTCGTAACCGGCTTTCTTCCATTCGACGCGGATTATCCTGTCGTTATCGACGGGGGCGCGCCATATATTAAACTCCATGGGTTTTGCGAGAATTTGTACGCCGCCACGGGAAACGCTGCGCCAGACGCCGGTGAGCCTGTCGAACACATAACGGAAATCGGCGCCGGAAACAATGTAAGAGCGATCGTTCTCTTCAAGTGAGAGCGGGGCGCCGGCGGTGCCGGACTGCAATACGGCCGCCGCGGTACGGTTGCGGGGATCCGTGTTCGCGAGCGGCAGTTCGTCGAAGCCCAGAGGATGACCCGCGCGGCGCAGATCACGGTCGGATTTAAGGGAGTAGAAAATCCGCAAAAAGCATCTGCCCTTTTCCGGGACGGAAAACTTCGGTACCGCGAGTTCTCCCTCGGCGTGCGGCGGAACGGACGGCGTGCAAAGTTCGCCCGAAGCAATCTTAACGCCGTCGCAGTCGACCTCATAGGAAACGTCGGCATAATCCGCGAGGTTTATAAAATCCATATAATTGTGCAGTACGGCGACCCCGGTGCCGGCATCGAACGATACGACCCGTGCGGGGCGGTAGACGTTCTTAAATTCCAGCAGCCCGGTATGGGGGCGGCGGTCGGGGTAGACAAGCCCGTCGCAACAGAAATTACCGCAGTGAGGAAACTCGCCGTGGTCGCCGCCGTATGCGTATTTGTGCCTGATTCGCAGATACGACGCACCGCCCGGTTGATTCGACTGCCCGCGATCCTCCCATTCGCCCTTATAGACGGCGTGGTCGCACCATTCCCACACAAAGCCGCCGCAGGCGCCGGGATATTTATTGTATATACGGAAATAATCCTCAAGATCCCCGGGGCCGTTGCCCATGGCGTGGCTGTATTCGCACTGTATAAACGGCTTATCGGGGCTGTTCGCAAAATACTTCTCTATATCGGGTATCGAAAAGTACATACGGCTGTACAGATCGATATTTGAAAAGTCGTCTTCCCTGCCGTATTCGCCGTGGTGAATACTTTCGTAATGGGTGAGCCGGGTTTTATCGAAAGATTTCGTCCACTTCAGCGCCTCTTCAAATGTGCAACCGAAACCGCACTCGTTCCCCATCGACCATATTACAACCGAAGGACGGTTCTTGTCGCGCTCGACGCACCGCCGAACCCGGTCGACAACCGCAGGTGTGAAAAGAGGGTTGTTGGCAATATGGTGCGAGAACGCCACGGGTCTCCGCTCCAGGCGGGAGCGATCCCAATAGAGGGAGTCGGCGCCGTGACTCTCGTTATCGGCCTCGTCGGCTACCATAAAGCCGTATCTGTCGCAAAGCTGTAAAAACTGCGGACGGTTGGGATAGTGGCTGGTGCGGACGGCATTTACGTTATGCTCCTTCATAAGCCGCAGATCGGTCAGCATCTGATCCACGGAAACCGTAAAGCCGGTTACCGGGTCGGAATCGTGTCGGTTTACGCCGTGAATAAGCACCGGCCGTCCGTTCAGGCAGACGGTGCCGCCGATAATTTCGATTTTGCGGATCCCCACCTCCTCGACTACCGTTTCGTTCGCGGTTTTAAGCGCCAGTTTGTACAGGCGCGGTTCTTCGGGGTTCCAAAGCGCCGGATTTTCAACCGGCAGGGCTATTTCATCGCCCAGAGCGGCTTGGGACGCAACAACCTCGCCGTTTTCCGAATAAAGAACGGCTTCGACCGGAATATTCCCGCCGAGAAATTTCAGTTTGACCCGCACCTCGGCGGCATTTCCGCAAAGCGGCGTTGTAATAAAATAATCGAAAACGGCGTTTTCGGGGCGGCGGAGAATATAGACATCGCGGAAAATGCCGCTCATGCGGAATTTGTCCTGATCCTCGAGATAACTGCCGTCGCACCACTTCAGAACGAGAACGGCGAGAGTATTGCCGCCCTCGCGCAGGAAATCCGTTACTTCGAACTCGCTTGTGGAATGCGACACCTGACTGTAACCGACATACCGGCCGTTAAGCCAGACATAAAAACAGGAATCGACCCCCTCGAAATTGAGGAAGGCGCGCGGAGCCGCGCTTTCTTTTTCGTAAGTAAAGCGGCGGATATAGGCTCCGCAAGGGTTCTCGTGGGGCACATAAGGGGGATCCATCGGGAAGGGATAATCGATATTCGTATACTGGCAGTCGCCGTAGCCCTCCGTCTGCCAGCAGGACGGCACATTGATTTCGCCGTAACCGCGCGGGGTGTAATCCTCGCTGTAAAACTCGTCGGTTAAATCGTAAACGCTGTTGTAATAGCGGAAAAGCCACGCGCCGTCGAGATTTACGAACCGGTCCGACGCCTCGCGGTTCATAACCGTATCGACGGCCGGCAGCCCACCGCGGGCGGCATCCGCCGACACGGGGATATAATACGCGCGATCGGGCGCCGTATTCTCGTGAAGAATATTCGGGTTCTCGTAATTTTTCGGAACAATCATAAGCTGTCTCCTCCGTATTTTTACTCCGCGGCGCAAAGCGATCGTACATGCGGCAATACCGCACACCGGCCGCACGCGCTTTGCCGATATATTATACAACAGGGAACGGTAACATGCAATGTGTTTAACGCGTTTTTTATCCGGCCGCCCGAAAATCCGCCGGCGCGTCCGACGGGCAATTATGCCGTTTCGCCGGATAAGCAGCGGGAATATCGCCGCGGCGGCCTGCCGCGCCCCATAAAACAACCCCCGGGCGGAACCCGCGCCGGGGGTGAAAAACAATCCGCTTTACTTACTGGCAAATTCGCATCCCGCTTTTTTAAGCGCGGGGATATACCTTTTTTCGTACAATTCGTCTTTCGGGTGGGTACCGTCTTTGGTGTCGGCTCTGTGAAGCGTGCCGCCCAGTTCCGGGTCTTCAATATCTGCGAAATGCACATAGCTGCCGGAAGATTCGCACCATTCTTTCATGATCCGATTGCATTCTCGGATATCATGCTGCTGAATCGAGTCGTCATCGCCGCGCGGACAGATTGAGGTATAGTAGAAATTGGTGTTCGGGAAAAGCTCCTTCAACTGAGCGAACAGCGCCTGAATTGCATTGGCCGCGCCCTGCGGGGTTTTACCGCCCGCAACATCGTTGCTGCCTAAATTTACGACTATGTTCTTCGGAGCGAAACCGCCGCTTATATACTGCCTGAATATGTATTTTACGAGCAGCGGCCATTCGGACCACGCCCTTGTGGAGCCTATGCCGGCGGTAAACACATCCTTATCTTTCAACGATTCGGTTTCATAAAAGTTTTTCCAGAAATCCCGTACATCAAAGATAGAGTCGCCGATGAACATGGTTGTGTTTTCGGTGAATTTAACCATTTGATCCGTGTTCCCTTTATAACCTTTGGAAAGGCGATCGGTATACGTGGGGCTTTCATTCCTTTTATTTTCGGAGAAGGAATTTACAAGTTCCTGATCGTCAACCGCGTTGCCCAGAGTGTCGTCTCCGCCGCCGGGCTGAGCGCCGCCGCCGCTGTGTTCGGCGATGTAAGCGGAAACCGCGTCCGCGTCGGTGGTTATGCTGATGTCGCTGAACCGGGCGTCGGCCTTTTTATCGAAATAGACAGTAAGGCCGTACACAAGGTCGGTATTGCCGGTCGCGCCACTCACAACATCGCCGACGGGAAGCGAAAGGACAAATCTGCCGTCGAAAAAGCATCGGATATTCCCGTCGCCGTTCAGCGCTATCGTGAATGTTACCGGCTTGGCGCCGTCCGATTTGGTAAGATAGTTGGTACTGCCGGCGGGGTTTTGTTTCCAGCCGGTGGAGGTTATGCGGTTTTTGCTAATATGTAAGGTACCTGTGGCCGAGGCGCTGTTTACGGCGAACCCGGCGCAGAGATCGTCCTGATAATCAACGCCGTCCTGAAAAGCGGTGGTGTATTCGATTCTCGCGGACACAAGCGCCCTGTTGCCGTGCGCGGTAAAGTACAGGTTCGAGAAATGCGGACCCTGCCCGCCGGGTATTTCCGCCTTGGCAATATTGTTTTGAATTTCGTCTAAATTCCACTCCCGATCGGAGGATTTATACGATTTGCTGCCGACCGCGACTTCGGAGGCAAAATTACCGTTCTGCTGGAGAGGCACGGTTTTAGGCGTATGGTCGTTTATGAACGCGTCGATTGACTTGGCGTCGTTTTTAATGCTGTAATTGCTGAACGTCACCTCGCCGTTTTTATCGGCGTACATCGAGAGTCCTACCGCTACAATCGACTTCGCGTCGATGCCGTTCGAGATTGTTGACCAGGCGAATGTTCTTACCATTACGCCGTTAATGTAGACATTTACCACGCTTCCCTTTTTGGTTATGGCAAATGTGGCGGGCTTGGGATTGGACTTTGTTATAAGTTCTTCGGCGACAAGACCTCTTATCTGCGTCCACGGCGGATTGTAGGTTACGCCGCTCTTGTTCAACCATATACTGCCCCTGTTTTTACCGTCGCTGAATGTGAAGCCGCCGAACATATCGGGCTGGTAATCGATTCCCTCGACAAATTCGGTAGTGTACTCGACGGTGACCTCCGCCACGAAATCCGTCGCCCGGGTTTTGAAATACAGCGGAGCGTTTTTGCCGCCGCTCTCGAAAGAAGTCTTTACCTTGCCGCTGTTCTCGTCTGAGGTGTCCCATGCGGACCAGCTCGACGATACGGTGCCGCTCTGCGCGGAAACGGTGGTGGCAAAGTCGGATTCCTCAAGATTAAAGTCTTTCTTCGTGTTGCCGCTGACGGTAACATCGGCTTTAATGCCCTTGTAGCCGGTGGCGCTTACCGTTACTGTGTACCGGCCGTTCGGAATCGCGAGAGAATATTCGCCGTCGCCTCCGGCGCCGTATTCATAATATAGGGTACGGTCGGTCACTCCGGAGAATATAAGATTTGCCGGTATCGTCTCTTTCCCGCTCTTTATAGTGCCGGAAACGGAAGTGCCGGAAACCTCGGAGAATGTAACCGAAATATTCTGGTTGGAGGTAACATTGCGAACGGTGTAGACGCCGTCATGCGAATTTGCGCGGGCGTCGCCGATTTTCTCGACGCCGTTTATTTTAATCGAAGACGTGCGGTACCCGCTTTCGCATTTAACGGTTAAATTGTATTCCTCTCCGCGGGAGACCGAAATTTTATCGGTGGATACGGTGCCGCTGCCCCCGTCGACGGAGGTTTGTATCCTGTAAACGCCTTTGTTGTTCAGGTAGGATTCGATCTGCGCGTCGGTAAGGGTTTTGCAGGAATAATCCTGATACTGGATATCGCAGCCGAGCGCCCAGAAGCCGGGGAAGACATCGGAGTCCATAAACTCGATACTCTCGGAATACATGAACTTGCCGTCGACGAAATACCAGAACTCGGGGCCGCTCTTTATAACGGTAAGCTTGGTTCCCAGAGTTGTGGCGGCGTCGTTCACGCGAGAGACATCTTTTAACGGCAGGTACGTCTGGTTCCAGGCTCCCTTGTCGTTGTTGATTGTAACCAGAGTGTAGCTCTTGAAGTTTTTGGTGCCGGAGGGACCGTCGACAAGATTATTCATCACACCGCCGGAACCTACATTGAGCATCACGCCATGATGAATGCCGTTCAAATTCATGAACCGTATTCCGGCTTTGGGCCCGGCGTCGCCCAGCGAACCGTAGGGAATAAGGGTTGCTTCGACCATGAAATTGTCGCCGAACTCGTTCTTGAAATAGATGTAATGATACTGATCCCCTTCCGAGGAGCGCACAATGCCGGATTTTTCTTTTGAAATATCCCAGTTCGGGGTTTTGGGCTGACCGTATTTGGCATCGCCGAGTACCGCGCCGGGGCGATCGGGCTTTGTATAGCCGTTTTTATCGAAAACGCAGTAATCCACAATCTGGGTTTCCGTTGCCTGCACGAAGCTGATATTGGTTTGGGTATCTTCGCCGGGGAGATGGACAAACGCGACCGGGCGGATATACACGACATCGGGAGCGGTTTTGGGATTGACCTGCAGCGCCTGCCACGGAACGAACATTTCGAGGGTGACGGATTCGGTTTCCCCGCTGTTCGGCTCGCCCTCTATCCTGGTTTTACGGTCGATGCTCGACCAGCGGCTGTTTACGTCACCGTTGTTCAAAACCTCGAAAAGCTGGGTGAATATTTTATCGTTTATTACCTTGTCGCCTTTGTCGAAAGCGGCGAACCGAAACGACCACGATGTGTTGGCGGCGGTTGAACGCTCGTTATCGCTTACGATATTCGTATCGTAAAGGGTGGATCCGACATAAACGCCGTATTTCGTGAGGAACGCGGTAATATCGAAGCTCGGAGTGAGGCCGGAGCCGTCGTTCGACGGCAGGGTGGCGTGATAATACGCCTTGCCTTTCCACTGTTTTTCGTTCAGCACGCCGTCGATTTTCATCGACGGGTCGCCCGGGTACTGCGCCCAGTTCTCGTACCTGCCGAAGAATTTGTTAAGCGAGTCTCCGATTCTGCCGAAGAAGCCCTCCGCGCCGGTGGCGCCGTCGTGCGTAAATGAGCCGCCCTCCTCGGTTTCGGTTATATAATCGGTTGTGTGGACAAAAATCGGAATGAGTATCGCCGCCAGAACCATGGCGACCGTGAGCACGAGGCTCGTGACAATCACGGCTATCTGTTTTTTGTTCTTCGGGTTGCGTTCTTCTTCGCCGTTCAAATTTGTGTTGCCGTTTACAGTGTTTTCCACATTACTTACCTCCCAGCACCACTATTTCGGAAAGATCGAGCCCGTTATTCTCCTCCCCCATACGGGTGAAGGGGATCACCCTGTCTTCCGATTTGATAACGAATGTTATCTCGGTTACTTTGATGGGGCTGAACTCGGCAACCGCCGGCCCCAGCTGTACATATTCCTCGCTGTCGGCGTCGTAAAGAACATTCGGATAGCTCAGGTTCTCGATAAGCGCGTAGTCGTATTCTTTGTCGGCCCACGAAGGTTTTTCGGCAAGCTTGAAACGCGTCTCCGCTATCTTCGAGAAAGCCGTGTCGATATTTATCGAATTGTAAACCATAACGGCGCGCACGCTTACCGGCTTGTTCCAGGTGAGTTTTATTTCAACGGTTTTATCCTCGGTACCGTTCGGAACCGACATTATGCGGTTGGCGGTGAGGGTGTAATACGGGAGGATATTGTCGTTTAGATATTCCGCGCCGGTACCCGTGCTTATTTTTATATCCGCCGTTCGGGCAAGGTTGGCGCAGCCGCTCACGGCCTCGGGCAGCCAGGTTAAATTGTAGCTCGGCCCGTTGGAGGTGAGGATCTCAAGACCGTCGTCGTTCGTTACCCAGTTCACACGGTCGACGCAGACGGAACGGCCGGTGGAACTTCCGTCGTTTTTGCTGTTGTGGCGGTGATAGCAGATAAAGTATTCGTCGCCGACTTTAACGAAGGAATGGTGCGCGGTTCCTACCATATTACCGAAAATCGAACCGTCTAACACCGGGTTGCCCTCCTCGGCGGAAAGCTTGCGGAAACCCGAAAGCGGGTTGTCGCTTACCGCCTGGTGGACGGAATAACTCGGACTGCTGTACCCGTTCGCGGCGTAAGTCATATAATACTTGCCGTTGTGCTTTATCATGTAGCCGCCCTCGTTTATACCCTCCTGGAACCAGTACATATCGCCCTTTTCAATATCAATCGGGTTGATATGGCCGGGCTTATTGCTGCAGGTGTAAACATCGGGCATTGTGATGGCGCTTACAGTTGAATAATCGATATACGCCATGCTCTTCATTTTGCCGCCGAAAATACCGAGTATACCGCCGGCGTGGGTGCCGGATTCTTTCTTGAAGTAAAGGTAGAAGTCGCCGTTATCGTCGAAAAACGCGTCGACATCGATAACGCCCCAGTCGGAATACGTAGTGTTGCAGCCGACCTGGAAATTGATGGTGGGGACGCGCTTGCCGGTGGCGGGGTCGATATCGTAGAGGATATCGAACGGCCCTACGGGTGTATCCGACACCGCGACAGAAATGTACATACGATCGAGACCGTTACCGCTCTGGCACAGGGAGTCGACCCCGTAATCGGCGGCAACATCGCAGTTCCAGTACATATAATATTTCCCGTCGTGGGGGCTGCGTATGCACTCGGGCGCCTGATGTGTGCGATCCTGCCAGTCTTCAAGGTCAACCTCTACGGTAAACCCGCCGGGCAGAACGCCGCATTTTTCCCAGTTGTACATATCGGTGGAGCGGTAAACGGCGTTGGTATAGTCTTTCACGCCGAGATTGTTGAAATACTCGTCGGTCATCGTGGCGCCGTAGGAGCGTCTGCCGTCGCCGGTAGGATACATATAGAAGTACCCGCCGTACTTGGGATCCTCCTCTTTCGACACATAGATGATGCAGGGGTCCCACGACTCCTGGTCGCTGTAGCCGTTCTTGCCGAACAGGGTTGTATCGTACTCCTTGCCCTCTTCGTCCATGCCGGTGGCGTACTCCATTTTAACGGCTGTCGGCTGCTCTACCGGCTGTTGTTCCTCGGCAGGCTGCTCCTGCTCCTCAATAACCGTGGTTTTCACGGTCGTGCGGTACTTGGTGCAACCCGCCGCGGAGAGGACAAACACCGCCGCAAGCATAAAGGCCGCAAGACAACGAACCTTTTTAATCATATTCACCCTCCTCTGAGGTTATTTTTTATAACCCGCCAAAGCTTTGTTTGTCTGCTCGATAAACTCGTACATAAAGTCTTCAAATTTCATTTTGCCCTGGCGCACGGAGGAGTTAAGCGGAGTCGACCAGTTGGAAATCCACTGTTTATCGGGCATATACCACCAGTCGCCTTCGCGGGCGTGAGCAATGGAATCGACAACCACCGGCGCGTTGGGGAGGTCGAGTTTCTGCGCGCAGATGGCGGCGTCGGAGTTGCGGCAGGAGATGTAGCCGTTGTTGGCGAGAACACGCTGCCCGTCGGTAACAACCCATTTTACGAATTCGACGGCCTGATCCTTAAGCTTGGAGTTTTTGCCTACGCAGATGGCGAATCCCTGAGAGTGGCCCGCCTGAACGCCCTTTACCTTTACGCTCGCGTCGTTCGGGTTGGAGGGATTGTTGTACTCTTTGTACTGAGGCAGGGGGGCGATTCCGATTTCGTCTTTCGAGGATTTTTTCATTGTGCTGTAGTTGTGGATCTGCTCGACCAGCAGAGCGAGTTCGCCCGCCGCCATGTACTGCGAGGAGGATCTGCTGCCCATAACCGCGTCGAAGGGGCAGATCTCAACGCCGCCGGTTCCGGCGAGGAAGCAGAATCTTGAAAACGCGTCGTAAATCGAGGGAAGCTGTTTCAGGGTGCCGTTCTGGATCTGGGCGCTTAAGTTGCGGTTGGTGGCGTCTTTGCCGTTTACGGTGAAGTGATAGTAGGTTTTACCGTCGGTTTTATAGGAAATTTTGTCGTTCGGGTTGGCGTTCAGGCAGTCTTTGAAATCAAGGGTTTCGCCCGCCTTGTAGGTGGTGCCGGTGTAAACGCCCTTGTAGGTTTTGCCGTTTTGTACGATGTAGTTCGGTACCTGGGAGGCGAGGGTGAAAGTCCAGTCGCCGTTGCCGGTGAGGTCTTCGATGCAGGTGCCGCCTACGCTGAACCCGTAATTGAACCACCATTCGGTGTAGAACCCGTACTGAGTGGGGGATTTGGAGTTCTTCTTTTTGGTGCAGAGCATACCGAGGTCTTCGATTTCGTCCCAGTTCATGGGGATGCGATCGTTAAAAATGAGAACCTCGTCGTTCGCGGGCATCGACCATGCGGAGCCGGTACGATCCCCCGCCTTGGGAACAAAAGGCCGTTTGCTGCGGTAAAATCCTTTCGCCGGGACGGTGACGGTAATGCCGTAATCCTTCTTGGTTTTGCCGTTGGCGTCTTTCCCGCCGTTATTGAAAGCGGCGAGGTCTTTCTCGTCAACGCTGATTACCTTTACGCCGACTTCCTGCAGCGCGGTTTTATTGTAGTAGAGAACCGTGGCGTCGTTATAGCCGGGCAGCCCGTAGAGCGGATCGGTGGGATTGGAGGTTGTGGTTTTGATGTTGTAACGGTAGCGGTCGCGGAGAGTGGGGTAAATATCCGCGAAAATATCCGCGCCGACACTGTCGTTCAGGTCGACGAACACATCGCAGTGCTTTTTGAAGAATTTATCGGATATGGCGACGATGTCGGCGCCGTTCGATGTTAAAAGCTGGGTGCCGACGATACTGTCGAGGTCGCCGGACTTGGGCACGCCCTTAATGGTAATGCCTTTCTCTTTACCCGCGGTGCTGTTGAAATTATCGATAAGGCATTTGTAAAGCTGGGCGTATCCGAGGTCGCCGCCGTACATGAACTGAACGGTAACGCTGCCTTTCTGGGCGGTGCCTCCCCCGCTCTGGCTCGATGTTTCGCTCGCCGCGCTGCTCGAACCGGCGGCGCTGCTGGTCTTGTCATTGTCCTTCTTCTTCTTTCCCCCGCCGCATGCGGTAAGGGAAAGTATGAGAAGAACAGCCGAAATCAGCGCGATAATTCTTTTCTTCATTTTTCTCTATCCTTTCAATCCTGACGACATCATAATGCCGCTTAATATCTTCCCCTGGAAGATTACATACAGTAACAGCATCGGCAAGAGTGCCAATGTTCCCGCCGCGGCGAGAAGTGCGAGGTTCGGCATCGCGGAGTTGAGGAAGTCGATGGCGACCTGAATGGTGTATTTCGACGGGTCGTTGAGGTAGACGAGAGGACCCATATAGTTGTTGAACCCGGTAATAAACTGCAGAATGAACTGCGCCATAAGAGCCGGCCGCGAAAGAGGCAGAATAACGAGGAAGAAAGATTTCCACTTGCCCGCGCCGTCGATTCGGGCGGCCTCGAGCAGGGCGTCGGGAATGCCCATCATAAACTCGCGGAGGAACATAACGGTTGAGGCGCCGCCGAACAGGCCCGGGACGATCAGCGGGAGCGGTGTGTCGAGCCAGCCGTACCACGCGAACATAAGGTAGGATGTGGAGGTTGTGACGCAGGACGGCATCATAATCGTCGCGATAAGCGCGCTGTACATCGCGCCCTTGCCCTTGAATTTGAGCTTTGAGAACGCGTAGGCGGAAATCGCGGATGAGAACACGCCGACCACTGTGGGCAGAAGAGCGTACCAGATCGAGTTTACAACCGCTCTGAGCATCGAAACGCCGGTTATATCCTCGTAATCGAAAAGCTCTTTATACGCCGCGAATGTGGCGCCGTCTTTCGGCCACCAGGTGAATACGAACTGGTTCGCCTCCTGCGGGGATTTTATCGAAGTTACGAGAAGCAGGTAGAACGGGAACACCGTTATTAACGTAAGCACCAGCAGGGGGAGAAAATTCTGCGGATCCAGGGTACGGACGGCCGCGGGAGAATACAGACGGTAGGCGAAGCTCGTTTTCTTCAGCCGTTTATCGAGCAGAGTACCCGCAATGACGAGCACAACCGACGCCGCGAAGATAATCAGGCAGACGGTTCTCGCCGGGCTGCCCGGTTTGGGCTTGAAAAGCGAAAGTATTCCGCACAGAACCGCCGCAATAAGAAAAACCGGGCGCGCGAATCCGTAGAAGGTCTTGAAAACTTTCATCATCGGGGTGCAACGGGCTGTATCAGAAGTCATACGACACCCACTTTTCCTGCGACTTCATTACCAGCCGGGTGATAATGAAGATGATTATGGCCAGAACCCATCCGGCGGCCGACGCGACACCGAATCCCCAGGTGTAGGGGCTCTCGTAGAACATATTGTAAATCTGCTTTACCACCGTATCGCTTACCCAGGCGTTGGAACCGCCGAACGGCCAGACCGGCACGCCGTTGTTTCCTCCGCGGGTGAGCATCATCATCATTTCGACCTCCTGAATAGAGCCCATAAGCTTTATAATCAGGATATACGCGGTGGTCGGGGAAATCGCGTGCCAGGTGATGTTCCAGAACTGCTGGAGGGGAGACGCGCCGTCGATCGCCGCGGCCTCGTAATACACCTGATCGACATTCACCATGGCCGCCTGGTAAAGCACTATGCACCAGCCGAGACCCTTCCAGACCGAAATGATTATCGAGCACAACATAAACAGCCACGGGGAACTGCTCAGCCATTCGACCTTCTCGAAACCGAGTTTATCGAGAAAATAGTTGAGGATACCGCCGTCGGTGGCGAACATCAGATTGCGGAATGTGAGGGTGACAACCACCGTGGAGCAGACATAGGGAACGAAAAACACCGAGCGGAAAAACTTTTTGCCGAATTTGGTCCGCGAAATGAGGAACGAAACGGCTATCGAAAGCGCCATGCAGAGCGGAACATTCAGCAGGTACATAAAGGTGGAAAAATAGGAGTTATAGGTGAACCCGTCGCGGTTGAGGATTATATCGAGATAGTTGCGGAAGCCCACGAATTTCATGGTGGAGAAATCGGCGGTGTGGAGTTCGGTAAAGGAAATCACGGCGGACATCGCGAGCGGGATTATGCCGAAAAACAGGAACCCGACAAGCGGAATAAATGCCGCGAAACCCGATGATACGTTGCCGCCCCGCCGCTTTTTCAGCGGCGCTGCGTTTTCCATTTCCATTGGCGTTTACCCTTTCACAGAATTTTACCGGGAGACCCGGCGCCTCGGGGAGGCTTCCCCGCGGCGGCAAGACCGCGGGGAGCGGTATTCAGGCTATCTGCCGAATATCTTTTTCACGCCGGCGATGGCGCGTTTGAGCCAACCGGCCTGCGCGGGTATCGCGTTCGAAAGTTCGGTGAAATCGTTTTCGGCGACGGGCGGGAAGCCCTCGGCGCCGGCAGAGTAGGCTTTGAGTTCGCCGAACCGCGCGAGACCCTTGCCCGGCGCGTAAGACGCAATGCCGAGCTGCAGTTCGCCGCCGTTATAGCCGGAAATAAGCTTGCTTACCGCCACTTTGAACGCGGGTGTGCCGGCGACCGAAACGTAAAGGGTGCCGCCCTTTACAACCGCGGTGACGTCGACCGCGCCGGTGCCGAATGCCGCTATTCCGGCTTCTTTGCCGTTTGCTCCGTCGTATGACGTGCCGTTCGCGGTGGCTTGGTTAAGCAGGTGCACTTTGCCGTCTTTGCCGAAGAGGACATAGGCGGAGGTGAAGCCGGATTTAAGCGCGAGGCCGTTAAACGATTCGGAGGTTTCCGACTCGAGGCGGAGTTTGAACGAGAGCGCCTGATCGCCGGTTTGCGCTTCGCCGAGGAGTTCTGTTACCTTGTCTTTATGCTGACCCGCCTGCGAGCCGGCGTAGGTGCCGCCGAACGCCTCGTAGAACATATTATCGGAGGATGCGCCCTCAAGCATGCCGGCGGTATTGAGTTTGGCCTCGGCTTCCTCGCCGGAAAGAGCGACGACGTTCG
>CAZRRV010000004.1:0-54934 GCA_964602735.1 uncultured Eubacteriales bacterium
CCCCCCCCCCCCCTGAATGTCAACACTTTATACAATAAAATTTTATTTTTTACATAAAAAAGTTTTTTTGCCGCTTTTCCTCAAAAAAATCGCGCTCCGCCGCAATACAACGGCGAAGCACGGCAAAGAAATTATCGAAAGCGGCGAAACAAAATATTGCCGCAAAAAAAATACCGCCGTGCGCGGTAAACCCGCAAACGCGCACAACGGTATTTTACATTATTAAATTGCGGAAAAATTCTGCCACGCGGGAACAGCCGGGGCGTTAAAATTTATTCCCCGGTACTGTCGTGAATGTTCCGGCGGCAAATTTCAAGCAGTTCGGGATAATCGGTAAGCCCGGGGTTCAATTTAAGCAGCTTTTTCGCGTCGCGGGCGGAGGCTTTAAGCATATTCAGGTCGGTATACAAATCGGCGAGACGGAACAGCGGCAGCCCGTGCTGGCGCTTCCCGAGAAAATCGCCGGGGCCGCGGAGTTTAAGATCGGCATCGGATATTTCAAAACCGTTGTCGGTATTTTTAAGTATCCGCAGACGGTTTACGCTTTCCTCGGATTTACCGTCGGAAACGAGAATACAGTAGGATTTTTCGCTTCCCCGCCCTATCCGGCCGCGCAACTGGTGAAGTTGAGCCAGACCGAACCGCTCCGCGTTTTCGACAACCATCACCGTGGCGTTGGGAACATCGACGCCTATTTCGATAACGGTAGTCGCCACCAGAATTTTAATTTCCCCGTTCAAAAACCTGCGCATAACCGAAGTTTTGTCTTTCGGTTTCATTTTCCCGTGCAACAGACCGATCCCGTAATCCGCGAACACCCCTTTTGAAAGTTCGTTATAATAATTTTCGGCGGAGATCAGGTTTTCATCTTCGCTGTCTTCCACGGCGGGGCAGACAATGTACGCCTGCCGGCCGCTGTCGATATTCTTCTTTATAAAAGCGTATATTCTCCGATGGTACGATGTATCAACCACATAGGTCGACACGGGCTGTCTCCCGGCCGGCAGAGTATCAATAACGCTTATATCCAGGTCTCCGTACAAAATCATGCCGAGCGTTCGCGGAATCGGGGTGGCGGACAGCACGAGAGTATGCGGGCTGTCGCCCTTTTCGGAAAGGCGGGAGCGCTGTTCAACGCCGAAACGGTGCTGTTCGTCGGTTACGACCAGGCCGAGCGAATCGAAAAGCACATCGGGCATTATTACGGCGTGGGTCCCGATCAACAGATGAATCTTTCCGCTGCGGAGTTCGGCTTTAACCGCCTTTTTTTCTTTCGCCGGGGTAGAACCCGTAAGCAGAGCGACGGCTATACCGGTGCCCTCAAAAAACCGGCTGAATGTGGCAAAATGCTGTTCGGCCAAAATCTCGGTGGGAGCCATTACCGCCGCCTGATAACCGTTCTTTATAACCGTGTAGGCAAGCGACGCCGCGACAGCCGTTTTCCCGGATCCCACATCCCCCTGCACAAGCCTGTGCAGCCGTTTGCCCGACCGCATATCGCCGATACATTCCCCGATAACACGGTTCTGCGATTCGGTAAGAGTAAACGGCAGCCGCGCCGCAAATTCGGCCGACTTATCGCTCGTTATTCGCACATTCGTGGTTTTATCGAGCGTTGCGGTATGCAGAAGCAACGAAAGCTGGAAAACGAAAAGTTCATCGTAGGCCAGCCTTCGGCGCGCCGCCGCGAGTGCCGCCGAATCCGGCGGATGGTGTATATTGTTCAGCGCCGTTTTATAATCGGGGAATTTATATGCCGATTTTATCGGTTCGGGCAGATAATCATCAATCGCGTAACTGTTCAGCGCGTTTATTATGATTTTTTCGATGGTTTTGGATGACAGCCCGTTTACGGCGGGATATACGGGTATATATTCTCGCCTGTCCGACGGATATATTTCGGGCGAGGCCATCTGTTTCCCCAAAAAGTTTTCCGTAACCGTGCCGTAAAACAAATAGTTTTCACCGAATTTCAACCGTTCGGCGATATATTTTGTGTTAAACAGAGTTATATCCATTTCCGATTTCCCGTCGGTTACGGTAAAGCGGTAAACGGTAAGGTTTGTTCGGTACTTCTTTTGCTCGACGGCGCCTCCCACCCTCGCAAGGACGGCACATTTCCGACCGGGCTGAGCGTCGGCTATCGATACGGGAGCCGAAAGATCGATGTATTTGCGAGGGTATAACCGAATAAGGGCGTCGAGATTGTCGACACCCAGCCGATTGAACAGCCGTGCGCGCTTCTCTCCGACGCCCTTTACATACCGAATATCGAGGTTGCCGTTCATCTGTTATTCAACCGATATCATGAAGTAATAAACCGGCTGCCCGCCGTTCACCAGAGAAATCTCAATCTCCTCGCTTACCTTTGCTGCCACCGCGTTTTTAATATCCTCGGCCTGACTGTCGGTCACTCCCTCGCCGTAAATCAGCGTAATAAAAGCGGTAGACTTTTTTACAAGGCTTTTGGTAAGCTTTACGACCGCATGTTTCAAATCGCTGTCGAGAAACGAGATTTTTCCGTTCCCCATGGCGATAAGTTCGCCTCTGTGAATGGTTTTATCGTCGTAACTCGAATCGCGCGCCGCAAATGTGATCTGCCCGGTTTGAACGTTTTCGCCGGCTTTCTGCATGGCGACGGCGTTCTCCTCCGGGGAAAGTTCGGGATCGAAAGCCAGCATCGCTGAAATCCCCTGCGGAACCGTACTGGTGGGCAGTACGATAACTTTTCTCGTACTTAACGGCACCGCCTGTTCGCTTGCCATAATAATGTTTTTATTGTTCGGCAGAACCACAACCGTTTTGGCGGGCGTCGCCTCAATCGCGCGGAGAATGTCGTCTGTGCTCGGGTTCATGGTCTGCCCGCCGCTGACTATATTGTCGACCGACAAATCTTTGAACAGCGAGGAAACCCCCTCGCCGGCGCACACCGCTACAAAACCTATTTCATTGTCCTGCGGAGCGGATGTTACGCCCTGTTCGCCTTCTTTTTCCCTTTCAGCCTCAACGGCGGCGTCGTGCGCGGCCCGTTCGTGCTGATCACGCATATTTTCGATCTTTATGTTTACAAGTGCGCCGAAAGTTAACGCTTTTTCAATAACCTTACCCGGATGCGCGGTATGAACATGAACTTTTATTATATCGTCGTCGTCGGCGACGACAACACAGTCACCGACCGTTTCGAGATAAGCCCGCAATACCGCGGGATCCTTTTCGCCGGAACGGCGCACAATAAATTCGGTACAGTACGGGAATCGTATTTCATCGCTCGATTCTGCGGCGGCATTTTTTTCTTTCTTCCGATCGGCAACGCCTTCGTCCGCAGCGGTACCGATAATAACGCCTTCTTCGAAAACGGAACGCATACCTTCTAATATTACGATAAACCCCGCGCCGCCGGCGTCAACCACGCCTGCCTTTTTAAGCACCGGCAAAAGATCGGGGGTTTTTTTCAGCGTTTCTTTCGCGCCGTCGAGCAGCGCGGCAAAAACGCCTGCCTCGTCCGCCCCGTTCGCGAGCGCCCGTTTCGCGCTTTCGGACCCCACCCTGGCAACGGTCAGTATCGTCCCCTCCGTAGGTTTCATGACCGCTTTGTACGCGGCGTCAACACCGGCACTTATCGCCTCGCACAACGTTCCGGCGTTGACTTCCGATTTTCCCGCAAGAGTTTTGGCGAATCCGCGAAACAAAAGAGATAAAATAACCCCGGAATTCCCGCGTGCCCCGCGCAACAGCGCGGAGGCGCAGGTTTTCGCGACGTCGTTGACGCCGGCATCGTTCATAAGCGCGACCTCGCGCGAGGCGTTTTGAATCGTCATGCTCATATTCGTGCCGGTATCACCGTCCGGCACGGGGAAAACGTTGAGCTCATCGATCTTACGCCGGTTATTGGCGATATTGTTCGCGGCGGATATTACGGCGTCGCGCAGTTTGTTTCCAGTCAGCAAAATATACAGCCCCTATCGCAAAACTACGGTTATTCTTTGATATTCCCGATCTTTACAATTACCCTGTCGACGGTAATGCCGGTAATTTCGAATACCGTGTACTTGATTTTATTGATAATACTCTTTGCTATCGCGTTTATATTCATTCCGTAAACAACCGAAATATGAACTTCGATAACGAGATTGTCGATGTCGCCCCCGATCTCGATTCCGTCGTCAACGGCGTCTTTGCGGGCGAAAAACCGGGATATTTTCTGTTTGCGGCTCGGGAGCATCCCGGCGACGCCGTAGCACGAACCGACCGCTTTCCCGATTATTTTCGAGAAATACGCGTTCGTAACCGCGATTTGCCCCAGATGATTTTCATAAACGGTCATTTACAGTCCTCCCAACAAAAATTGCGGCAACACTACCCGCGGATAATGGCGCGAAGGATTCGGAACACGCACGAACCAACGCCTCATTTGAAAACGGTATTTTCAATATTGTAAAAATAATCGCTCGCCGTGGGGTATGGCGCGGTTTTAATATCCGACGCGTAAACACAAACCCCGCATTTGAAACAGAGCGGCACTACGGGCATTGCGGTATTAAAAGCGGCAATAACATCAAACACCGAAGCTTCGAGTTTTTTATACTGTGCGACTGTTTCCGATAATTTTACCCTGGCATTTTCGCCCGTTTGCGGCAGTGAGCCGTTTGTCGATTCCGAAGCGGAAGCCGAGCTGCCGCCTGCCGTTGCCGATTCGGATGAAACGTTGCCGGAAGCCGTTGAGCTCCGGGGATCGGAAGTTTCCGGATCCGCGCCGACCTCGCCGTCGATAACCCCGTACGCCGCGGCTCCTCCCTCGAGCGCGAACGACGAAATATCCATATTCCGACGGATTTGTATTTCCGCGAGGAACAGTTGAAAATTCCCGGATTTAAGGCGTTCGGAAAATTCGTTGAACCCGACCTTTTCGACTTTTATACCGATACCCGTTTCTTTAAGCTGAGACTTTATAACGTTTGCCGCGGCCACCCGCTCGGGATCGGAATCGGGACATAACAGCGAAAACGAAAGCGCGGCTCCCCCGGCGCCGTACCTTATACCCGTCGAACTCTTTTTATTATAACCCGCTTCTTCTAAATTTGCAACAGCAATATCTTTATTTCCGCTTTCCTCAATATACTGCAAGTCCTTCGCCGCGTCCCACATCGGATTATAGGGGCTGCCGGCGGCGACCGCATCGGAATGGAAAGAACTTTCGACAATTTTACCCCGGTTCAACGCTGCCGACAGTGCCTGCCTTACCCCGGTAACGGCAAGCCGGCTGTCTTTCTGGTTAACGCCGATGTAAACAAGTTTGTTCAGTACGATGTTCCGGCTTGTACCGTTTAATTTCGGCATCTCGCCGTCGGACAAATCGGTATAATAGTAATCCACGGCACCCACCTCAAGCTGATGGCTCGCGGCGGTTTTATCGGGAGTATCGACAAGGTGTATTGCCGGAACAGCCACTCTGCCGTTATGATAAGACGGATTGGCTTTAAGAACGCCGTCGCTTTCGGAATAAATATATCTTCCGCAGCCGATCGGCGGCAGCGGCAGATTGTCGTCGCTCTTGCGGCTGTCGCTGTCGGCTTTTATTATCGGGAAATCGAGAAAATTGCAGAAATTACCGTCAGGCGACTTTAACTTGAAAACAATTCGGCCGTCATTCCCCTCGGAACACGAAACCGATCCGAATACCGAATTATACGAATCCGATTTTTTCGCAAGATTGAACGAATAAATCACATCTTTCACGCCGACGGCGGAACCGTCGCTGAATGATGCGGATTTTAACGCCACGGTAACGTCGTTCGCCGTAATCCCGATATCGTCGGCAAGACACTTCTGCACATTATAACCGGCGTCTAATTTTATCAGCGGGTCGTAAAGGAGGTCGCATAATTCCCGGTTATATTTTGTGGAACAGGTATAGGGATTCAGCGAATCGGCCTTGCAGTACAACAGAGAAAGTTCGCGCGTTTTTCCGTTACCCGTCAGACCGGGAGCCTTTGAGGCGGAGGGACCGGCGGCCGGCGTTTCGCCGCCGCATCCGCAACAGCATATAATAAGCGTTACCGCAGTAAGCAATAACGAAAAAAATCTTTTCACTCTTCACCATCCCCGTTCGGCAACGGAACCGCAAACGATCGGTTTAACCCGAGCGCGATTTTTCCGCACGGTCGATTCGCCGCATTAAAATAACATAAAGTATCGGAAACAAAACGCCGGCGGCCACCCATGCGATAGGCGACGCATAAACCACGCTGTCGTAACCCCACGACTTCAAAAAGCAAACGGAAATCAAACATCTGGCGATAAGTTCGGCCAATCCCCCGAACATCGCATAATTTGAAAATCCGAGCCCCTGCACAATCGATCTGAAAATGTAGATGCTGGCGAGCGGTAAAACGAACAACGCGCTCACGCGAAGACAATGCGCGCCGAGCTCGATAATTTTTTCTCTCCCCGGTTCGCCGGCGTCGAGAAACAGCGCCACCATTCGCGAACCGGCGAACCAGAAGCACAGAGCCGTTATAATCATTATCGGAAGCATAATCAGACAGGCGCTGCGTGCTCCCTTGCGTATTCTGTCGATTTTATGCGCCCCGAGATTCTGCGAGCAATAGGGAACCATCGCGGTTCCGAGCGACTCCATTATCCCGCCGTGGAATATGTTCATTATTTTCGCGGCGGTGGAAAAAGCGGTAACATATATCGTCCCCAAAGTGTTGAGCACGGTTTGAACCACAATCGTTCCCACGGCGATTACCGACATCTGCAATCCCATGGGGAGCGAAATTCCCACGGTGCGCTTAATCATTTTCCCGGAAAATCGCCATTCTTTGCCTTTCGGGAATAAAACGGGAAGCTTAAAGTAGATAAAGAAGACACAGAACAGCGCGGAAAAAAGCTGAGCAATCATCGTTGCCAGCGCGACTCCGATAACCGCAAGCCCGATTTTAACGAAAAATATATTAAGTACAATATTAAGCACCGTGGCAATGCATAAACTCATCAGGGGGGTTTTACTGTCTCCCGCGGCGCGGAGAATATTCGCGGTAAAATTGTAAAACGCAAGGCACACGGTACCCGCAAATGTAAAAATCATATACTGCCGGGCGTAACCGTAGATATCCCCGGGAAATTTCATCAGGGTAAGTATGACATCGGTAAGCGGAATTGTTACCGCGGTTAAGCCAGCCGAAACGATAACCGTAAGATAAACGCCCTGCGCTACATATTCACGCATACGCCCGTACTGTTTTGCGCCGAAATGCGACGCAACCGGCACCGCGCAACCAGCCGTAATCCCGGACAAAAATCCGAGAAACAAAAAGCTTACGGATCCGGTAGCGCCCACCGCTGCGAGAGCGTCGGCGTTTACCATTCTCCCTACGATCACGGTATCGGCGACATTGTATATCTGCTGCAGAATATTACAGAATGCATAGGGCAGAAAAAATCTGAAAATCAGTTTAGTGGAGTTGCCCTCAGTTAAATCGCGGGTCATCTGCCGCCTCCTGCCGTGAAAATACACCGGGCGTACCGCCCGTCAGATCGGAGCACAAATAAAGTTCATACCGACCGAGTGTATACTATCACCCGAAAATTCATTTGTCAACATAATATTTTCCGCGGAAACGCATTTGCTCCGCCGTATTTTCGCCCGGCTTTTCATGCGCCGCTCACGCAAATACGAACCCGCCCGTCCTCCGACTATTTCCCCGTAAGAGCGAGTATGCCGTCGCGGCGTGCAAGACCCTCACACGCCGCCGTAGCGCCTCCCGCCGCGGTTCCGAGTTCCAAAGCGCGATCGTAATCGCCGGTTTTTATATAACCCGCTATAAACCCCGCGACCATAGAATCTCCCGCTCCTACGGTATTTACCGTTTTTACGGGTTTTGCCTTCATAAAATGCGTTTTCCCGAATTCATCAAGCAGATAAGCTCCCTCCGCGCCCATGGAAACCAGAACATTTAAGGCTCCGGCATCCCTCAATCTCGCGGCATACATTCCGATTTCTTTCGGCGATGTGATTTTAACCCCGAACATTTCACCGAGTTCGTCGCTGTTGGGCTTGACAAGGAACGGTTTGTACCGTAATGTATCGAGCAAAAGATCGCCCGTAGCGTCGACCGCAACACGAACGCCCCGGCCGTCAAGCCTCTCCATTACCGTTTTATATATATCACGCGGAAGGGTTCGCGGTACACTGCCCGCCAGCACCAGAATATCCCCGTCGTTCAAATTCTCCAATTTTTTCAGCAGTTTTTCAATATCGCACGCGGAAATATCAGGCCCCTGACCGTTAATGTCGGTCTCCGCCCCCGAGCGTATCTTTACGTTTATACGGGTAAACCCTTTTTCAAGGCGCACAAAATCCGCGCTAATACCTCTGGCTGTAAGTTCTGACACTACCATATTCCCCGTAGACCCGGCGATAAATCCGGTGGCGACGGAATCGACGCCGAGCTCGTTCAACACCTGGGAAACGTTAACGCCTTTCCCCCCGCAAAACAACCGCTCTTTTACGGAACGGTTTATTTCCCCGGTTTTGATGTCTTCGACATAGACGAGATAATCAACCGCGGGATTGACTGTAACGGTATAAATCATACGACTCTCTCCCATGCGACGCATTGACGGTAAAATTGCGAATCCCCGAATTTCCGTTCACCGAAAACTTCCGGCGCTACCGCGTGATACGCGTCTGCGGCTTTACCGCCCGTCTGTTTTTTTCACGCCGACTAAACAGCGGGCCCGGAACGCGGTCGCATCCGAACTGCTTCCGAAAGGTATTGCGACAAACTTGCATTTTAACCGCGAACGCAAAGTCATTATACAGCAAAAGCCCCGAAACGCAAATTGCGCGTCGAGGCTCTCAACCGGTGGAGGAGGGTGGATTCGAACCACCGAAGGCATTGCCAGCAGATTTACAGTCTGTCCCCTTTGGCCGCTCGGGAACTCCTCCGTATATAATACAGCCTCCGGAGCTGGTGGACGGATTTGAACCCCCGACCTGCTGATTACAAATCAGCTGCTCTACCGACTGAGCTACACCAGCGAGCCACGAATGCTATATTATCACATATGACGATATTTGTCAAGCGCGTTTAATCTTAAAAATACAATTTTCCTGCGCAACCGGCAAAGTGGAGCGGATCACATATTTTCGTTTTTCAGAGCGTCGATCGGATTGTCTTTTTTTACCTTGCGAACCGCATACATCATTGACGCGAAAACGACAAGGAAAACGCTCAGCGCCGCTATACCCACGGCGCCCCACGGCAGCCTGAAGGCCGTTTCCACCCCGTTTGACACGGAAAGAAAAATAAGAAACGTTACAATGAAAGAAACCGGTATGCCGAAGATGAGCGAGCGCGAACCGTAAAGCAGGCATTCGTAAATCATCATTCTGTCGAAGCCCCCGCCCGTCATACCGACCGACTTCAGCATAGCGAATTCTCTGCGGCGAAGAGCTATGTTTGTAGTAATTGTGTTGAAAACATTCGCGGTCGCTATAAGCGAAATAAGCACGACAAATCCGTATGAGAATACGCGCAGAATGGTTATCATGCTTTTTTCGGATTCCGTGCGTTCCGCGTAATCGATAATAGAGTTGCCGTCAAATCCGTTGGCATCAAACAGTTGTTTCAACGCCGTGCGGCACTCGGCGTGATTCTCGGCTTGCACGACGAAATTATAACCGTGATCGGTATCCTCCGTAAAGTCCGGGAACGCCGCGCCGGCGCAACGAAGCGGGTAAATCACTGTAATGTAAAAGTCGTTATTCGAAACGAAATTCGGAATTTCGGATATGGTTTTCCCCACGCGAAGGCGGTACGTTTCCACGGCTTGGCTTTCGGTCAGTTCCAGGGTTTGTCCGTCTTTCAATTCGGTATATTGTTTAACATAAGTGTAAACCGTGTTCCCGGCGCCGTCATCGGATACACCGTAAAAATAATACCCCGGTATTTCTTTTTTCCCCCGGCAGTCAATTTCGAAACCGTCTTCACGGAAAAATCCGTCGACGACATATCTTCCCGATTGCCCGTCATATCTCGAGATACCGTCAAGAGCGATGCCGAGCGGTTTCGAGGCGTTCATGTACTCTTCTTCGCTTAACCCGTATTCTTTGAGCAGCGACCGGAAAGCATCGTCATTCACGAATACCGCGCGCACATCCTGCGTGGAAAACACAAGGCCGCCGGAATCAGCGGGTTGATCAGGATCGGTAAAAAAAGATTTCCCCATTTCGGTGAGACAGTCTTCCCCGAAAATTGCTTTTTCGATAAAATGATCTACCGAATATTCCGCTCCGTTCACGGTTTTTTCGGATTTTATCCGCCGCAACAATTCATCGGGGGTTATACTGCCGAAATCGTTGCCTTCTATGAAACATTCGAGATCATACCCGATCCCGCCGAAGCTCACTTCCGCCGCATCGGTCAGGTACGATCCGAAAGCGGAGACGGAAACGAAAAGCACAATACTCATAAACAGGCTTAAAACGGTGGCGCGATATTTCTTTTTGCTGCGCCTGTAATATTTTGAAGCGAGAACGCCCGGCAACCCGAATATTCTGTATGTCAGCTTCGGGGTTTTCCCCGCTTTATCTTTCGCCGAAATATCCGACGTCTGCCGGATAGCATCAACCGCGGAGATCTTCGACGCCCGTTTGGAGGGAACCCACGCGGAGATAAGCACCGTAACAAGCGAAACGGCCGCGGCGGCTATAACCGACACCGGCGAAACATAAAGCCGCAGTTTCACATGACCGAAACCCGCCGAACGGAATTTGTCTCCCACCGCCAGCAGAGTTACCCAGATGCCCCCTATACCCGCGAGAATACCGGCGGGTATACCGGCCGCGCTTACCGCGAAAGCCTCGAAAAACACGGCGCGGCGAAGTTGCCGCCTTGTGGCTCCGACGGATGAAAGCATACCGAACTGGCGGGTGCGCTCCGATACAGAAATTGAAAAGGCGTTGTAAATAAGCGCTATGGCTCCGAACATTATCAGAGCTATTACTATCGCGCACAGCCCGGTCAACATTGACGAAAAATTGTCGTTCCGGATGACGCCCGAAACCCTCAAAAGGTCGCCGTTCGTTTTGCCGTTCAACCCGTTTTCACGCATAAACCCGTAGATGTTATCGGAATGTTTCAGACGGAAATAAATATCGTATCTGTATTTATTCGACGGTTTGCCGTCGGCGAGAGTAAACGCAGTGTAGCCCGGAGCGGTATAATTTTCCACGGAGTTGCCGAGCCGCTCGTAAAACCCGCATACGGTGTAAACGCGTGTTTCATCGGTTCGCAGTTCTTCCCCGTTCCATTCGGATTTTCCGTTCGTCGTTATATAGCACGGACTGTCCTGCGTAAGAATATCCTCTCCCAATACCCGCCGTCCGAGCGCAAGAGTAAGCCTGTCGCCGATCGAATGTTCCACACCGCCGTTTTCATACAGATGATTCGGGAGAAGAATTTCGTTTGCCGATTTCGGGAACCTTCCTTCCGTGATATGGAACGAGAGAAGTTCACCGGCGTTTTCGCCCGCGCCGAGAACATACAGATACGGTTTGAACTCATTTTGACAACCTTCCGCCTTCGCGTAACCGAGCTGCTGAAAGAAAGCGGACTGTTCAACTTCGTTCCTGCTTTCGATTTTGCCGTATGTCCCGTACTTTTCGCCGAGAGCCGCGCCGTGCCAGTTCCCCTCGGTATAAATACAGTCATCAACGGCATAATGCCGCAGACTGTCGGCAAAAACTGTAAC
Organism: uncultured Eubacteriales bacterium; assembly: GCA_964602735.1. GTDB lineage: Bacteria > Bacillota > Clostridia > Oscillospirales > Acutalibacteraceae > CAZRRV01. The sequence goes on from CAZRRV010000004.1 coordinate 11,761, forward strand.
CGCGGTAATCATGGCGGCGGAAAGGACAATGCCCACAACCGTAACCGCCGTCCGGACGCGGTTCTTTTTAAGCGTTTGAAGCGTAACCCTGTGTAGAATATTCATCCGCGTATTACCTCGTCGCGGGTAATACGCCCGTCTTCAACCGCCATTACTCTGTCTGCCTGGAGGGCAATGCTTTCGTCGTGAGTGATAATTATCAGCGTTTGATTGTATCTGCGGTTGGAAAGTTTAAGGAGTTCGACAATCTCCTGGCTGTTTTTACGATCAAGATTGCCGGTCGGTTCGTCGGCAAGCACAACCGCCGGGGCGTTCATGAGCGCGCGGCCTATCGAAACCCGCTGCTGCTGCCCGCCGGAAAGCTGATTCGGGAGGCTGTTTTCCCGCCCCCGTAGGTTCAGTACGGAGATAAGCTCCCGCAGACGCGACTGATTGACTTCCCGCCCGTCTAAAAGAACCGGGAGTGTAATATTTTCGGTAACATTCAATACGGGAATTAAATTGTAAAACTGATAAATAAGTCCCACTTCTCTGCGGCGGAACACGGCAAGCCGGTCTTCGCTTTGCGCATACACATCGTCGCCGTTCAGGTAAACTTTGCCCCCCGTGGGTCTGTCAACCCCTCCGAGTATATGCAACAGGGTGGATTTGCCGGAACCGGAAGGCCCCGTTACGGCGATAAACTCCCCTCTTTCGACCGTAAAGGAGACACCGTCGAGCGCCCGCACGGCATTTTCCCCTTTACCGTAAATTTTGCTGAGATTTTCAACCCGCAGTACTTCCATCGGTAAAACTCCTTTTCGCCCGCAGACGTAATTTTTATCGCTGCCGCATGATAACTATACCTTGTGTTACGGGAATATTTTACCGTTTTATTATAACCGCGCGGTGACTTTTTGATAACGGAACCGTCACCTAAACCGTTCCTTTATAAAATCTCACGGTAAACATCGCTCCGGTAGGGCGCCGGTTCTCCGCCTTAACCGCTCCGTTCTGCGCGGCTATAACCGTTCTCGCAAGCGCGAGCCCGATTCCGAATCCGGTGCCGGAATTTCCGCCCTTGTAAAACCGTTCAAAAATTCGGGGCAGATCCTCTTCGGATATTCCCGGGCCGTTGTCGGATATCGTTATTTCGGAATAAATCGCGTTTTCGCTCGCCGTTACGGTTATTTCGCCGCCGTCGGGAGTATGCTCCATGCAGTTTTTAACAATGTTGCCTATAGCCTCCGCCGTCCATCCCGTATCTCCCGTGAAATTTCCGCTCGCGCTTACGGTCAGATTTTGCCCCCGCAAATCGATCGCGGCGGAAAGCGGCGCTACGGCATCCGCGACAAGCTTTTCCAGCGTAACGGTTTCGCTGCCGAAGCTGACCGTTCCGGCGTCCAGCCGCGAAAGTTTTAGCAGTGAGGTAATTAACCAGTCGATACGCGAAAGAAGGCGCGCAAGCTCGCGTGTAAGCTCCGCGCGCCGTTCGGCTCCGATATCCGGCTCGGACAACAGCGAAAGTATAAGATTTATCGAGGTCAGCGGCGTTCGTATCTGATGGGATATATCCGCAATCATATCGGAAAGATATACTTTGTCTTTTTGCAGAAGCCGGTTTTGTTCAGCGAGACGCACCGTCATTTTGTGTATTTCGCTTTTAAGAACCGCGAGTTCTCCCTCGCGGCAATCGCCCGGTGATATATCCCCTCCTCCGTGCAGAACCGAATCGATCTCCGCGGAAAGCTCGTAAATGCGCTTGTATCTTTTATATGTCGAGATCAGATATACGGCTGTAAACAGCAAGGAAACGGCACCGACAAAAAACCCGAACCGTTTGTCCAAAACGGAAGCGATCGCGATTGCGGCGGCGGTCAGGACAAGCTGAACCGCAAGCGTTTTCACAACTTCCCCGTTCCTGAAAAATTTCAACGGCATCCCCTCCGCCGGCTTTCCGTCTCCCGCAGCTTTAATCCACCCGATACCCCATTCCGCGAACCGTTTTTATAAGCCTGGGATTTTGCGGATCGTCTTCTATTTTATCGCGCAGGCGCTTTATGTATACGGTCAGCGTATTGTCGTTCACAAAATCCCCGGCGGCGTCCCAGATGGCTTCCAACAGACGGGTTCGTGACAGCACCGCTCCGCGATTGTTCAAAAATACAAGCAAAAGCCTGTACTCCAGCGCGGAAAGGTACAGGTCGCGGCCGTTTTTCTCGGCGGTTCCTTTTACGGTATCTACGGTAACATCGCCGAGGCGTATAACCGATCCGGCTCCGCCGGTAAGGCGCAGAACATTTTTTATACGCGATACGAGCTCGCGCGGCCGGAACGGCTTGGAAATGTAATCGTCAGCCCCGAGATCGAAACCGGTTACGGTGCTGTATTCGTCGCCGGACGCGGTGAGAAAGATAACGGGGGTTCCGTATTCCGATTTAACGGCTTTGCAGACAGCGTATCCGTTTCCGTCGGGCAGCGAAATGTCGAGCAGTACAAGATCGATATCGCCGCCGCGCATCTTTTCGAGTGCGGCGCTCTGCCCCGAGGCGCATACAACCGAATACCCTTCCCGCGTTAAGAATTCCGTAAGGCCGGAAACAATGTCTTTATCGTCTTCAACCAGAAGTATCTTTTCCGTTTGTTACCCCTCCGTTGCGTTCTGTTTATTGAAACAGCGTAAATTGCCTGTAGCGCGGCGTATTTCCCCGCCGGATAAAACGGAAAGCGAAACCACCGAATTATGTACCGGCGGCCATTTTCGGAAAATACGGCCGGAAAGTAACGGGCGGCAACCCGGCGCCGTAAAGCAAATCGCGGCAAGCCGGTATGACCTGCCGCGACGCGGTGAGCTATCGGAGATTCGAACTCCGGACACCTTGATTAAAAGTCAAGTGCTCTGCCAACTGAGCTAATAGCTCTTTTCGTAAATTCCCAACGGCATTTATTATAGCAACGGGGAAATCTTTTGTCAATACCTTTTGCGAATTTTATCGGAAGACAAGGTTCATACAACCGTCGAGCCGCGCCTGAAGTTCTTCAAGCCGGTTCTCTTCAAGTGGCTTTGTGTTTTCGAGGGGATTCCGCAAGCCGAGTTCCGCGTATTTTGCGAATCCCATGGTATGGAAGGGCAGCAGTTCGTATTTTTCGGGTTTTCTCCACCGCGACACGAGCCGCGAATAGCGCTCGGGCATATCTTCGCCGTCGTTTATTCCCGGAATTATCACCGTACGGTACCACACGCGCACACCCGCACGGGAAACATAATCTGCGAATCGCAGAAAAACCCCGAAATCGCCGCCGGTATACCGCGAATACATATCGGCGTCGGGATATTTTACATCAAGTATAACGAGTTCCGCGTTGTTGACGGCGGTTTTAACATCGTCGCCCGGCACGACGGCACCCGACGTGTCGAGAGCGTAATTTATTCCGCCCTCCTTCAGCATACCGCCCAGTTCATTTATATACTTCGCGTTAAGCAACGGCTCGCCTCCGGAAAACGTAACTCCGCCCCCGCCGGAGAAATACGTCTTGAACCGTTTTATTTTTTCGCAAAGCGCGCGGCTTTCCATCTTTCGCCCGGAAGCCGCCCATGTATCCGGATTGTGGCAGCAGACGCATCTCAGCGGGCATCCCGTGAAAAACACGGCGAACCTTATACCGTCCCCGTCGACCGCGGCGAGACTTTCAAATGAATGTATATCCGCGGTCATTACATTTTCACATGGAAAGTGCGGGCGATTACTTCTTCCTGCTTGTCGCGGGAAAGTTTGTTGAAATTCACGGCGTAACCGGACACGCGCACGGTAAGCGTAGGATATTTACCGGGATTGTTCATCGCGTCGACAAGCTTTTCGCGATTGAGCACATTTACGTTAAGATGCTGGGCGTTTCGGGCAAAATACCCGTCGATCAGGGCGACAAGATTTTTTACCCTGCTTTCGGTATCGCGGCCGAGCGCGGCGGGAGTTATCGAAAAAGTATTGGAAATTCCGTCGCGGCAGAACGCGTAATCGAGTTTGGCGACGGAGTTCAGACTGGCAAGAGCGCCCTCGCTGTCGCGCCCGTGCATCGGATTGGCGCCCGGCGCGAAAGGCTCGCCGGCATTTCTGCCGTCGGGAGTGGCGCCGGTTTTTCTTCCGTACATCACATTGGATGTTATCGTAAGAACCGACAGAGTGTGTTTCGCCCCCCGGTAAGCTTTTGTCTTGCAAAGTTCTTTATAGAAAAATTCTACGATCCACGCGGCGATACCGTCGACCCTGTCGTCGTCGTTGCCGTATTTCGGGAAATCACCCTCTATATTAAAAGCGGTTATCAAGCCACGATCGTCTTTTATCGGGGTAACTTTGGCGTATTTTATCGCGCTTAAACTGTCGGCAAGGACGCTGAGCCCGCTGACCCCGAAAGCCATAAGCCGTTCGACATCCGTATCGTGCAGCGACATCATTAGGCGCTCGTAGGCGTATTTGTCGTGCATATAATGAATTATGTTCATCGTCTTAACATACAGATTCGCCATCCAGGAAGCGTATTTGCGAAACGCCTCTAAAACCTCGCCGTACACGAGCGGCTTTTCGTCAAACACCTTTCCGGCCGGCGCCACCTGATCGCCGTATATTTCATCCCTTCCGCCGTTTAACGCCATAAGGAGCACTTTCGGGAGATTGCACCTTGCCCCGAAATACTGCATCTGCTTCCCGGTTTTCATCGCGGAAACACAGCAGGCTATCGCGTAGTCGTCGCCGAAAGTTTCCCGCATCAAATCGTCGTTTTCGTACTGTATCGAATCGGTATCGACCGAAACGCGGGCACAGAACTCCTTAAATCCCGAAGGCAGTTGCCGCGACCACAGCACGGTAAGGTTCGGTTCGGCGGAAGAACCGAGGTTGTAAAGCGTTTGCAGAAAACGGAAACAGGTTTTTGTAACCATACTTCTCCCGTCTTCGGAGACGCCGCCCAGAACGCAGGTCACCCATACGGGATCACCGGCGAAAAGCTCGTTGTATTCGGGGGTTCTCAAATGCCTTACAAGCCGGAGTTTCAGCACGAGATCGTCGATAAGTTCCTGCGCTCCCGCCTCGGTGAGCGTTCCCTCGGCAATGTCGCGCTCGATGAAAATATCGATAAAAGCGGAAATTCTTCCGATGCTGTTCGCCGCACCGTTCTGCTCTTTCACGGCGCCTAAATACCCAAAATAGAGCCACTGCACGGCCTCTCTGGCGTTTTGCGCCGGACGGGATATATCGAAACCGTAACGCGCCGCCATTTCTTTAAGTTCGTACATAAATTCAATCTGCTTCGCGACATCCTCAAGCAGGCGAATCGTTTCCTCGGTCATTTCGGGATCTCTTTCCCCCACCGCGGCTTTGTCGGCTTTTTTTTGTTCGATAAGATAATCCATACCGTAAAGCGGTATACGGCGGTAGTCGCCTATTATTCTGCCGCGGGCGTAAGCGTCGGGCAGCCCGGTAAGCACGCCGGTGTGACGCGCCTTACGCATTGTTTCGGTATAGACGCGGAAAACTCCGTCGTTATGCGTTGTGCGGTATTTGAACTCGTCGGCGACGCGGTCGCTTAATTTATATCCGTAAGCCTCGCACGCCGCCGCCGCGTTACGGTAACCGGCAAAAGGATTTACCGCCCGTTTAAGCGGTGCGTCGGTCTGCAACCCGACAATAATATCCTCATCGCGGCTGATATATCCCGGGTCGAAGCTCAGCAGCGAGGAAACATGCTCGGTGTCGACGTCGAGAACGCCGCCTTTGCGGGTTTCCTCCGACAGCAGCGCGCCGACTTTAGCCGAGAGAGAGGCGGTCCGATCGGTAGTACCGGCAAGAAAAGACGAATCGCCGCCGTAAGGGGTGAAATTCAAATTTATGAAATCTCTCACATTGATTTGTTCGGTCCAGATCCCCGGTTTGAAATTTCTCCATGCGTTCAAAATAAAATCTCCGTTTCGTTATCGCCGCGGATCGGCGCCGCGGCGGCGCGGGTTCGGCCGTTCATGCGGCCGACCACATTACTTAGTGTTTACCGGAACATCAGTATACTACATTTTGTTCCGAATGTAAAGCAAAAAATAATATTTTTTTATTTCGCAGGTATACATTACGCACACATTTCCGGCACCCGTACGGCAAATCACGGATAAAGCCGATAAAAATTCATTTTACGCTTGCAAAAAAGAGCGCGGAGTGATAAAATAATCAAGGTTATGTATACGCAAACCGTTTTGTCTTGCTTAAGGAGGTCGCCGGATGCGCGGGAAAACGGACGGTACGCCCGGGCGGAGGATTATCGACATTCACTGCCATATCCTGCCCGGCATCGACGACGGAGCCGCGAACATAAGCGAAACCGTTAAAATGCTGCGCATGGCGGCGGCGGAGGGAATTACCGACATAATAGCTACGCCGCACTTCCGCGCCGGGAGGATTTTCCCGCCGCCCGATACGGTTTACGAAAAGCTTCTGCTCGCGGTAGGCGCGGCGGCGTCGGAAGGAATCGCGATAAAGCTATATCCCGGTAACGAGATCTACTACCGCGAGGATCTTCCCGAAATGCTGCGTTCGCGCAAAATTCTGACGTTGAACGGTTCGGAATACGCGCTGGTGGAATTTTCGCCCGCTGCGATGTACGAAACCGTGCGCAACGGTCTCGACAGCCTGTTAAACGCCGGATTTACCCCGGTTCTCGCGCACGCGGAAAGATGCGCGTGCCTTATCGATGACTGCGAACGGGCTTTCTTCCTTCGGGAAATGGGAGCGAAAATACAGGTTAACGCCGGATCGGTAACCGGGAAAAGCGGAGCGGAACCGAAAAAATTCGTTCACAGGCTGTTGAGGGAAAACGCGGTCGACTTCATTGGAACCGACGCGCACGGAAGCGAACGGCGACCCCCGGAAATAGCCGCGTGCCGGAATTTAATCGAAAGAAAATACGGCGAGGAAATCGCCGCGGCGGCGACATCGGGGAACGCCGAAAAAATACTTGAAAAGGGGACGGGATTTTGAAAGACGAAAACGACGACAGCATGGAAATAAACCTCGGTGAAATGTTCACGTATATGCTGAAACGCTGGTACGTGTTCCTCCTTGTAATGGCCGGGTGCGTTCTCGCAGGGCTTGTTATCTGCCTTTTCATGATAACTCCCAAATACAAGTCGACCACAAAAATAATAGTTCTGGGGCAAAGCGGCGGCAATACGGTAACATACGAGGAACTGCAGCTTTCAAAACAGCTTGCCAAAGATTACGAGGAACTGATTTTAAGCCGGGACGTTCTGGAAGCGGTGATTAACGACTGCTCCCTGGACGACAGCTACGAGGATATGCTCGACAGGATCGACACCGAAGTTGTTACCGACACCCGTATAATTACGATAACCGCGGAAGACACCTCGCCGGACGGGGCGCAGGAAATCGCCAAAAGCCTCTGTGAAACCGCCGCCGACCATATAGGAACGGTTGCCGATGTGAGCGCCGTAAATATCGTGGAAAAGGCGAACCTTCCGGAGAATCCCTCGTCGCCTTCAACGGGTCGGTGGGTTGTGTTTTCGGCTCTGTTCGGCTTTATAGGGGTGTTTGTGATACTGCTTATCCGCTTTATCGCCGACGACAGAATCAAATCCGGCGAAGACGTGGAAAAATATCTGGAGCTTTCGACACTGGCGCTGATCCCGATTGCCGAAACGGCGTCTCGGCAAACCGGCGGCGGACGAAAAACCGGCAAATTCAATAATTCCGGAAGAACCGGCGGAAGGAGATAACGTATGGCGTTAAACGACGAAACGGTAAACGGCACCGCGGGCGAAGAAAACGGATCATCGCGCCACCTTGTGGTTCTGCGGCAGAATGCTCAGGATTCCGATACATCGGAAGCATATAAAACGCTCCGCACGAACATCTCTTTTTCGGGAGAAAACATCAAAGTTCTCTGCATCACCAGCGCGATGCCGAACGACGGCAAATCGACCGTAAGCTACAATCTGGCGAGGGCTTTTGCCGAAAACGGCTCGAAAACACTGCTGATAGACGCCGATTTGCGCAAGTCGGTAATGAGAAAGAAAATATGCAAAGCAGGCGACCCCGGATTCGGACTTACATATTACCTTGTAGGGCTTAAAGATTTCGACGATTCGGTATGCGCTACCAATCTGCACGATCTCGATGTTATTTTCGCGGGGCAGTTCCCGCCGAACCCGAGCGAACTGCTCGGCAGTTCGCGGTTCGCGGAGTTTATCGGTATATGCCGCGAACGCTATTCGAAGGTTATAATCGATACGCCGCCCATAGGGAGGGTAATCGACGCCGCGATAGCCGCCAAAGTATGCGACGGTTCGGTGCTTGTGCTGAAATGCAATTCCATAAGCTACAAACTGGCGAGAATATGCAAAAACCAACTCGAAGTGTCGGGCAAGCCGATTCTCGGGTGCGTATTGAATGAAGTTGATATGGCCTCGAAAAAATACTACGGCAGTTACCGTTATTACGGGCAATACGGGAAATACTGAGATAAGGGGGAGCGGATTTTGACTGTCGCGGTAACGGGCGGAGCCGGTTTTATAGGCACGAATTTTATATATTATATGCTGAACAGGTATCCCGATTATAGGATAATCTGTATCGACAAGCTTACCTACGCGGGCAACCTTTCCAATCTCGATAAGGCGTTGCAAAATCCCAATTTCCGTTTTGAGAAGCTCGATATATGCGATCGTGAGGGAGTATACGCGCTGTTCGAGCGTGAAAAGCCGGATATTACGGTAAACTTCGCCGCGGAAAGCCATGTCGACCGTTCAATCAGAGAACCGGAGATTTTTCTGCGCACCAATGTTATGGGAACCCAGGTTCTGCTCGACGCGTGCCTTAAATTCGGGTGCTCCCGTTTTCATCAGATCGGAACCGACGAGGTTTACGGCGACCTGCCTCTCGACCGCCCGGATATGTTCTTCACCGAAGAATCCCGGTTGCGCGCGTCAAGCCCGTACAGCGCGTCGAAAGCATCGGCAGATCTGTTGGCGCTCGCGTATTACCGTACCTACGGTCTGCCGGTTACGGTAAGCCGCTGTTCAAACAACTACGGCCCGTTCCAGTTCCCCGAAAAGCTTATCCCGCTTATGATAGTGAACTGCCTTGAAGACAGGCCGCTCCCGGTTTACGGGAAAGGCGAAAATGTGCGCGACTGGCTTTATGTGGAAGATCACTGCAAAGCCGTTGATCTTATTATACACGGCGGCAAACCGGGAGAGGTGTACAATGTAGGCGGGCATAACGAAATGCGGAACATAGATATAGTAAAGCTTATCTGCCGCAGACTCGGCAAGCCGGAAAGTCTTATAACTTTTGTGACCGACCGAAAGGGACACGATAAACGCTACGCCATCGATCCCGCGAAAATTCATTCCGAACTCGGCTGGGAGCCGGAAACAGCTTTCCCCGACGGTATGGAAAAAACCATAAACTGGTACCTCGACAACCGCGAGTGGTGCGAAAACATTTTAAGCGGCGAATACCGCGAATATTACGAAAAAATGTACGGGAATCTGTAAATTAACATTAAACATTAAAGGAAAGCGCCGGCAACCGCCGGCGCCTTCTATTTTCATCCGCCTCAAAAAAGCTGTTCCGCGAGAATTTTTTCGCGGAAAGTTTTACCCGTTTCGCATATGGCGTGCAGCACAACCGGGAGCATTTCACGGTCGAGCCGGTCGGGTTTCACGGCAGCGAAAGTTTCAAAACTTAAATCGCCGCGGTAGCCGACCGCGCGCAACCCCGATATGACCCTTCCCCAATTTATGTTTCCCGAAAAATACGGTGCCAGATGCTCGTCTTTAACGCCGGAGTTATCGTGAAGATGCAACGCGCGGATTCTGCCTCCGAGAATTTTAATGAATTTATCGGGGTCTTTGCCCAGAACATTCAGGTGCCCCGTATCAAGGCAAAAACCGAAACATTTTTTCCCCGCTTTTTCGTTTAAGTAATCTATATACCATACGGCCTCGTTCGGGTCGGAACAAATCCCCTCGATTATATGGCCGCGGTAGGTTGAAAAAAGATTTTCGAGGCAGACGGTAACGTCCGTTTGTTTCAGCACCGGGATCAGGCTTTCATACAGCCGGATATTTTTTTCGCGAACCGTTTCGGCCGTTTGCGTGTCATCGTCTAACATAAGGCTTATGCCGTGAACCACAAGATTGCGGCAACCGACTCTGTCGCACAGTAAAATCGTTTGCCCGAGAACCCCGATTCCGTATTCGTCAAATTCCGGGTGCCCTTTTACATACAGCGGAAACGCGGCGTGCGCCTGCGTAATTTCAAGACCGTTCTCCCGAACCGCGTCGATAACCCCGGCGTAGTGAGCCGTTATTTCATCGAGACTTTTATCGAAAATACAACCTTTGTAGGTTCCGTTAATAATCTGTTCCTTTTTCCAACAGTCATTGTCGAGATTCCAGTCGATCGCCTCGAAACCCGCCTCGCGTATCATACGGAACGCCGTTTTGCCGTCGAAAGACCATGAATCCGCAAGCCCGCCCGTTTGCACCGCTATTTTCATTACAATACTCTCCATTTCCGAAAAACGGTCTACTCGAATATCGGGAAAATCATTACGGCGCAACGCCGCGCGGCACCGCCTTAATAATATTTCAGATAAGGTTCCGTGTTGCCGTTCAGGCGCGCGTCTTCAAGAGTGTTGATAATACGCGGCGCGCCCAGATAATCCCTGCGCGACGGATTGTAACACCATTCCACGGCATTCCGTATTATCCGCCTGATATACGGGTTCTTGAACGATGCAAAAGTTTCGTGCCCCGGCTGAAAATAAAATATTTTACCGTACCCGCGTGTGAATGTACAGCCGCTGCGAAACACCTCGCCGATATCGTACCAGCCCTCGAATATAACATCGTCGGGTTTCGCGATATCGAAAAACTCGCCGTAACATTCCTCCCCGCCCAGTTCGATATGATCCGGGATACCGCGGGCGATGGGATGCGCGGGATTGACGTTAAACAGCCGCTCGTTGGAACTGCTCGCCCACTTAAGCGAACAGGAGGTACCGTTCAGTTTCTTGAATATTTTGGAATGATGAGCCGAATGCAGAGCGATAAACCCCATACCTTTCAGCACACGGGTATAAATTTTTTCGACAAGTTCGTCGGGTACCTCTTCGTGCGCGACATGCCCCCACCAAATCAGAACATCGGTCGCGTCGAGCACTTCATCGGGCAGGCCGCAGAAGGGATCGTCTAAGGTGGCGGTGCGTACATTCACCTTTTCGTCCCCGAGTTCCCGCACAATACCGGCGACGGTTGAGTGTATACCGCCGGGGTGCATGGCGATTGATACGCTATCGCTCTTTGCCCACTTCGGATTTTCGTGCCGATACTCGTTCCATACGGTAACATTGATCATTTTAATCCCCCGTCTCCGCGCGGCTCATGCGGTTTCTTTATTTGCGACTCGCCAGTTTCATGCGGGTTTCTTTGCTTAAAACGCGCTTTCTCAACCGAATTTTCCCCGGCGTTACCTCAACCAGTTCATCGTCTTTTATAAATTCGAGTGACTGTTCAAGGCTCATTGCCGTATAAGGGGTAAGTTTAAGGGCATCGTCGGAACCGGCGGCTCTCATGTTCGTCGCCTGCTTTTTCTTGCAGACGTTGCAGACAATATCCTCGTTTTTCGGATTTTCCCCGACGATCATTCCCTCGTACACTTCTTCTCCGGCTCCTATGAAAAGCCGGCCGCGCGACTGCGTGTTAAACAGCCCGTAAGCGGTAGCCTCCCCCGCCTCGTAAGCCACGATTGACCCGGTAGTACGGTTCTCGATTTCGCCTTTATACGGCTCGTAATCGTTGAATATATGATTCATAATTCCGTTGCCGTTTGTATCGGTTAAAAATACCGAACGGTAACCGATAAGCCCCCTCGCGGGAATCAAAAATTCCAAATGTGTGAAGCCCGTTTCGCGGCTGCCCATGTTTTGAAGTTCGGCGTGCCTCGATCCGAGCTTCTCCATAACGGTACCGACATACTCCTGCGGCACCTCAATCATCAGCAGCTCAATCGGTTCGAGTTTTTCCCCGTTTTCGTATTTATAAATAACCGTCGGCGGAGATACCTGAAATTCGTACCCCTGACGACGCATTGTTTCGATAAGAATAGAAAGATGCAGTTCGCCTCTGCCCGAAACTTTGAAAGTATCGGGCGAGTCGGTTTCCTCAACTTTCAGGGCGATATTGGTTTCCATTTCTTTCCAGAGCCGCTCGCGCAGATTGCGTGACGTAACGAATTTACCCTCACGCCCCGCAAAAGGCGAATCGTTCACCATAAAATTCATCGATATTGTCGGCTCGTCAATCTTTACGAACGGCATCGGCTCGATACATTCGGGGGAACAGACGGTTTCGCCTATGGTAATGTCGTTTATGCCGGAAACGCAGACAATATCCCCTACCCCCGCGCTTTCGATCTCAATTCTTTTAAGCCCCTGGAACATGTAAAGTTTGCCGATTCTGGCGTTGGCAACCGTACCGTCGGAGCGGCATACCGCTACCGTCTGCCCCGCCGTTACACTCCCGCGTTCGACGCGGCCTATGCCTATGCGGCCTACATAATCATCATACACTATATTTGAAAAAAGAATTTGCAGCGGTGCGTCGGGATCGCCCTCCGGCGGGCTGATTTCGTTTACTATCGTATCAAACAGCGGTTTCAAATCGGTTCCGGGCACCGCCGGATCGAGAGAGGCATAGCCCTCTCTCCCGGAAGCGTAAACAACCGGAAATTCAAGCTGAGAATCGTCGGCTCCCAAATCGATAAACAGATCGAGAACCTCGTCGATTACCTCGGCGGGGCGCGCTGCGGGACGGTCGATTTTATTGATAACGACGATCACTTTTTTACCGAGTTTAAGCGCTTTTTTTAACACAAACCGCGTTTGCGGCATGCACCCCTCAAACGCGTCGACAAGCAGAAGTACGCCGTCGACCATCATCAGAATGCGCTCGACTTCGCCGCCGAAGTCGGCATGACCCGGAGTGTCGACAATATTGATTTTAATGTTATTGTATATAACGCTCGCGGTTTTCGATAAAATGGTAATCCCGCGCTCACGCTCGAGTTCGTTTGAATCCATAACGCGCTCGTTTACCTGCTCGTTGGAGCGGAATGTTCCGCTTTGCCGCAGCAACTGGTCGACAAGCGTCGTTTTACCGTGATCGACGTGGGCTATTATCGCGATGTTTCTTAAATCTTTATTTACCGTCATATTCAGAATTTCCGATTTCCTTAAAAATAAGCCGATTACAGATTGGTTAATACATTAAAAGCATAATCAAGTATAACAGAATTTTCGGCAAAGTCAAGCGCATAAAGGCCGTTCCCGGTACTGCCGGTGCTTTTTGCCGTGACCCCGTGCCGCGGCAGGGGACGCCGCACAAGTCATCTTTTCAGTATTTTTCGGAATGTTTTTTTGCCTTTTTTAAGCACAAAATCCTTCTTAAAATCATCGAGGGAGAATGTGTGGTTCAAATCGCTTATTTTTTTGCCCTGTGCCGTAATTCCGCCCTGTGAAATAAGCCGTCTGCCCTCGCCGTTCGACGCCGCAAGTCCGGCTTTCACAAGCAGCCCGATTATCGAGATCCGACCGTTATCGAAATCGCTGTCGGAAATTTCGGCGAACGGCATTTCACCGTCCGATCCGGCGCCCCCGAAAAGCGCATGCGACGCCGCGAGCGCTTTTACCGCCTGTTCTTTCCCGTGAATCATCAATGTGAGTTCATACGCGAGCCTTTCCTTAACCGGGTTAAGTTCGGAACCCGATAACGATTCGTATTCCCTGATTTCGCTTAAAGGTATAAATGTAAGCATCTTCATGCATTTTATTACATCAGCATCGGCAATATTGCGCCAGTACTGGAAAAATTCGTATGGGGAGGTTTTGTTCGGGTCGAGCCAAACCGCGCCTTTTTCGGTTTTGCCCATTTTTTTGCCCTCACTTGTAAGGAGCAGGTTAAATGTGAGCCCGTAAGCGTCTTTTCCGTCGGATTTCCGAATAAGTTCCACGCCGCCTATTATATTGCTCCACTGATCGTCGCCCCCGATTTGCAGTGTGCATCCGTATTTGCGGTTGAGCATTAAAAAGTCGTAACTTTGCATTACCATGTAATTCAGTTCAAAGAACGAAAGCCCCCGCTCCATTCGCTGCCTGTAACATTCCGAGGCGAGCATACGGTTTACGGAAAAATGCACTCCGACGGTGCGCAGAAATTCGATATAGTTTAGGTTAAGCAGCCAGTCGGCGTTATTCGCCATAATCGCTTTCCCGTTCCCGAAATCAACGAAATTCGACATCTGCCTGACGAAGCACGAAACATTGTAGTCGATTTCGCTTTTCGAAAGCATTTTACGCATATCCGTTTTGCCCGACGGATCGCCTATCATACCGGTTCCGCCGCCGAACAGCGCTATCGGCCGGTGCCCGTGCTTCTGCAAATGCGCCATAACCACGGCCGCGACAAAATGACCGACATGCAGACTGTCGGCAGTAGGGTCGAACCCTATGTAAAACGTAATTTTCCCGTTATCAAGCAGGTCGCGCACCCGGTCTTCGTCGGTGCATTGCGCGATTAAGCCTCTTTCTTTAAGTTCTTCAAACAGTTTCATCTCTGTTCATGCCTTTCATAAGTAGTTCCTTCGCCGAACGGTACAGATTTTCGGTTAATCTTCCGCCCGACATTATTCTGGCGATTTCGCGTATTCTGTCGTCGCCTTCAAGCGGCGTTAAAGAAGTAAATGTACGCCCGTCCCGCTCTTCTTTCGATACAAGAAAGTGAAAATCCGCTCGCGCGGCGATTTGTGCCAGATGCGTAACGCACAAAATCTGCTTATCGCGCGAAAGTTCTTTCATCTTTTCGCCCACACGCGAAGCGGCATAGCCGCTTATGCCGGCGTCGATTTCGTCGAAAATAAGGGTGTCGGTCTTATCGGCGGAAAGCAAAACGCTTTTAATCGCGAGCATAATACGCGACATTTCACCGCCGGAGGCGATCTTGTTTAACGGCCCCGCGCTCTCGCCTGCGTTCGCGGAAATCATAAACTCCACCCGGTCGCACCCGGTTTTCGTGTAAGGGCCGCTATCGTGTTTCACGGTGAAAATCACATTCGGCATTTGCAGATATTTCAAAACATCGCATACCGAATCCGCAAATTTCCCGCCGGCTTTAACCCGCGACGCGGTAAGCCGTTCACCCGCGCTGACCAGTTCGACCGAAGCGTCGTCGGCGGCCTTTTCAAGCGCGGAAATCTGCCCTCCGACATCAGACAGCGAATCGAGTTCGCCGCGCGATTTATCCAGAATTTCAAGCAGACCCTCCTCATCCGTGCCGTATTTCCGAAAAAGCCCGGCATACATCGAAATCCGCTCCTCCGTTTTTTCGAGTTCGGTTTCGCTGTAATTCAAGCTTTCGGATTCTTCCCTTACGGATTCACACAAAGCGTCAAGTTCGTAATAAATATCGTTCGCTGTTTCCTGCCACCCCGACGCTTTTGAATACACATCGGCTATCCCGGCGGTTTCGTACATCAAATCTTTCATCATCGAAATTGCCCCGGGATCTTCGTCGCCGCCTTCAAGTTTCGCGAGCACATTCGCAATCGCGGTTTGTATTTTCTCCCCGTTGCGGATTTTCAGGCGGGCGGCTTTCAGCCGTTCCGCCTCGCCGGGAACTATTTTCGCCGTTTCAAGCTCGTTTACGGTAGCCCGCAGTTCGTCCGCCCTTTTTGTTATGTCGTTTTGCTGTTCATAAAGGCACTTAAGCCGTTTTTTTATTCCGTGAAGATTTTCAAATGCCTTTGTGTAATTGTCGAATTCCTCCACGTTCTTCGCGTAAGCGTCGAGAATCGAAAGATGGTTCGCGACATCGAGTAACTGCCTGTTGTCCTGCTGCCCGTGAATATCGATTAAATACTCCGATACCGCGCGCAGCCCGGACACGGTTAAAGGGTGACCGTTCGCCCGGCACACGCTCTTGCCGTCTTTGAAAAGGGTTCTTTCGAGCAAAAGTTCTCCGTCGGGACAGTCGACGCCCCAGTCGCCGCAAATCCGCTTTGTAATTCCGTTTATTTCGGTGAACAGCGCCGAAATTCGCGCCCGCTCCTGCCCCGTGCGTATCAGATCTTTTTGGAAACGGCGCCCGGTAACGGCGTAGACAGTATCTAAAACAACGCTTTTGCCCGCCCCGGTTTCTCCGGTTAACACGTTCAGCCCGGCGCCGAATTCCACTTCAAGGGACGAAATAACGGCTATATTTTCGATTTTCAAATTCAACAGCATACAACCGTTCCCCCTCTACTTCTACTACCGCGAATCGCGGCGAGAGTAATTCCTGTTGCGTGCGGATACCCGCCGGATTGCCGGAAGCCCGCGCGGAAATCCCGCAACAGACGGCTTAAAACCGCCTTCGCACGGCATGCCGCCGTCGGTATTTACCCGTTCCGCTCCCGCTCCGGCATATTTATCCGCCTCGTTTGATTTATAAAAATCTTTCCGACAAATTTGATGTACAAAGCCGTAGGCGGGTATTATGCGGTGTTGCCCTAAAGCATATCTTCGATTTTTTTCGTAAGAGCGGCAGCCTCGTTTTCGGATCGTGTAACCGCCAGAATAGTATCGTCTCCCGCGAGGGTTCCCAGAGCCAGTTCGGAGAACAGTTTGTCGATAACCGTACACGCTCCCTGCGCCATTCCGGGGCGGCATCTTACAACAACGTCGTTTAACGCATGATATACCCTCAGTACCGAATTTGCAAGCACTTCCCTGTAGTTTATTTCGGTGTCGGGCGCGGGATTCCCCCCCGAAACATATCGGTACCCGCCGTTTTTATCGTGCTCTTTAACTATTCCGAGTTCTCTTATATCGCGCGAAACCGTAGCCTGAGTAGCTTTTATGCCGGCTTTTTCAAGTGCCGCCAAAAGTTCGTGCTGTGTACACATGGCACGACCGTTTATAATCTCTAAAATTCTGTTCTGCCGTTCGCTTTTCATTGCCCGCCTCACTTTATTTTTGCCGCCAGCACATCGTAAAACGCGTTATTTTTCAGTGAAATAAACTTTACCGATATGTCGTTGTCGGGTTTGATTTCGATTATTTCATTTTCGGTTATTCTTATTCTTTCCTCCCCGTCGATAATTACATCCGCGACCTGCCCCGCGCCGTTAAGCCCGGCGAAAATACTTCTTTCCGCACCGAATATTATCGAGCGCGAAAAAAGCATGTGCGGACAGACGGGGGTAACAAGTATGCACTCGGAGGTCGGGTCTAAAATAGGGCCGCCCGCCGAAAGCGAATACGCGGTGGAACCCGTGGGCGTGGCTATAATCAAACCGTCGGCGCGGTAATGTATCTCGCTGTAAGAATAACCCGCCGAAATGTCGATAAGATTTTCGGAATCCGCTTTTGAAATGACAAGATCGTTAATAAAATCGTGACTTTCGCCTCTAATTACCGCGTTAAGAACTTTCCTCTCCTCGATTTCATAATTGCCGGTTGTCAGCCCGCGGAGCAATTCGAGTTCGCTCGGCTCGATGTTTGCCAAAAAACCGACGCGGCCCACATTCACGCCGAGCAGGGGAAGATTGCGACAGGCGGCTTTTTTTGCCGCGTGCATTATGGTGCCGTCTCCGCCGATGACAAGCATTATATCCGAAATATCATACAGCCGGGCGGTTTCGACCTTTTTATACCGGCCGGAAAGATCCCCGTCGTCGCTGAACAGTTCGGCGCCTTGTAAAATATCGGGAATTTGTTCGGCGACGGCGTACGCCTCCGGCTTGCCGTGATTAACAAGTACGGCAATTTTCAAAATCATCACCTAAATCTCATGCGAAAGTTTGACGGTTCCGCTTATATCCACGGCGCCGTTTTGTATGCCTTTGCCGTCGTTAAGCAGATAAAGCAGATATTCGATATTGCCCTCCGGGCCCGGCACGGGGGAAAAAGTAAGATTTAGCGCCGAAAATCCAATCGTTACGGAAAACTCGACAATATTTTTTATAACTTCGAAATGTACGGCAGGGTCTTTTACCACGCCTTTTTTTCCGACTTTATCTTTTCCCGCCTCGAACTGAGGTTTGACGAGACATACAACCTCTCCGCCGGCTCGCAGCAACGGGCGCAGTACCGGCAATATTTTAGTGAGCGAAATAAAAGAAACATCAACCGACGCGAATGTAAGCATATCGGGAATTTGCGATTTTTGTATATAACGGAAATTTGTCCTTTCAAGCACTACAACGCGGCTGTCGTTCCTGAGCCGCCAGTCTAACTGACCGTAACCCACATCGACGGCGTAAACCCTTGCCGCGCCGTTTTGCAGTATACAGTCGGTAAATCCGCCGGTAGAGGCGCCTATATCAGCACATATTCCCCCGCGAAGGTCTATCGCAAATTCGTTTATCGCCTTTTCGAGTTTTAGACCTCCGCGACTCACATATTTTAACGGATTGCCGCGGACTTCGATAATATCGCCGTCCGTTACCTGTTCGCCCGGTTTATCCGCCTTGCGCCCGTTTACATAAACCGACCCGGACATAATCACGGCGCGGGCTTTTTCGCGGCTTTCGGTTAATCCTTTTGAAAAGACGCAACTGTCTAATCTTATTTTTCCCGCCACTTTGAGATTTCACCAATCATTCCGTCGTAATCAAGCGAATATTTCCGCCGCAGACTTTCGGGTTTGCCCTGCCGGACGAAGCCCTTTACGGCTATCGCACGGTACCGACCCGTAAAATCGTGTTCGAGGAGCGCGCTGCCGAACTGCTCGGCAATACCTCCGGTTTTTATCGCCTCTTCAAAGAAAAGAACCGTGTTGTAATTTTGCGCCTCTTTAACCGCGCCGTCGGGCAGCGGATGAATCTGCGTAAGTTTCATCAGCCCGATCTCGGGATATGTTTCTCTCGCGCGCAACGCCTCGGAAAACAGGGTACCGTATGTTATTACCAGAACGGAATCTCCGTTTATATGCGAGTACATTTCGCCCGGTCTGATATTGCTTAAATTTCCGGGTTCGCCGCCCCGGGGATAGCGTATCGCCCACAGGCCGGAATCCCGCTGCGCCGCCCGTTGAAGCAAATCGCGCAGTTCGGCAAAATTACACGGGGAGAAAACTTTTATACCGGGAATTGAAGTAAGGAAAGCGGGATCCAATATCCCCTGATGTGTTTCGCCGTCTTCGCCGGTTATTCCCGCTCGATCTACGCACACTGTAACAGGAAGGCGGGCGATGGCGACATCGTGAACAAGCTGATCATACGAGCGTTGCAGAAAAGAGGAATATACCGCGAAAAAAGGTCTCATTCCGGCTTTCGCAAGGCCTGCGGAAAACGTTACCGCGTGTTCCTCGGCGATCCCGACATCAAAACAACGGTTCCTGAATCGCTGCCTGAAATCCGACAGCCCCGTGCCTATCGGCATCGCCGCGGTTACGGCGCAAATTCTGCCGTCGCGTTCAGCCAAATCGCACAGCGTGCTTCCGAACACGTCGGAAAACGAATCCCCGCCGCCGCAAAGCCCGGTTTCAACATCGAACGGCGAAACGCCGTGATAAACATCGGGATTCTTTTGCGCGTATGAATAACCTTTCCCTTTGGTTGTGACAACATGCAGAAGAACCGGCCGGTCGCTTTCGGCGGCAACTCTCAGCATATTTTCGAGGGTTTGTATATTATGACCGTCGACCGGGCCCATGTAGTTAAGCCCGAACCCGTAGAAAATATTCGTATTGTAAACGGCGTTTTTCAAAACTTCCTTGGAATGAACCAGTTTGCTTTCAAGCGAACGGCCGATAAAAGGAATGTGCGCGATAAACGATTTTATCCTGTCCTTAAATCTGTAATATTTGGGTTTGGTGCGAATTATATTCAAATATCTCGCCAAAGCGCCGGTATTCCTGGAAATCGACATTGAATTATCGTTAAGTACGATAATCAGATTGCTTTTATCGCGCCCCACATTGTTAAGCGCCTCGTAAATCAATCCGCCTGTAAGCGCGCCGTCTCCCACAACCGCGACGATTTTGGCTTTCTTCCCCAGCAGCATATTACCTTTATGAATACCGAAAGCCGACGACACCGAGGTGCTGCTGTGCCCCGAAACAACGGCGTCGTAAACACTTTCGTCGGGGCGAAGAAAACCCGATATTCCGCCTTCTTTTCTCAATGTCGAAAAATTTTCGTACCGCCCCGTAAGCAGTTTATGTGTATAGCATTGATGCCCCACATCGAAAATCACGGTATCATTCGGCATATCGAATACGCGGTGAAGCGCTACGGTAAGTTCCACCACTCCCAGATTCGACGACAGATGGCCGCCGTTTTCCGCAACCGTTTTGATTATACAGTCGCGGATTTCCTCACACAAATCGGGGAGGCTGTCCGCACTCATCGCTTTTAAATCGGCGGGAGAATGTATGCCCGGCAAAAGTTTATATTCCATACATACCACTTTATCGTTCCCTGTTTAATATATAACCCGGAAGCCGAAAAAGAGCGTCGTTACCCAGCTCGCGCGCCATTGCCTGCGCCTCCCCGCACAGCAAATCGGGCGCCCGCGTTTCCCCGCCGGTACCGACCGGGGAAAGGTCGCCGTCTAATATATCGTCTACCGTCTGGAACAGATACCCGATTTTATCGCAATATTCGCGGATAAGTGAATTACGGCGATCGTCCGCCCCCGCGAGCGCAACGGGTATTTCTCCGCACAGTGAAAACAGGGCGCCGGTTTTCAGCCGGTTTTTCTTTTCGTTAAACAGGCGCCCGCTCGAGCCGGCGCCGCAGTCGAGATCCATAATCTGACCTCCGATCATGCCGTTCACGCCGGCTTTTTCGGCCAAGAGCGAAATACATCTTAAAACCGCCGACGGCTGCAAAGCCGCACATTCCGCCGCCGTTCTAAACGCGAGAGTAAGCAGTGCGTCGCCAGCCAGAAGAGCGGTAGACTCGGAAAACGCCTTATGCAGCGACGGTTTCCCGCGGCGAAAGTCGTCGTTATCCATACAGGGAAGATCGTCATGGATCAGGGAATATGTATGGATCATTTCAAGCGCGCAGGCAAGCGGCATAACGTCGCCCGTATTACCGCCGAGCATACGGTATATTTCAAGCAGAAGCGACGGCCTGATGCGCTTTCCTCCGCCCAGAGCGGCGTATCTCATGGCGTCAACCGCCACGGCATACTCGCTGTCGATTTCCGGCAAATATCCGTTGAGCGCCGATTCGATCGCGGGAATATAGTTTTTAAGGGGGAAATCAGTCATTATCTGTCTCCGGCTCGCTTTCGGGCTCTATATACTCGATTTTCTGCCGTGCGCTGTCAAGTTCGTTTTTACATTCTTTCGAAAGCGAAAGTCCCTCCGAGAACAGCGATACGGCGTCGTTTAATGAACATTCGCCGTTTTCAAGCGTTTGCACAATTTCTTCAAGCCGTTTCATTTTTTCTTCAAAAGACAATTTCGGCATCTCCTTTCACCGGCTCGGTATCCGTTACGGACGCGTTTATGTTTCCCGTTTTCATATGAACGACGATTTCATCGCCGCCGGCAAGCTTTGAAACATCGGTTACGGCTTTACCGTCTTTTGTAACAACGGCGTACCCTCGTTTGATACTCGCGAACGGATCAAACGCACGCAACATATCGGACGAACTCTCAACCCTGCGCGAAAGGCTCTGTATAAGCGTTGTATAGGAGACCGTCAGAGATGATTCCGCTTTTTCGGCTTTTTCCGCTTCCCCGTCGCAAAAATCCCGGTACAGCTCCGGCAGACGGGTCTTCAAGGTTTCAAGTATTTCCGCGCGGTTCCGCACGATATCGGAGCAGGCATTCCGTATTCTGTCGAGACATCCGTCAATCGCCGATTTGAATTGCGAAACATCCGCCGCCGTCGCCTGCACGGCCGCATCGGACGGGGTAGACGCCCGGACGTCCGCCACATAATCGCATATTGTATAATCGGTTTCGTGACCCACCGCGGAAATTACCGGGAACGGCGACATACGGATCGTTCTGGCGAGTATTTCGCTGTTAAAGCAGCTTAAATCTTCGGCGGAGCCGCCGCCGCGCCCGATAATAACGGTGTCTATGTCGTTCCTTTTATATATCGTACGCAGCATGGAAACCATACTGTTCACCGCCTGTTCGCCCTGTACCGTTACGGGACATACAAGGATTCGAACCATGGGATTCCTGCTGCCGATAATCCGCAAAATATCCCTTATCGCGGCGCCGGTACCCGATGTTACAACCGCAACGGTTTTGGGGCACGGTTTGACGGGCCGCTTTATTTCCGCCGCAAACAAACCCTCGCTTTCCAGTTTTATCTTTGTTTGCATAAAAGCAAGCGCGAGTTCTCCTATACCCTCGGGCTGGGCGCTGAAAACACGGAGCTGATATTTCCCCGCCCTCTCCCACAAATCGGTTCTGGCTCCGCATATTACGGATAAACCGTTTTCAAGAGTAAAGCGAAGCCTGCAGGCGTAATTTTCGAACATTGTGGCGCTTACACAGGCGTTCTCGTCTTTCAAAGTGAAATATATATTTCCGTCTTTGTATTTCACGTTTGATACTTCGCCCTTCACAAAAACGAAAGAAAGTTCTTCATCGTTTGAAAGTAAAGTATGCACATGCCTGTTTAATTCCGATACGGTCCAGACCGCCGCTGATAAATTCATATTTTCCTCACCGCCAAAAAACCGTTCCCGACAGCGTTGTCGGAAGAATAACACGGATCGCAAAAAACGGTTTCGTATTTCCCGCCCAGAGAGCCGCGTATAAATTCACTGCCTGAAACCCCGCCGGCGAATACTATCGGCAGATCGCCGCAAACGGCAATCGCGTGTTCGCAGAGCAAACCGCAAAGTTCGGCGATATACGAAAAAAGATACGCGGCTATATTTTCCGGCTTCTCCCGCTTTTCAAACAATGCACGGCATTGATTTTCCAAACCCGAAACGGAAAAATTCCCGTTGATTAAAGAAACCGCGGGACGCCTCGGGACTGTTCCGTTTAACGCCATTTTATCGAGTTCGGCGCCGGACGGGAACGGCAGGCCGAGCATTTTCCCTACTCTGTCGATCAACTGACCCGGTTTCAAATCGAGCGACGTCGAAACGGACCGGATATTAAAATCCCCGTCAACGGACAGCACGTCCGCGGTTCCTCCCGACAGATGGAAGGCGATAAAAGGACGACCAAATAAATCGTCTCTTTTCGCCCCCGCCAAAGCGGCCGCGATATGATTCTGCTGGTGCGAAAAGCGGAAAACGGGAATTTTAAGAGCAGCCGCAAGCGAATTCGCGACAGCCTCCCCCACTTTGAAAACCGGCATATAACTGCCGCTGACATCGCGCGGGCGGGTTGACACCCCGATGGCGCCTATGGTACCGGTAAAACCGTTTAACGCGGAAGCGGTCGCCTGTCCGATTTGCTTTATATGCCGGAAAACCGCGTTGGACTGCCGCAGGCCTATCGCGCCCTTTTCCACGGGCAACGGTAAACGGCAGTTCGACATTATGCCCTCACTGCCTACCAGAGCCGCCGATGTTGTATAATTGCTTGTGTCAATACCCAGGCAGAATTTATTCATTTTCCGCCTCGCGCGCGATACTGCCGAGCACGCCGTTCAGATAAGCGGCGTCTTCATCGGTCGCGTAAATTTTGCAAAGGCGCACCGCTTCGCTAACGGCGACATCGGTATCGACATCGTCAACCCATTTCATTTCGTAAATACAAATACGCGACAATGCCAGAACCACTTTTGAAAGGCGCTCCAGTTTCCAGCCTTTGAGATGAGAGGAAATCGCGGCGTCGATTTCGCTCAGCCGCCCGAAAACGCCTCTGAATACCGCTACGGTGTACCCGTCGGGTTCGACATCGCGGGAGTCGGCCGCGTTTTTTACAACATCGTCGCAGGTATTGCCGGTTATCTGCTTATCGAAAGTGAGAATAAACGCCAGTTCTCGCGCCTTCGTGCGCGACATTAACAATCATCTCGCTTTCGGTAGAATTTTTGATTTGTTAATACAAACAGGAAAGATACAGGCATCGCCTTCGTGATACGGATTTTTTCCCGTTCGGTAATTTCTTGAAATCAGCGCACCGTTTCGCCCGCCGCGTTAGCTCCGTAAAACGGATAACGCCAAAACCAAAATTTTTCAGTCGGGACAATCCCTTTCCCGCCTTTGCGGATTGCATAATGATATTTTAGCTTATTTTGTATGAATATTCAAGAATAAAATTCATAATCGTGAGTGCCGGACACAGCGGCGCAGCATCCGTGACCCGCAAGCGCGGGCGGTATTTTTATCGGATCGCAGGGTAAGCGCCGGGTTTATCGAAATATTTTCAATAAGCAATAAGCGCGGCTGAAATCATATCGGCGGAAAATATCCCGGGCATTTACGCCTTAAAAAGAAAAGCAATTGCATTTAACGGCCAGCGCGGCTATAATTATTACGACAGCATTACGTTGCCCCTCACGATTTCCCGATACTTTTACGCAATATGCGGCTAAAATCCGGAAGACCGGCGGACGTTGTTTGAACGGCGGCACTTTGACAAACGGAAGGTGACACCTTGGCTCGGCAAAGATGTTTTTATTTCGACAACCTCGATTTATTGAACGAGGCGTACAAACTGGAACCCGGCGATATTGTTTACTTCAGCGGAACGGTGTATACCGCGCGCGACGCTGCGCATATCCGGCTTTCGGCGGCTCTGAAAGACGGGCGTCCTCTCCCTTTTCCTCTTGAAAACTCGATTATATATTACGCCGGCCCCACCGAAGCGCCGCCGGGAAAACCAATCGGGAGCTGCGGGCCCACAACATCGTCGCGCATGGATAAATTCACCCCGGAACTTATGGACGCCGGGTTATTCGCAACGGTGGGCAAAGGGGATCGGAACGACGAAGTTTACGCGAGCATTGTAAAAAACAAAGGGCTGTACCTGTGCGCCGTCGGAGGTGCCGGAGCGCTGATGTCAAAATCAATAACCGAATGCGAGGTAATAGCGTATCAGGATTTGGGATGCGAATCGGTAAAAAAGCTCGAAACCGTAAACATGCCGCTGATAGTAGGCATAAACAGCTCCGGGGATAGTATTTTCCGAAAAACTCAATCATAAATTCCGCCTTTTCTTTTTATAATATGTTGAGGCACGGCTCGGCATCAGATGCGCCATCGGATTTTTCGTTAAGAGAAACCAAAAAGCGCGGGGAATACTTTGTATATTTCCGCGCATTCCCGTGAAATATAACGGAAATATGCCGGCGGAAGACGACCGTATAAGAAACGGCGGGAAGCCGGCGGGCAAGCCTGTCGGCGTTCGCCCGAACAGTCCCCGGAATTACGGTAAAACACAGTGTGCATTAACCGCGAAATTATCAAACAGATTATCGGCGCGGAAACTATTCGCGGCATTCTGCCCGTCGGGCAAAAGCATTGCCCAACGCCCCGTCCGGCGCATAGTGTTTAACCCGGCGTTAAAATAATAAAGTTTTCCGCTGCCGAACCTTTATTTTGTAAATCGAGATTTCCGGTTTTGATTATAATTTGATATTGACAGTTAGTTATCGAAAGTATATAATATCAATATGCAAAGGCGCAGTGATGATGAAAAGGTTTCGCATCGTTGACGCTTTTTAATTTTTTTCGGAGGTATGAGTGAAAATGAACGCGGTAACGGAAATTTTCGGATCCAATGTGTTCAATGACGCGACAATGAAAGAAAGATTGCCGAAAGAGACATACAGAGCTCTTAAAAAAACGGTGCACGACGGCAAACCTTTGGATTTAAGCGTCGCCAACACGGTAGCCAACGCCATGAAAGACTGGGCGCTGGAAAAGGGAGCGACCCATTTCACCCACTGGTTTCAGCCTATGACGGGAATTACCGCCGAAAAGCACGACAGCTTTATTTCTCCCACCGACGACGGACGGGTGATTATGGAGTTTTCGGGCAAGGAGCTTATCAAAGGCGAACCGGATGCTTCGAGTTTCCCCTCCGGCGGTCTGCGGGCTACCTTCGAAGCGAGGGGGTATACGGCGTGGGATC
Organism: uncultured Eubacteriales bacterium; assembly: GCA_964602735.1. Classification (GTDB taxonomy): domain Bacteria; phylum Bacillota; class Clostridia; order Oscillospirales; family Acutalibacteraceae; genus CAZRRV01. Next base: position 37,856 of record CAZRRV010000004.1, read on the forward strand.
CCACTTCGTACGCTTTTATCAAAGACGGAACGCTCTGCATCCCCACGGCTTTCTGCTCCTATACCGGCGAGGTATTAGACAAAAAAACCCCGCTGCTGCGCTCGATGAAAGCAATAAGCGATCAGGGCATCAGAATATTACGGTTGTTCGGCAACAATTCCGTAAAACGCATAGTAACGACGGTAGGCCCCGAACAGGAATATTTTCTGATCGATGAAAAACTTTACAATCAGCGTAAAGATCTTATCTTTTGCGGACGGACATTATTCGGCGCCCCCGCGCCCAAGGGGCAGGAGCTGGAAGATCATTATTTCGGCGCTATAAAACCCCGAATTGCCGAATATATGCATGATTTGGACGCCGAACTGTGGAAACTCGGAATCCCGGCGAAAACGAAGCACAACGAAGTCGCGCCGGCGCAGCACGAACTCGCTCCGATATTCTCAACCACAAACATTGCAAGCGATCATAACCAGCTTACAATGGAAATTATGAAGAAGGTCGCAAAAAGACACGGGCTTGTCTGCCTGTTGCACGAAAAGCCGTTCGCGGGAATTAACGGCAGCGGCAAGCACAACAACTGGTCGATGTCGACCGATACCGGAGTGAATTTGCTCGATCCCGGCAAAACCCCCGCCGAAAACGCGCAGTTTTTGCTGTTCCTTGCCGCGGTAATAAAAGCGGTCGACGAATATCAGGATTTGCTGAGGGTTTCGGTCGCCTCCGCCGGCAACGATCACAGACTCGGCGCGAACGAGGCGCCGCCGGCGATTGTTTCGGTGTTTGTGGGCGATGAACTGAACGCCGTGCTGGACGCGATTGTAAGCGGCGAACATTACGCGGGTTCAAAAGTTCCGAAGATGGAACTGGGCGTCGATGTCCTCCCCTCTTTCCCGAAAGACAATACGGATCGCAACCGCACTTCACCTTTCGCATTTACGGGCAACAAATTCGAGTTCCGTATGCTGGGTTCAACCGCCTCGGTCGCCGATCCGAACATTGTGCTTAACACCATCGTAGCCGAAGAACTCAAACAGTTCGCCGACGAGCTGGAGCAGGCCGACGATTTCTCGGACGCCATGAACTCCCTTGTTAGGCGCACATTCTCGGAACACCGCAGAATCATATTCAACGGGAACGGGTATTCGGAGGAATGGCCGAAGGAAGCCGAAAAACGCGGACTGCTGAATCTGCGTTCCACGGTCGACGCGCTGCCGATGCTGATTAACGAGAAAAACATAAAACTGTTCAGCGACCACAAGGTTTATTCCGAGGCGGAGGTTATCGCGAAGTACGAGATACTGCTTGAAAATTATTCCAAGAACATCAACATCGAAGCGCTGACGATGATCGATATGGTAAACAAGGATTATCTTCCCGCCATAAGCGCGTACACTGCGGAACTTTCGGATACGATACTTTCAAAGAAAGCGGTTTCGGAGGATATTCCGTGCGATGCCGAAACAGGCATTCTCAAGCGGCTTTCGGAACTTTCCGGGCTGATTTACGAAACGGCGAAGCGGCTTGCCGAGGTTGAAAAAACCGCGTCGAATATATGCGACGGGTACAAGCAGGCAAGAATGTACCGCGACGAGGTATTCGCCGTAATGAACGAACTGCGCGGCTATGTCGATGAAGCCGAGGGGCTTACATCCGAGGATTACTGGCCTGTGCCGAATTACGGCGACCTGACATTCCGGGTGTAAAGCGGATATATCCGCCCGACTTGCGGCGGCATACGAAAAAACAAAACGGCACAAAGGCGTGCCTTGTCTGTAACCGGACAGGGCACGCTTATTTTTTGGAGGGATTGTTATGGACACATTGAAAACTCTTATGTCGAACATTTTCGGCCCTACCGGAGTATGGTTCCTGATGGGCGCCGCGCTTGTATTTTTCATGCAGGCAGGATTCGCAATGGTGGAAACCGGCTTTACTCGGGCAAAAAACGCCGGCAACATTATTATGAAAAATCTCATGGACTTTTGCATAGGCACGGTGGTTTTCGTACTGCTCGGCGGAGGGTTGCTAATCGGTGAGGACACGTTTTTCGGGCTTATCGGCAAACCCAATCTCCAGATTTTCACAAATTTTTCGGGTTTTGACTGGTTCGGTTTTGTATTCAACCTTGTGTTTTGCGCTACGGCGGCTACAATCGTTTCGGGCGCCATGGCGGAAAGAACGCGGTTTCTGGCATACTGCATTTACAGCGCGGTCATCAGCGCGGTTGTTTATCCGATTGAAGCCCACTGGGTATGGGGCGGAGGCTGGCTTTCCCGCCTGGGCTCCAATTTGTTCGGCGCCGGCGCCCCGGAATTTGTGGACTTCGCGGGTTCATGCCTTATCCATATGGTAGGCGGGCTGAGCGCGCTTATAGGCGCGGCGATGCTCGGGCCGCGTATCGGCAAATACACCAAAGAAAAAGACGGTAAAATTAAAGTGCACGCCATACCAGGGCATTCAATCACACTGGGCGCGCTGGGATGCTTTATTCTCTGGTTCGGATGGTACGGGTTTAACGGAGCCGCGGCGGCGGACGGCAAACAACTGGCTCAGATTTTCGGGACAACAACCATATCTGCCGGCGTGGCAACCTGCGCCACAATGATATTTACATGGATTAAAAACGGAAAACCCGATGTTTCGATGACGCTCAACGGTTCGCTCGCGGGTCTGGTGGCGGTAACCGCCGGTTGCGCCAATGTCGACGCGCTCGGAGCCGCGATAATCGGTCTGGTGGCGGGTATACTGGTTGTTATTGTGATAGAGTTCCTGGATTTGAAACTTCATATCGACGACCCGGTAGGCGCTATCGGAGTCCATTTCGCGAACGGGATGTGGGGAACAATCGCGGTCGGACTGTTCGATTATAAAAACGGCCTTTTCTATACCGGGGACGGCAGGCTGCTGTTAATTCAGCTTATCGGAATGGTATCGGTTCTGGCATGGGTCGGCGTTACGATGTTTATTACATTTAAGCTTATCGACAAAACGGTCGGCCTGCGTGTATCACGTGACGAGGAGCTGGCCGGACTGGACGGGCCGGAGCACGGACTCCCGAGTGCCTACGCCGGATTTGCTTTCCTGCCCGAAGATATTAAAGAGGATGTTAAAGACGACAGTCCCGCTGTGGTCGACGGCGATGTTCCCGTAGCCGAGGCGGTGGAGGTATCCTCGATGCCGACCTACGAAAAACCGCGCCGCGACGAAAACGGCGTAAAAATGACGAAAGTGGAAATTATATGCAAAGAGCGTATGCTTGAAACGCTTAAGAACGCAATGATGGGCATCGGCATTACGGGTATGACGGTAACGCATGTGATGGGATGCGGCGTGCAGAAAGGCAAGCCGGAATTCTACCGCGGCGTGGCGATCGAGCCGAGCCTGCTGCCTAAAATTCAGGTTGAAATCGTCGTCAGCAAAGTGCCGGTGCGGACGGTTATCGAAACCGCCAAGAAAGTTCTTTATACCGGGCATATCGGCGACGGCAAGATATTCGTATACGATGTGGAAAATGTTGTTAAAGTGCGAACCGGTGAAGAAGGATATGACGCGTTGCAGGATGTGGAATAACCCGATCGCAAAACCGGGCCGGCGTAAACGCCGGCCCGGTTTTTCATCTTTTTTTATTTTGCAAGGGGGTGGTATTTATTGTATGACTGCGAATAGCGGCTCTGAACCATTCTTTTATACATGCGTGTAGAGGATATATCCGAATGCCCGAGCAGTTCTTTAACATCCTCTACCGGGGCGCCGTTTTCAATCAAATGCGTGGCGAAAGAATGGCGGAGCGTATGCGGAGTTATATCGTGGCGAATACCCGCCATATCGGCGTAATGCTTTATTATCTTCCACAAGCCCTGGCGGGTCAACGGTCTGCCGCTCATCCCCGTGAACAGAACGGTAACGGAATCGTCGCACACAATCGCCGAGCGCACTTTTTTGGTATAGGTTTTAACGGATTTTACCGCGTCGCGGTAAACGGGGATTATTCTCTCCCGCGTTTTTGACCTGAGCCGCAGAACACCAAGCTGGAAATCTATATCGTTTACGCCCACACTCAAAAGTTCGGAAACCCGTATTCCGGTGGCGTACATAAGATCCAACATCGCTTTGTCGCGCATACCTTTCATATTTCCGCAGTCGGGCTGCGAAAGCAGACGCTTAACCTCGTCTTCGGAAAGAATTTCGGGGAATTTTTCGGTTTCGGCCCGGCTGTCGGGAATTTCAATCCGCGGCGCCTTTTCGATTGCCTTAATTTTCACCAGGAAGCGGAAAAAGCAGCGCAGAGAGGCAACCGTTCTTAACACTGTGGCATAAGATTTGCCGCTTCTCTTTATATCGGAAACATAAGCATTCACAAAAGCGGAGTCGATTTTTTCAACTTCGGGAACCGAAGAGTTTTCCTCAGCGAATTTTATAAAATATTTAATGTCGCGCAGATACGCTTCGGCGGTGCTTTTGGAACAGTTTCTCCCGTTTAACAAATACTCGCCGAAAGATTTGATATAATCAAAGTTCATAATCCGCTCTCCGATTACCTTGCAAGTTCTTTTGAACGGGCGAAAGCGGCGGCTACCGCATTGCGAACGGCAAGATCGAAATTATCGCCGTCGAGCGCTTTAAGCCCCGCCTCGGTGGTGCCGTTGGGAGAAGCAACCATGCGAATAAGTTCATCGGCGGATTTGCCTCCGTCCCGGAACATCACCGCGCTGCCTATCACGGTCTGTAAAACAAGACCGGCGGCGGTTTCGTAAGACAAACCCTCGTTTACGGCCTCGTCAATCATATTTTTAATAAAACGGAAAACAAAAGCCGGCGAACTGCCGCTTACGGCTGTAACCGCGTTCAGATTTTCCTCGGCGACCTCGCATACATATCCGCATGAAGCGAATAAACCTTTTACAAAATTAAATTCTCCGTCTGACACGGCGGCGTTTTTGGCAACGGCGACGGCGCCCTGCCCTACGGTCAACGGTGTGTTGGGCATTGCCCGAACAACCGCGCAGCCGTCTGTGAGCAAGGTGGAAATAAACCCCGTGGAAATGCCCGCGGCAACGCTGATTATACACCGGCCACCGGCAAAGGGGGCAATCGTTTTGAGAAGCTGCTCCATCGCGCCGGGCTTTACCGCCAGCAGAACATAATCGGAGCGTTGCACGGTATCCTCCGCGCATTCCGCGATTTCGATTCCGTATTTTTCGGAAAATTCCCGGGTCTTGCGTTCGTCGATATCATAGATCAAAATTCCGTCGGGAGTTATGTAACCCGAATTTATCGCTCCCGTCAATATCGCACCCGCGATATTCCCTACCCCGATTACGCCCAACACGCTCATAATTTAATTCTCCCGTTTATTAAACGCCGCGCCGCACATTGCGTCTTTGTGGCGCCGCGCCGTTATTTTTGCATAATTTCCGCGAAGAGAAGCACAGTCTCGCGATGCGACCCGCGCTTTCAATTCGCCGCCGTGCCTCGGCCGTATTTCTTATATGAGGCATTTTCGGCGCCGTTTTTTTCAGCAGCGCAAAAATGATTTTATCTCATTTCAACCGCAATGTCAACAATTATTTTAATTTTTATTTTGTTATGTAAACTTGTTATGTAAACCGCAATATCTGTGCGTTCCGCCGCGTGTTCTTACTATATCTTGACCCCGAAAGACGGCGCGGGGGCTATATTCCCCTCTCCCCTTTTTAATACTTGAAATTCGGACGCTTTTATTGTATTATGTATCGGGACGAAGCGTTCGGCGATCGCCGGTTCGCCATAAACCCGAAAAAATCAGGATGCGTTGCGTATATTAAAATCGCGGAGGAGATTATGGACTTTAAGCAGTTTTACGATCGGCTGGAAGGAAAAAGAATCGCAATTTGCGGAATCGGCGTAAGCAACACTCCGCTTATCGAGAGTTTTCTTTCACAGGGCGCGAATGTTATAGTATGCGACAGACGCGGGCGGGAGCAAATCGGCGAACTCGCCGATCGGTTCGAGGCTATGGGCGCGGAACTGCGGCTCGGAGACGATTACCTGAAAAATCTGGAGGTAGATACGATTTTCCGCACGCCGGGGATGAATTTCAATCTGCCGGAACTCGTGACGGCGCGCGAAGAGGGGATTGCCGTTACAAGCGAGATGGAAGTCTTCTTCGATTTATGCCCCGCAACGATTTTCGCCGTCACCGGTTCCGACGGGAAAACCACCACCACGACGCTTATCGCCGAAATGCTGAAAGCCGAAGGGAAAACGGTGCATGTCGGCGGAAATATCGGCAAACCTCTGCTGCCCGAAATCGGCAATATAAAAAAAGACGATTTTGTGGTTGTAGAGCTTTCGTCGTTTCAGCTTATTTCAATGCGCAAAGGCCCCGATGTGGCGGTGGTTACCAATGTAGCCCCGAATCACCTCGACATACACAAAACCATGGACGAATATGTCGGAGCCAAGCGCAATATCGTGCTGCACCAAAACGCCTTTTCGCGCACGGTGCTGAATCTTGACAATCGCCTTTCATATTCGTTTGCAGACGATGTCAGAGGGCAGTGCCTGCTGTTCTCGATGGAAAAGCCGGTGCGCAACGGCGCTTTTCTGCAGCCCGACGGAACCGTGTGCATGTCTTACCGGGGGCTTACCGCACCGATTATGCATAAATCGGATATTGCCGTTATGGGCGAACACAATGTCGCGAATTATCTGGCGGCAATCGCCGCCGTATGGGGATACGCGGGGGCGAACAGTATAAGGCGGGTCGCCCGGGAATTCAAGGGCGTGGAACACAGGATCGAATTTGTCCGCGAACTTGACGGAGTGAAATATTACAACGATTCAATAGCTTCAAGCCCGACAAGGACGATAGCATGCCTTAAATCGTTTGACAAAAATCTGATACTTCTGGCGGGCGGCTACGATAAGCATATACCGTTCGAGCCGGCGGCGCCGTATATAAACGAAAAGGTAAAGCTGCTTATTTTAACCGGCCCTACCGCCGATTCGATAGAACGGGCGGTAAAATCCGACCCCGGCTACAACCCCGACCGCATAACGATTTTGCGGGCCGGTGGTATGGACGACGCGGTAGCCGCGGCGCACAAAAACGCCGTGCCCGGAGACACCGTGCTTTTAAGCCCGGCTTGCGCGAGTTTCGACGCGTACCCCAATTTTATGGAGCGCGGCAAACACTATAAAAAACTGGTAAACTCTCTTTAAGGGGAACGCGAATGGAACTGTTGCAAAAAATTTTGACGCTTTCAAACTCCTGGTATACCGGCGGCAGAGGAAACGCGTTGCAGACAGCGGAAAGCATGTTCCCGGAAAAAGCCGAGGTTTCCCGGCTGTTCGGCGGCATTTCCGCAACGTTAAGGGGAAAATCCGATCGCGCCATAATGCTTGACGCGCATATAGACGAAATTGCAATGTTTGTTACCTCAATTCACGGGGGCTTTGTAAAAGCGGCCGCGGCGGGGGGCATCGACTGCCGTATTCTTCCGGCCTCCGAAGTGATAATACACGGCACCCGCGATGTTCCGGGAGTGTTTTGCAGCACCCCGCCGCATTTGCCCGACAAACCGAAAGGCGCCGGAAAAACGGAAGATTTATATATAGACACGGGATTTGAAAACGCCGGTTGTATCCGGCCGGGCGACCCGGTAACATTCGCGGCGACCGCCTCCCCCATGTCGTTCGGAGCACTGACCGGGAAGGCCCTCGACAACCGCGCGTCCTGCGCGGTCCTGCTGGAGATGGCGGAACGGCTTGCAAACGCCGAACTGCCCCGCGATGTATGTTTCGTTTTCAGCGATTCGGAAGAAATCGGTATGCGCGGAGCACGCGTGAACGCGTTTAAGATTGACCCGGCCGAAGCAGTTGTGGTCGACGCGAGTTTCGCCGTCGCCCCGAATCTGCCCCCGCAGGCATGCGGCAAACCCGGGGGCGGCGTAATGACAGGTATATCCCCCGCTCTCGATACGAATATGTACGAACAGCTGACCGAAATCTGCAAAGAAAAAAACATTGCTTTCCAGACCGAGGTTATGGGCGGTTCAACCGGCACCGACGCGGATATAATTCAAACCGCAAACAGCGGCGTGCCGACCGCACTGTGCTCAATTCCTCTTCGCAATATGCACACCCCCGCCGAAACCGTATGGATAAAAGATTTAGAGTCCGCGGCGGAACTGCTGACGGAATACTGCCTTCGCGGAGGTGTTTACCGTGCGTGAGATGTTGAAAACTCTCTGTTCGCTGCCGGGCGTCTCGGGAAGAGAAAAGCCGGTGCGGGATTATATAATATCCCAAATTTCCGGGTTCTGCGAATATTCGATTGACAGGCTCGGCAATCTTATCGCTTTTAAGAAAGGCAGAAAACCGGCAAAAAATAAAATACTTCTCGACGCCCACATGGACGAAGTAGGCCTGATCGCCACCTCCGTTTGCGACAACGGACTTATAAAATTCGATATTGTGGGCGGCATCGAACCGTCAATTCTTCCCGCGAAAAGGATACGGTTTGAAAATACCCCGGGTGTAGTCGGGGCAGTACCCGTTCATTTACTCGACAAAGACAAAACGGATTACTATAACAGCGTACGGGATATGTATATTGATATCGGCGCTGTTTCGATAGACGAGGCGGCGCGGATCGTGGCGCCCGGAGATGTCGCGTGGTTTGATGTGGCGCCGCGGTTTGACGGAAATATTCTCACTGCCCGCGCCGTCGACGATCGCGCGGGATGCGCCCAGCTTGTTTCGCTGATTCGCGAAGAAAGCGCGTATGATTTTTACGCACTTTTCTCGGTACAGGAGGAGATAGGCATGAGAGGCGCGAAAGCCGCCGCCTACGCCGTTGAACCGGATTTCGCCATTGTACTCGAAGCCACAACCGCCGCCGACATTCCCGGAGTTCCGCGGGAAAAATGTATATGCAAACTCGGCGAAGGCGTCGCCGTTTCGTTTATGGACAGAGCCACAATGTACGACCCAGCGCTTTACGGTTCGGCGCTGGCGTTAGCGGCCAAAAACGGAATAAAAGCCCAGCCCAAAGCGGGCACAAGCGGCGGCAACAACGCCGGAGCGATTCATTTAACCCGCAACGGGATAAAAACCGTTACTCTTTCAACACCGTGCAGATACCTGCATTCTCCCAGTTGCACGGCCGATTTGCGAGACATCGAAGCGTCAAAACAACTGGCGAAAGCTCTGATTGCGAAATACGCTTCGGATTGAATCGGGTAAAGGATACGAGCAATGAAATACATAAGAAAAATACAGCGCACTATTATATTCTCAATTAAAATTTTAATGTTCGTCTGCCTATTTTTCGCTTTTTTCGGGCTGTATTACCCGTCGATGTCGATACACCTGTTCCGCTTTAACCGGGCTTCGGTGATAACGGCGTCGACATTCGCGATTGTGGGCGTGGCGTTTATCCAGGTTTACGGCGGTTTCGCTATAGGAAAGAAAAAAAGCAAGGAAATCACTTACACGGTATTTCTGGCGGCTTTGATAACCGATATTATAACCTATCTTCAACTTTCGGTTATGGCGAGAGCTTTCGCAAGTCTGTATATCCTGATTTTAATTATCGCGGTACATTACCTGATTTGCTGGTTTTTCGCCCGGTTCGGAAATTATGTTTACTTCAAGATCAATTCCCCGGAAAAATGCGCCGTTTTCTACAACCCCAAGACAACCGACGCGGAGGCAATTCTGAAGAAATTCGACAAATACAAAAAACAGTATATCATCACCGATGTGGCGGATTATAATATCGAGGATTTCCGTTCGATAATTCTGCACAACGACGCCGTCTGTCTGCTGGAGGTGCCGGCCGAGAAAAAGTCGGAAATAATTTCTTACTGTTATAAACACAACAAAAACATTTACCTGCTGCCGGATCTTTCGGATGTTGTTATAAACTATTCGCGGCAGACAATGATTGACGATACGGTTATGCTGGCGTCGAACCAGTCGGAACTGTCAGTAGAGCAGAGGATAATAAAGCGTACGGTCGATATTATTCTTTCCGCAATCGGTATTATTATCACGAGCCCGATTATGCTTATCGAAGCCATAGCAATCAAGATTGAAGACGGCGGCCCGGTGTTCTTTAAGCAGGAAAGGATTACAAAAAACGAGAAAACATTCAAAGTTCTCAAATTCCGAACGATGATTGAAAACGCCAACAGTACCGGCTATCGTCTCACTTCCGATAAAGACGACAGAATCACAAAGGTAGGCGCGGTACTGCGCAAACTGCGCATCGACGAACTTCCGCAGTTCTTTAACGTGCTGAAAGGCGATATGAGCCTTGTGGGTCCCCGCCCCGAAGTAATTGAACTTGTGGAAAAATACTCGATGGAATTTCCGGAATTTCATTACCGCCACAGAGTAAAAGCGGGACTGACCGGTCTGGCTCAAATAATGGGGAAATACAATACCTCGCCGAAAGACAAGCTGATGCTCGATTTAATGTATATCGAAAACTACAGCGTCTGGGCCGATTTTAAGCTTATGTTCCAGACACTTATTGTTCTTTTTAAGTCGGACAGCACGGAAGGAGTTGTCGACAAAAATAAACCCGGCGAATAATGTGTTAAAACAACGGCGAAGGTTTTGCGGCGAAGTTCCGCCTGTAATCCCAGAATCGAGTGACAAACCGTCATAAAATATGTTAATGTAAATCCAAATATCCGGAGAGATACCGAAGCGGTTATAACGGAACGGTCTTGAAAACCGTCGTACAGCAATGTACCGTGGGTTCGAATCCCACTCTCTCCGCCATTTAACAGCCCCGAAACGGTTCGCGCTTCGGGGTTTTTGCTTTTTTATATTACGGCAATACGCCCGCGCTTAAATCGCGTACTTTCGGCTGCGCCCTTTCGAGAAAGCGTAGTCCGCTAAATTTTAAGGCAACCGTTTTTCGGCGGAAATCTCCCGTCCGATCACCGAAAGTTGATGCCGAAAAACTCCCGGGCGGCATCACATCGCATGACAATTTTGGTGCGGCTGACTTTAGGTTCCAGTTTTTCCGGCAGTTCGTCGCGCAATCTTTTCGGCTCATAAATATCGCCCGTATCATATGAAAGTTCATTGCATTTCCGCTTCACTGTAAAGCATTTTCGGTTGTTTCTCCATGCCCGGCAAATTTTATCTTTTACGTTTTTCCCCAAAACATCCGATCCGAAATAATCCTCATACCGCAATTCACGCACATAGTCCGGCAGTTCGCAGTTTGAAACGGAGTTGAAAATATCAGAAAGAACCTTGGAAGACGCATTCAAAACATCGGGAATTTCCGAAAGATCGCCTTCCGTTTTTAAGGTTTCCGTCATTTCCGGAACAATATGAAGCATTCGGCGTAAGTATTCCCGATAGAGCGCGGTGGTGATCTTACGGTTGATTCTTCCGATCTTTGTGCTCATTTCCCGTTGTTTCTCATTGGGAAGTCCTGCGGCCACATTCACGCAGACGGCGCGGCGGCTGTATTCGGGCTTTATGGTTTCCATATCCGTGTTGGCGCTGAACGCAATCGCGGGATAATACTCTAAATCGCCCGTATTACCGAAATCATCATTTTTTATCAGTTCCGGCGCGTTTTGCTCAAATCTTGTCTTCATTATATCGTCCACAACAATCGGCACGCCCTCTACATTCATGCGCAACCCGTCTCCGACGGTTCTTGTAAAATCCTTTCCGGGTATAACGGGAGACTGACCGATCATCATATTCAGCAGCATTTTCAGGAAGGTAGTCTTTCCCGCCTTGCTCTGTCCGTATAAAATTCCGAAAACGGGATATGAAGTGCGATCCACATTGTTTAACCGCGCGGTTTTGCGTAAAACCGCCATAAAAGGCGAACAGAAGAACCAGTTCGCGAAAGCATAGTAGCGCTTTTGCATATCCCGCCATTCACCGATGAAATTCCGATAACCGTCCATAAAATCAAGGAACAGCGAAACATCGTTTCGCACCTCCTCTTCCGCCGGTTGCAAATCGAGAGTTTTTTCGTTCAGCGTGACCGTTGCGGCTCCGCAATCGACGCGCAACATCGGATATTCCCGGCGGGCGACTTTTTCCTCCTCCCGCTTTTCCTTGACATTTTGGCGGAACGATCGGATATACTGCGGCGTAAGCAGTATCCTGCCGGCGGATTTTTCCGCTTTCGGAGCAAGAGGCAGCAACCGGCGGTACTGATTGTCAACCTTTAATGCGAACTCAACATCTTCATTATCGCCGGAATTTGGGCTGACAGTGAGAACTTTTCTGTCTTTTATCGTTTGCGACACGGGAAGAAATTCCATGTTTTCTCCGGCATCGGAAACGAGGACGGCATTTTCCGTAATCCTGTCCACGCTGTTTTCAAGACAGTCTTCATATACCTGTTCGTACCATCCGTATCCCTTTTCGCCGTCCATATATACGATATTTTCCCTCTGAATCCCCGAAAAAGCTCTGTTCGACATATTGGCCGAGCCTGTGATCACCCGTTTTCCGCCGTCTGACGAAGAAAGCAAATACAGTTTTTCGTGCGACAGTTTTTCTCTCGCCACATACAAACGCAGTGTTCCGTTTTTCAACCGTTCAAGGAAAAAGTCACGGGATTTTGAGTTTCTCACCGTTTCCATGAGCTCGGACTGAAACGCCAACGCCATAATTTCCGTTTGTGTGTACGACATAATCTGCTCACAACCGAAAATCACCTCGGCATCCTCAAAAAGGGAAAGCACTTTTTTCAGAAAATCCAGGCACGTGGAAAACGTGATGATTTTTATCGACGTAAATCCTTCGAACAGCTCCCGCCAGTTCATTCCCTTCCCTTCCTGAAACACAACCCTCGCTACCGGAAGTTTCACGGCCGATTTCCCGGCGCCCGGTTCCGATTCGCCGCCGTCTACCAGTTTCATTTGTCTGTTGTCTTCCATATGATCCCCCTTTTTTTGTTTTCAATCTCGTCCCGCCGAAAAGCAACGACTACTGCCTGTGATCCGAAAAGTAAAATAAATCTTCAAATTTACACCCCAACGCAATGCAGAGCAGCGCGGCGAGGTACGCCGTCGGGCAGAACTGCCCGGTTTCTATGGAACTGACGGTGTTCTTTGTAGAGCCAACTTTCTCGGCAAGTTGCGTCTGCGTAAGCCCCGCGTTCAGTCTGAATTCTTTCAGCCTGTTCTTTAATTCCAGATGCTTGTTCATTACGCCACCAGCCCGACAATAAAGGCAACAACAGAAAAAACGGCGACAAGCGACTGTACAATCCCGATAACTATGAGATACTTCTTTTTGGCTTTCGCGCCCTCGTACAGCGACTGCGCGCCGCTCATGGTCATACCGACGGAAACCAGGCCGAAATCAAATGTGCCCCTGATAAAATACTCCAGCAGGAGAAGCGCGAGCAACAACAAAACTCCAAGCAACGTCCCGAAAAGACTGCTCTTCATGGAAACCCGGTTCTCGTATTCGCCGCCCGTCTTTTCTTTTTGCGCCGCCGACAGGATTTCATCGTTTTTCATAAGGTAAACCTCCATTCCAAGTTTTCAGTGAATCCATTATACAGGTTCCAAGTTTTCTTGTCAAGACCCTATCGAAAAATTTTTTCGGAATAACTTCGGCGAACAGCGCGAGCAGGGTAAATTCCGCCCGCCGCACCATACCCTCGCCGGCGCCAGATGATTCGCCGGATAAAAATTTCTTAAAATTCGCCGACGATGCGAAACGCCGCGCCTGCGGACGGCGGGGTGATAACAAACTACCAAAACAGGCATAACCCGTCAAAAAAAGAGTGCGACCGCAGCCGCACCCGATTGAATCCCGTAAGGGGTTCGAACCATTCTTTGCCCCGCGGGATCGACTTAATCCGAAGTATTTATAAAACTTCCCGATAATTCGCTCACTGTATTTCCGGCCGGTTTTCAAGTCTCCATTTTTTCGCCAATATTGACGGGGCGCCGTCGCCCGGAAGTATCTGATAATACACGGTTAACACGGAGCCGTCGTCAAGCTCGGCCGACGCGGGATAACCGAGGTCGCCGGCGTGACCCGAATCCGCCTCCGGGTCAATAATATAATCGGTTGCCCAGGTCTCGCCGCCGTCATAGCTTACGGCGCATCTCTCTCCCCGGTTGCCCGCGGCGCGGCGCCTCGCGTAGGTCAGCAGTAAAGCCCCCGAAGAATGTACAAGGAAGTGCGGGGGCGAACCGTCAAGCCCGGTAGGGCGTGCCACGCTCCAACTATGCCCGCCGTCGTCTGAAAACGAAGTGTAAACGGTAAAGTCAGGCACCATATCATGCACCCTGATCCCGGCTATGATCCTTCCGCCCGGCAGCTCGGCGCCGTGCGGCTCCCACGCCCGGTTGTTCTCAACGCCGTCGGGAAGCGGAATGTCGGAAAGATATTCCCAGGTTTTTCCGCCGTCGGCGCTTTTATAAGCCGAAACGGGATTATCTCCGCCGCACTGCCATCCGTCTCCCCATGTTTTGCCGATATAGAGCAGCGAGCCGTCTTTCAGCCGGACTGGGCCGTGCGGCGCCGTCACGGGAACGCGGATTCTGTCGCTCCATGTAACGCCGTAATCGTCGGAAAGTTTAATATACGATCCGGGCCTCAATTCGTCCGGCGGGAGGTATTGCAGCGTATCGCTGTAACCGTATAACAAGGCCTTTTCCGCGGGGGTAGCCCAGTCGACTTTCTGTATACGGCGGCAGTCGTCGTCGTAACGGCTGCTGAACCATGATATGAGCATTTTCCCGCCTCCGAGGTACAAGATTCCCGTGTCGCGGTCGTCAAGATAAGAATCGTTTACGACGACGGGGGGAGTCCAGCTTTTGCCGCCGTTGAAACTCACATAAATACAGTTTTTGCCCGTAGGGTCAACATGCTTTACCCTGAATCCCGATGACACCGCGTAAAGCGTTCCGCGCTCGTCCCTGCAGACCGACGGCCAGGCGTAATAGCGGAACAGCGTCCCCCCGGCTCTGTGCACCTCATAACGTTCGCCCGCGGCTTTTAATTCCCGCATAATTGCCGTCCGCTCCTTCCCCGGCATCAACGCCGTTTACCGCCCTTATATACACAGCGTTTTAATTGTTTTGACCATTATACGGTTAAGGTTTCGCCGGGAGAAACGGTTACGTTCCGATGTTCAATTTCAAAATACAGCGTTGTGTTTGTGGGGTTGTATAAACGGTCGCGTTTGATTGAAGATTGCACCTGCCGGCACGCGTTTACGTAATCGCATATTTCAATATTTGTAGCGTACCAGATGTCGTCTCTTCCCGCCGTCTTCTCGCAGAATTTCTCTATTCTGTCCCATCCGTCGCCGCCGTCAAACTCGTAGGTATGCCCCCATACATAAAACATTTCCGGCGTCCAGCGAACCTCGTCGTTTATAAATTTATCGGCAAGATTAAACAGTTCGCCGTCTTTGTAATGGCATGTGGGGTTCAGCATCATCCAGTCGTCGGGAAGATTGAAATTCCGCGATGCCGCCGTAGTTCTGGCATACGCCACGCCGCATCGCCTGACCGTCTCCACTACCTCGCGCGAGCATACGACTGTTCCCATCGGATAGGCGAAACCCCGTATTATTTTCGAGAATATCTCCTCCAGAACCCTGCGGCATTCGAGTATTTCATACGCGGCCGTACCGTCGGGGATCTGATTCAGGAACGGATGCGAATAAGAATGAGTCGCGACTTCATGACCGTCGGATTCATTATAAACGGATAATATTTCGTCACGCGTCATTTTGCTTATACGGCTGCGGGCAAAATGCAGATTAAAGGTGCATTTTAAGCGGTACCCGTTTAGGATTTTTATAAATTTTTCATCCTGCGCGGGCCCGTCGTCAAAGCTGAAAGTAAGCGCTTTTTTCTTAAATCCGGGGTACCGTATGTAAAATCCCGGGCATCCGTTCGCATCAATCATTACCGACACTTCCGATTCCGTTATGTTTTTTCGCCGTGAGCCGCTAACCGGCAAACAAAAATTCGCGCCGGCGCCGTTCCGTCGTTTATACCGTATACGATTATATACCGATTTACTTTAATTGTCCAACACAAAATGCGTTTTATGAATTTATTTTCCGGGAAAATTTTGCGCAAAATGCCGGGCGGAATTTTACGCGACCACGCGCCGGACTCTGGAAATAAAAAGAAAATCGGGACGGCTTAAGCCGTCCCGATTTTCGGGATTTGAACGCGGCGATATTTAAGATTAGGATTCCGTCCAGCCCTCCTGGCTTAAATAATCGCTATAGTTACCGCTTACGTTGTTGCTATCAACATAACCGTTTTTATATTTAGGCGCTTCATTGTCTTGGATAGTGTAGCCGGAAATATTGAGCGTTCCTTTGCTTTTCCACAATGCGCCGCCTTCGGTTTTGGCGGTGTTGCCGATTATCTTTGCGCTTTCGGGATCGGTTTCCGCCTTGAATGTAACGGTTCCCGTGCCGCCGTTATCCCACAAAACTCCGCCCTGATTATTTACGGCGCTGTTACCGGTAATCGCGCAACTGTCGACGGTGAGATTGGCCGAGCCTTTCAAATAGAATACTCCTCCGCCTTTGGCTGTGTTGCCGGTAAATTCGGTGGTTGTAAAGGTGGCTTCTCCGCTGTCGGCCCACAGCACGCCGCCGTTGCCGGCGGGAGTTTTGTTTTCTTTAACATCGCAATCGGTTACATTGAGCGTTCCGGAGCCCGATATTTCAATAGCACCGCCTCCGCCGCCGGTAACCTGATTGCCTTGGAAAGTATAGTTGTTTATTACGGCTTCACTTCCCCCCGTGATAAATATCGCGCCGCCGCCGTTTTGTGCCTTGTTGCCGGTAAATTTTCCGGTTTCCGTACTGTCGGCCGTCAGCGTTATACTGCCGACCGGTCCGCCTTCGCGGGCACCGACATAGATGGCGCCTCCGCACCTGTTGCTGGGATCTATCGCGGTGTTTACATCGAACATGCAATTTTTCGCAGTTACATTGCCGCCCTCGATATATACGGCGCCGCCGTGGGCTCCCGCGGTATTTTGTGTAAATTGCGTGCCGTACAGATTTACAGTACCGTTTACCTTGATCGCGCCGCCGGAACT
>CAZRRV010000004.1:55034-63675 GCA_964602735.1 uncultured Eubacteriales bacterium
TTTTCGGCAGTGATTGTACCGCCGCCGCTCCAGATTACTCCGCCGTTGCCTTTAACAGCGTGATCCTTGAAAACGCAATCTTTGACGGTCAGCGTACCGCCTGTATTGAACGCCCCGGAACCGCGCGGGTTCTCTTTATTGTCGGCAAAGGTATAACCGCTGATGTTCGCGGTAACCGACGCCGAAATATTTATATCCGCGCCTTTGGAACCGTTCGCCGCGTTCGTGCCGTTGTCTTGAAACATGTATGTTTCCTTATCGTCGGAAGTGAGGGTAAGATTTGCGGTGCCGCTTGCGTATATCGCGCCGCCGTAAGCAGAATTCACTCCGCCGGTGTTGCCGATGAACTTCAGGTTATGGCCTACTACCGTCGCGCTTTCCGCGGATATCGCGCCGGCCGCGTCTCCTGCATCGCCCGTTGCTTTGTTGCCGGTGAAATCGACATCGCTTATTTCCAGTTTACCGCCGGTACGAACGGTTACGGCGCCTCCGCCCGTTGCGCTTGTGTTCCTGTCGAACAGGGCATTGTTTTTAATCGTAACAACGGCTTTTTTATCTTTTTCCGCGTAAACCGCGCCGCCGTTGCTTCCCGCTGTATTCAATATGAATTGCGTGCCGTACAGATCTACCGTACCCTCGTTTATTTTGATCGCGCCGCCGGAACTGTCGGACTTGTTGTTTTTGAATGTAGAGCCGGCGGACTCTTTACCCGCCTTGTCGCCGTCGGTATAAGTGGCGTTGTCGTTCACATAAATCACGCCGCCGGCCGCCTTCGCGTAGTTGCCGTCCTCCGCTTTATCTCCGCCGAAAAGGCAGGCTTCGGTAATAAAGGAGGCGTTATTGTTAATGAATATTGCGCCGCCCCAGTGAGCGGAACGGTTCCCGGTGAAAGTGCATTCTGTTGCCGACATTTGATCACCGGCATTCTTAATATATACCGCGCCGCCGTCGCCTGTTCCTTCATTGCCGGCGAATGTGCTTTTAACCGCCGTTACATTGCCGCCATCGATATATATGGCTCCGCCTGTGGTGCCCGTGTTTTTTTCAAATTGCGTGCCGTACAGATTTACAGTACCGTTTGCTTTGATCGCGCCGCCGGAACTGTTCGACTTGTTGTTTTTGAATGCGGAGCCGGCGGACTCTTTACCTGCCTTATCGCCGTCGGTATAAGTAGCATTTTTGTCCACATAAACCGCGCCGCCGGGAGAAGTCGCGCTGTTGCCGAGCTCCGCGGTATCGCCGCCGAAAGTGCAGGATTCGGTAATAACCGAACCGTTTTCGTTGATGAATATCGCGCCGCCCCAACGGCCGGAACTGTTCCCGGTTAAGGTGCAGTCTGTTAAGGTGACGACCGCGGTTGCACGCACCCACATCACTCCGCCACTGCAATTCCCGCCGTTGCTATGGTTATCGGTGAATGAACACCCGGTAAAATCGACTTTCCCGGTGCCGTTTACATATATAACGCCGCCGCCGTTATTGCCGTCGCCCGAACGGTTGCCGGAAAATTCCGTATTTTTTATTTTTAACGTATTGGGGGTGTTCGTCCAAATCGCGCCGCCGTTGCCCCATGCATGATTGCCGATAAATTTGCAGTCGCTGATTTCCGCAATCGCATTATTATCAAAATTAAGCGCTCCGGCGCCGTTACCATCGCCCGAGTAATTATCCCGGAATGTTGTACCGTAACAGTACAATTCTCCGGCTTCCGTCACCCTGCCGGCGCGGGTTGTACAACCGGTTACGGAAGAGTCGCGCACGGTAAGGCTGCTGCCTTTCCTCGCCATAAACGCCTCGGTGCTGTTTGTAACGGTGATGTTACGAACAGTCGCGTCGATGCCGCGAGCCGTGAGTTTTCCGTCTGCATAGGCGCCGCCGGTAAGATAAACGGCACAAGCGACATTATCCGCCGTGCAGCCGTCCATATCGATAAAGCCGCCCCGACCGTAATTGCAAACCGCAAAGCCGTCGGCATCTTTCTTTGTCGGGTCCTTCCTTTCGATATTTTTGAAATCGACATTGCGGAGAGTGACTTCCGATTCGGTTCCGTTGTTCCTGATGCCGTAATTGCAGTTTTCGATTTTACATTCGGTAAGTGTGACTTTCGGTTTGGTTCCGTCGACAGAAAGACCGGAGCCGCACTTTTCGATCCTGCAGCCGGTAATGGTAAACTGCGCCTGATTATTTGTTTTCAAAGCATATTCGGTTACATCGTGAATATAAACATTCTCGAGAGTGCAAATTGCTCCGGCACCGAGTCGGATGGCATCCTCATCGGAATTGTACATCTCGATGGGGTTGCTTTCGGTACCTTTAACGGTCAGTTCCGAATCGTTTATATAAATGATATTTGATTCGACATTGCCGCCGTCGAACAGACCTCCCTCGATCTCGATCTCGGCTTGCCGAAACGCGCCGAACATTTCATTGTTGGTGGCGCCCCATGTCCGCTTGAAAACCGGGCTGCCGGTGATTTTCAAATACGAACCGTCCGTAACCACGGCGGTTGCGATCTTGCCGGCGGAAAATGTTCCGCCCTCGATATAACATTTCGATTCCGTGGATATACCCAAAGTGCCATAGCCGGAATCGTCGAAGGTTCCGCCTTTTATCACCAGTTCGCTCTTAAAAGCGTATATTGCGTAATCCATAACATTGCGTGTTTCGCCGGACAAATAGGTGAGTTTCGCGCCTTCTTCGACATAGAACCCCGCGACACGGGTATTCGCGTTTATCGTCGGCCCGTCGAAAATCATCGACGCGCCGCCCATGATATCAAACACATAAGAGTTGGGTATGCCGTCTCTGAAATAGGTTATGGTATGATCGCCGGTAAGAGTTTTATTGCCGTATACCGTAAACACCGAACCCGTTTCGACATCCGCCGTAAGCTGTATTGTAAGCTCGGCGTCGTAAAGCAGAAGTTCGCGCAGCGTAGCCTGATCCCCAGCCTCCATAACCGTACCGGGAGCAATCGTTTCATCCGGCTCGACGGGTTCTTCGGGTTCAACGGGTTCCTCGGGTTCAACGGGCAGTTCGGGCTCTTCGGGGTCCGCGGGCGTTTCGGGTTCCGCGGGCTCCGGAGTCTCGTCGATATTGCTGCCGCCCGACTCATCACTTGTTACGAATCCGCCGGGGTTGTCGGTTTCCTCCCCCGGACGCAGCAGCAAAAGAAGAATAATGACAACGGCGAGGCACAGCGCGACAGCCGAGGCGACAATCGCTATTATTTTCTTCTTTTTGTTTTTTCCGGTATTGCTTGTGTTATTGCTTTCGGCCATTTATATCACTCCCCTATCCGGCCGTTACACGCATAAATCCGTTCTTCTGGTTGTTCATTCCCGCAAAGAACGAAAATTCGTCGCGGTCTTTTTCCGTCTGAATATCGTATGTGCCGTCGCCGGAAGTGGTGACCAGCACCGTACCGTCGAGCGCGACATGGAAGGTGGCGACGCCTCTGTTTTGATATGTGAGAAGGACGGAATCCGACTGCACAATCGACATCTCACCCACCGCTATCTTCGGCTTGACGACATCCAGCCAGGAACCCGGGCATCCGGCCATATTGAATCCGTGGTGGTTCATTTTTACTATATCGCTTTGTATTTCGCTGCCGTATTTTTTCGCCATACGCTGCAGGGGGGTAAGACCGTATGCCTCTTCGCAGTCGCCGCCCAGCCACAGCGACGCTTTCTTGTAGGTCAGCCTTAAAGCGAGGGAATTCGGATTGTATTGATCGTTTTCGGCTTCTTTCGTCCAATCGGTATCCGCGGGAGGGTTGTACACCTTCACACTAACGGAGCCGAAAGAAAAGCTGTAGCCCTCGCTGACCTGTTTGAATTCTATGCCGAGCTTTTGTGCTTTTTCGTAAAATTTGTAAGGGAATTCTCCGCTCGGCTTGGTATAAATCGGAGAATAGTTTGAAATTATATGCTCTACCTCAAAATTATCGAGGATCTGCCAATACCCCTCCAAATGATCGGCGTGCGGATGGGAACTGACAAAATAATCGAGTTTTTTAATTCCGAGTTTTTGCAGGAAATAAACCAGATATGCCGTGCCCGCGCTGTGATTGCAATCGACCAGCATGGTTTTGCCCTCCGGCGAGATAACGAGCGTATTGTCGCCGGAATGATTTTGCTCCCCGGATAAGGGATTCGTCGGTTCCCCCTCCGAACGCAGGAAGAAAACGGCAAACTTGCCCTCCCAGTTCTTTTTGTTCAGCAAAGCGTCGCGGTATTTGAATTCGGTTGCGGTAAATTCGGCATACGCCTCGTCGATGCCTTTGTTGAGAGTATCCGATGGTTCTTCGGAATCGCCGGAGCCGGAATTGCCGCCGCCGTTTTGCTCTTCGGAACTCTGACCGCCGCCGGCGCCCGGATCTTCCGCGTTCTGCCCGCCGCCGGAAACGTTTTCTCCGCCGTTCTGCTGCTCGGAAGCCGTACCGCCGTTTCCGCCGCCGGAAACCGCCGATGAGGAGCCGCCGGAAGACGAAAAGCCGCCCGATGAAACTCCGTCGGTTTTACGCCCGCCGCAGCCAGAAAGAATTATCATCAGCACCGCGAGAACCGCCGCGGCGGCGCCTTTCATTCTATATTTCATTTAACCGTCCTCCCTTTCCTTTCAAACAGTGTCGTCACCGTTATTTTTTCGTTTTGCTCGCGTAAACATCGATAGCCTGCTGGAACCGTTGATCGCACGATTTGATATAAGCGTCAAAATTTTTGCTGTCCGGATTATCGGCCACGGCCGCCATAAGCTCGAGCATCGCGTAAATCATTTCGTTGCCCGTAGCGGCATAGCAGGCGGTGAGATCCTTCGAGCTTCTGTTAATGGTCTCTCCCACACGCGGACCGTCGGGGAAATTTTCTTTCTGCCATGAGGTTATTTTAGATGAAGCCGCCGCGGCTTTTGTGAAAGGCACATAGGTGGTATTGGTGCACCAGATCTCCTGGCTTTCGACTTTGGCGCAGAATTTTATAAATTCGTAGGCGCCCTGCATCTCGCTCTTTTTGCCGGTGTTGCCGATAAACAGACCGGTTCCCTCGCTTATACACTGGTTCCTGTATTCCGCGCCGTCGGTAATACCGTTCGCGGGGAGAAACGCCCACTTGAACTTCGGCTGTACTTTCGCATAGACAAAAGCGTTGCCGAAATAGGAATTTGTATTTCTCCAGAAAAGGATATTGCCCGCCCGGAAGTCGCCGGCAATGGAATTGCCGAGCCCGGCGCCGATGGGATACGCCCCTTTCTGACCGTTTGGTCCCGTTGTCTTGTAAAGCTGCGCGCTTAAATCGAGGAATTTCAGTATGGCCTGCTTCGTTTCGCCCGAATTGAGAAGGGATTTCGTCGGCTTGCCGGAATAGCCGTCGTTATTATTTACGATATCGAGCCCTTCGATTTCGAGATATTCGTGCAAATCCTGCCCGTTGTTGAACGCAAAACCGTATTTAACAAGACCCTTCTGTACCGCTTCTTTCGCTATCTTTACCATTGCTTCAAGGCTTGAACAGTTGTTGAGATTGTAGCCCGTTTTTTCGAGCACGTCTACATTTACGCCGAACCCGGTAACGCTGAGGCCTATCGGAGAACCGATCATATTGCCGTGCCTGTCGGAGTACGAGGCTTTAACCTGCGCGTACATATCTTTCTCCCAGTCGTCTTTGTCGGCGTCGAGATAGCCCTGAATGGGCATTGTATAGCTGGTTTCGGCATACTGGGCGATGGTGAGGGGAGCGCCCGTGAATAGCGACGGCAGCTTGCTCTGCGCATAGCTCATAAGTTTGGTGCGCAGTTCGTCGGTTCCTCCCTGATTCGACATGGTAACGGAGTATTTGCTCTGGCTCTTATTAAAATTATCGATTATCTTCTGAAGGACATTAGCGGTCTGCGTTCCGTATCCGCACCAGAATTTAAGCTTTACGGTTTTGCCGTCGTCCTCAGCCGCGTTGCCGTTGCCGCTTCCCTTACTCGCGGTACCCTTGCTCGCCGTACCTTTGCTCGCGGTTCCCGCCGCGGAACCCGTACCGCCGACGTTAGAATCATCCTCCGTCTGCGAGGAGGTTCCCTCCGCCTGCGATTCGCCGGAAGCGGCGCTCCCGGTTCCGTCGGTTTTCTTCTTTTTGCCGCATCCTCCGAACGCCGCGCACGCCAAAAGCGCCGCCAGCACAACAGCCAGTATTCTTGCCCAGATTTTCATATGGATCTCCTTCTTTTAATATATTTATATATTTTCCGATTTTTTACGCCGTTCCGGCTAACCCGCGCCCATTGTTTATCCTCCTCCTTTCAGTTTGCCGCCGATGCAGGCGATTTAATTTTTTACCGCGCCGGCGGTCATACCCTCGACGATTCTGTCAACGCCGAATATGTATATGACAACGGGTATAATCATTGATAAAACGGTACCCGCAAAAGCGTAGCCGGGATAAAGCGCCCTGTCGGCTCCCATCTGGGCGACGCCTATCGCCATGGTCTGCATCTCTTTACGCGTGGTAACATAAAGCGGCCACATATACGAATTGTAGATCCCTATAAAGGTCGTAAGGGTTGACGCTATAATTATCGATTTGCACATCGGGAACACAACACTGAAGAAGTACCGCATATCGCCGCAACCGTCGACCTTCGCGGCCTCCCATAACGCGGACGGCAGCGACAGCATATTCTGCCTTAACATAAACACCGAACCCGCGCCGATCAGACTTGTTATACATATTCCCATATATGTATCCACGAGATTTAAGCGCTGAACGGTCATAAAATTCGCGCTTATCGTAACCTCGGCGGGGATCATCATTGCAATCAGCACAAGATTGAACAGCAGGGTTTTACCCTTAAAATCGAAATGGGCGAAAGCGTAGGCCGTTATGGTATTGACGAATATCTGGGTGGGAACCGTTATCAGCAGACAGATGAATGTGTTTTTAAGCAGATTCGGTATGTTATAATTCTGAAACGCAAACTTATAATTTTCAAAAGTGGGGTGCTTGGTAAAAAGCTCGAAAGGCAGCGATACAAGCTCGTCATTGGTTTGAAAACTTAAAATCAGGGTTACCATCAGCGGCATGATGAGAATCAGGCCGATAAGTATTTTTATCACGGTGGAGATATTCTGTTTAACGGCGCGGTTCACGGTTTTTCACTCTCCTTTCGGCTTTATTGGTAAAACACGAGTTTTTTCTCCAAAACGAGCTGTATCCTCGTCACGACGAATATTATCAGGAACAGTATCAGCGAGAAACAGCACGCCGACTCGAACATCCCGTTCTGGTTCACCCTGAAATATATCTCCTCGGTTATGGTGGTGGTTGTATACGCGGGGCCGCCCCCGGTAAGCACGTGGATTTGCGTAAAGGTTTCAAACGCGGTGATAATCGAAAGGAAAAGAACATAGAATATCTGCGGGGACGCGAGGGGGATCATTATCCGCGTTGCTCTTACGAAAGCGTTCGCGCCGTCGAGAGTCGAGGCCTCGATAAGCTCGGTAGAAACATTGCGGAAGCCCGCCATCAGCAGAATGTAGCATGACGCGATATGCGTCCACACCGTGGCGACGGCCACGCACCAGATTGCGGTTTTCGTATCGAGCAGCCAAAATTTATCGGTTCCGAATACGGCATTTATGAAACCGCCGTGATCCGCCGTATCGAAAAACATTTTCCATATTACCGCCGCAGCGGAATGGGATATGGCGAGCGGCAGAGCGAACAGGGTGGTTACAAGCCGCCGCGCCTTTTTCGTTCTCGCACCGACCAGCGCAAGCGTCATGGAAATCGCGAGGGTGAGAACCAGCGTAACACCCGCAAACTTGAAGGTGTTTCCGATAACCTGCCAGAACCTGTCGGATTCAAACAGCATTTTCCAGTGGAACAGCCCGCCCCATCTGATCCACCGGCCGAGCTCATCCGTAATCGAGAATGATGAAACAATGGTTTTTATAAACGGATAGAACGAGAAAACCCCCAAAAGCACAAACGCCGGTATAAGCAGGATATACGGCAGCACGGGGTTTTTCTTTTTCTTCTTCAACGCGGAACCGTTCGACATTTCGCACTACCTCCGAATTAAAATCGTTAAACCGCCGGGGAAGCGCGCCCCGGATATAAAACAAAATCACAAATTCGCGCCGCCGGGCAATACGGAACGACGGATTCACTTGCCCCGACAGCAATGTTTTGCCATTTTTGCTAATTATACCCCCCCCCCCCCCTGAATGTCAACACTTTGTACAAAAATATTTTCAAAAATGCCGAAAAAAATTTTCCGGCCCTTCCCGGCGCCCGCAACCGCGCGGTTCGCGGCGGCGGACTTTTGACGCGAAAACAAGCAAAAAGCGGAACACACCCCGCGCGTTTGCACGGGCGTTATACCGCGAAACGGCATGCGGTTGCACATAAAAAAAGCCCGCTAAAGCGGACTTCGGGTTTTTATTTTTATTTATAACGATATGATCAGAACCGGCATGTTAAACGGCGCCTGATCAACGACGCGGGAAACCCCCAATTCTTACGCGGCAGAGATAAACCGGAAAAAGCGGGGAAAGCCTTAAATATCCACTGGCCGCAACCCGAATATAACGAAAGCACGGCATATAAACGAGGCAAATAAAATCACGGCTTTTTTGTTTTTCCGAAGCCGA
>CAZRRV010000005.1:0-13676 GCA_964602735.1 uncultured Eubacteriales bacterium
CGATGCCGCGCGTCTTACGCGCCGCGGCGGTATATCAGTCCTCAAACGATACGTCGCAGTCGCGCGCGGTACAGACGCAGCAGGTAAACTCGCCTTCAAACCTGCGAAACCGCCCGGGTTCGCCGCCCGCGTCACATTCATCGCCCGATACGGAAAAGGATGACATCGCCTTTTTAAGCCCGTACCCGTAAAGTTTCAGATAACTCTCTTTCGCCGTCCAAATCCGCAGAAAAGAAAGGTCGTCGCAAGGAGCCAGAGCCCGCCGCTCGTCTTCCGTGCAGCAGTAACGCCGAAGATTTTCGCTCACGGCGCGCGGGTATTCGATATCCACTCCCACCTCGCAGTCCGCCACGGCTATCGCCACGGTATCTTTGCTGTGCGAAACATTAAAAAAATAGCGTTCATCGGCAAAATCCGGCTTCCCGCCGGGCCGCACTACAACCGTCGAGTCAAATTCGCCGAATGTTTCCCGCGCAAACAGCGGCGCCGTTCTCATCCAGAAATCCCGCTGCTCCGCGCGTTCGCACCCGTAAAACCGTACCCGCACCATCATTTCCCGCCGCCCGAAACGGACGATACCCCGTAAAAGTCGTGCAGTGATGCCACAACATCGTTAAACCTCAGCGCGCCGACCATAATGCGATCGCGGTTCTTATCGCGGATTTTGAATGTAACGCGGCACATGCCGTACAGGCGATCGAGCGGGAGGCGGGTAACGACAATCTCTTCAATATCGTTCGTTTTTGCGGTTACGGTGCCGAAGGCGAAGAAGCGGCCGCCGCTGCAGGTTAAATACTCGCCCGTAAGGGTATATCCCCCCGTGCGGCAACGGATCCACTGGCAAAATCCGTAGACAATATCGAATATCAGCGACACAAACGCCGCGAAACGGGTCACATCCGCAAAACGCGGGAACATACGCAGCAGCAGCCAGCGCGCGCTGATTATGATAAGCATAATAAAGAACGGTAGCGTAAAACTGCGGAAAAACAGCGAGGGGACGGACCGTACATTTCTCGTTACGGGGGGGAGATCCGGCGCGAAACCGTTTATAATCCGCTCCCTCTCTTTTTTCGTAACGGCGGGGAGAATCACGGGGCTTTCGCCCCTCTTTTCGCCGTACCCGCCCACGCTCATTTTTACCGATTCCACTCTCAGCAACCGCATAAGAATATTCTGCCGCGTCACAGTCGCCCTTACATCCTTCAAATCGAAAACGATCCTGCGCCTCGGCAGCAGACCCGCGTTTATATTGATCTCGGTGCCTTTCCTACCGACCTCGAACCCGGCGTTTTTGAGCAGACTGTTCACGAGCGAAATCCCGTAGCCGAGCAGTAAAAAAATCGAAATGACCCCGGCTACCCGCGGCACCGCCTTCGGGATGAACTGCGAAAATTCAAACACCTTTTCCACAAGCAGACTGTCGAGCGCCTCCCCTACCATCGAACCGGTGCGGTTGATTATGGGTACCGCGATAAGCAGACCGGTAGCGGCGGAGGAGGTAGCCGCGGCGTAAAGCAGCACTCTCCAGAAAGGGCACTTATAGCGGCGATCCGGCGGTCTTTTTACCGTGTCGGCGCCGAGTATGTTTATTATGCGCTCCGCCTCGTTCTTTTTTAACGGTATCGAAAGTTCGGATCCTCCTTTGAAACCGGCATCGGTATACACCTGCACTTTCACAACCCTGAAAAGAGCGTACACGGGGTTGTTTTCGCCCGCCGTTAAAGCGATTTTATCAAGCGGGATGACTGTTTTCGTCCGCAGAAACAGCCCTCTTTTATAAACGAGTTCGGTGTCGGTTACCGTTATCTCGCACAGCATATACTTAAAAATCGCGAACCCCACCGCGAGAAGCGCCGCCATCACCTCGCCTATGATAACGCGGGTAAGAACCCCCGTCTCGCGGAAAGTCAGCAGTCCCCTCACCGCGGGAGCGATTAACAGGGTAAGATAAGGCAGCAGATAGGTGATAATAATAAACCGGTGCGGTTTTACGGAAATATTTGCATTTTCCACTTACTGCCTCCTTCCGCAGCGGGTTATAATCTCCTCGGCCAGTTCGTTTTCCACCGGCGGCATAAGCAAAAAGCCGCCCAGCGCCTGCACCCGTATATAGCACATCTTAAACAGTGACGACAGCGGGGTGTTGACCTTCTCGGTAAACAGGAAACGGTCGAGCGGAAGGATATGTTCGCGGTTGATAAACAGCCCGACGCTGTAGGACAGCGCGGTGTCGGACAGCCGGACCGTAACCCCCCGCCACAGCGCCGGCAGGTACACAAACATCACAAGCATCAGCACGGCGGCGGCCGAAAGTATAACGATCACCGAAATCATCGGCCTGTAATAGGTTATTGCCGTTGTAAGAACCGCTACTACGAAAAAGACAAGTACGGCGTACACATCCCACAGATACAGCGTCTTTTTCGTAAGTTTCCACTCGCGCATATTATTCCCCGTTTTCTTTTTTTATCTCCGCGAGCCGCGCGGCAAAACTCTGTTCGGTTTTATTGTCTCCGCTTCGATAGTACCGTACATCGCGCAGAACATCCGGCAGATACTGCTGTTTTACATAATGATTGCGATAATCATGCGGGTAGAGGTAGTTCTGCCCGCGAGACGCGGCGTCGTCGCCGTCGAAGTGCCTGTTCTGCAAAGCGCGCGGAACCGGGCCGGATTTTCCTTTCTTTATGTCTCCAATCGCCGCGTCGATCGCGAGATACGCCGAATTCGATTTGGGCGCCGACGCCACAAGCACCACGGCGTCCGCGAGCGGGATACGCGCTTCGGGCAGGCCGAGCATCATCGCCGCGTCGACCGCCGACTTTACTATGGGGATTATCTGCGGGTACGCAAGCCCCACATCCTCGCAGGCGCAAACCATCAGCCGCCTGCAGGCCGACGGCAGATCCCCCGCTTCGAGCAGTCTCGCCAGATAGTGCAGCGCGGCGTCGGGGTCGCTCCCGCGCATCGACTTCTGATATGCCGAAACAATATCGTAATGATCGTCGCCGCCGCGATCGTAACGCATCGCGGTATTCCCGATAACCGACTCCGCCGCGTCTTCGCCGACGATGATTTTCCCGCCGTCCGCGTTACCCGTCAGAACCGCTATTTCAAGCAGATTCAGCGCTTTCCTCACATCTCCGCCGCCCGCCGCGGCGATGTTTTTTACCGCATTGCCGTCTTCAAAAACTATTTCCGCTCCGTTTTCCCGTTCAAGGCATTTTATTCCGCGTTCCAGCGCGGGCAGGATCTCCTCGGCGGTCAGCGCCTTGAATTCGAACACCGTACAGCGGCTCAGCAGAGCGTTGTAGATGTAAAAATAAGGATTCTCGGTCGTAGAGGCGATAAGGGTAACGCTGCCGTTCTCGATACATTCGAGCAGCGACTGCTGCTGGCGCTTGTTGAAATACTGAATTTCGTCCAGATACAAAAGCACCCCGCCCCGCCCCTCGATTGTGTCGAGAGTCGAAAGCATATCCTTTATTTCGGCCGTGCCGCAGGTTGTGGCGTTCATCTTATAAAAGAGCCGTCCGCTCCGCCGGGCCAGCATATTGGCGACGGTCGTTTTCCCGACCCCCGACGGGCCGTAAAAAATCAGATTCGGCGGTTCGTCAAGAGAAAAGATCCGGCGCAGCGGCTTGCCCTCATCCAGCAGATGCCGCTGCCCGCATATCTCGTCGATACAGGTAGGCCGTATACGGTCGGCTAAAGGCGTTCGCAAACAGATCCCCCTCAATAGCCGAGTTCGGCGTTTACTAAAATCACATGGATGCGATCCGCGTCGCGCTGCATCCCCGTAATGAGATACGAGCTGCAAATTCTCGCGTCGCAACGGCAGCCGCCGGCAAAGTCGGCGCCTCCGTCCGCCGCCGACACGCATTTCCCCGAGGCGGCGCAGGGAGTATCAAGCCCCAGCCGAACCGCGTTTTTCGGCGCCGCGATTTCTTTTACGCGGCGCACCGCGGCGCTTATATCCGGCACTATCTTGTTTTTCCCCGCCACGGCTATAACGCGGCGCGGGCCGAAAGCGATGGCCGCTATGCGGTTGGCGTTCCCGTCCACATTGTAAAGGCACCCGTCTTCCGTAACCGCGTTACACGAGGTTAAATACGCGTCTGCGTCGAACGCGCGCAAATAACATTCCCGTTTTTCATCCGGCGTTTCGGCAAGCGCACGGTCGGCAAAATCGTATTTTCCCGAGCGGAGAATTTCCGTTATTCCGCACTGCTCCAAAGTGACCGATCCTCCGCAGGCGACCGAATCGCCGCCGTTTAACAGCCGTTCAACATATTTTGCCGCCTCCGCCGGCGTTTCGGCGTAATACGCGTGCATGCGGTTTTTCTCCAAGCCGGCAATTACGCGCTTTATTTTATCGTCCATAAATAACCCTCCGTGATTATTCAAATGTTAAAAATCGAACGGGCGGTTTCCGATGTTACGGTTATAACCTCGTCCGCCGAAACGCCTTTTATTTCGGCTATACGTTGCGCCACGGCGGCAAGATAATCCGACCGGTTCACCCTGCCGCGGTACGGCTCGGGCGCCAGATACGGGGCGTCGGTTTCGAGGACCATCGCCGACAGCGGAACCTCCTCCACCACTCTGACCAGTTTCCGTGCGTTCGAGAATGTTACCACTCCGCCTACGCCTACCGCCATTCCGAGGCCCGTCACTTCCCGCGCCATTTCCACGCCGCCCGAAAAGCAATGGACAACGCCCCTCGGCCGCAGCCGGCGAAGAAGCTCCATTGTGTCGCCGTGCGCGTTGCGGTCGTGAAAACTTACGGGCAGCCGCAATTCGTTCGCAAGTTTTATCTGCTCGCCCGCGTACTTTATCTGTTCTTCTCTGTTATCGTCGCGTTCGTGATAATCAAGCCCTATCTCCCCTATACAGACACATTTGTCACATACCGCCTCGCTCCGCAAAAGCGAGATATCCGGCTCCCCGCCGTCTTTTATGTTCTGCGGGTGAACGCCGGCGGCGAAACGGCAAATGCCGTACCGCGCGGCTAAATCACGGCTTTTCTCAAACGATTCGCCCAAATCGGTCGCGCAGGTTATTACAGCCTCGACCCCGGCGTTTTCAAATTCGGCGAACAGCTTATCGGTTTCACCCGAATACACCTCGTCGTCGTAGTGGCAGTGAGTGTCGATTATCCCCGTCACCGTATTTTACTCCCGGCGGGAATGCCGTCTAAAAACAGGACGCGCACGCCGTCATCGGTATCGGCGGCAAGTATCATGCCGTTGCTTTCAACCCCGCACAGAACCGCGGGTTCGAGGTTCGCCACAAGCGCCACGGTTCTGCCCGTAAGTTCGTCGGGGGTGTAATACGGAGCGATTCCCGAAACGACCGTTCTAGCGGCGCCGCTGCCGTCGTCTAATGTGAGTCTGAGCAGTTTGCGGGTTCGCTCGACGGGGGCGCAGCCGGTTATTTTCGCGGCTATCAGCGAAACCTTCGCGAACTCCGCGGCGGTTATCCGTTCCGCGGTAAGAACATTGTCTCCCGCCCCGGATGATTTACGCGCCTCGATTTTCCCGAGTTCCGCTATCTCTTTTTCCGGGTCGATGCGCGGGAACAGACTGTCGGGCTTGGATATTCCGCAGCCGGCCGGCAAAACTCCCCATTCGCCGGCGTCGTCCCACCCGAATCCTCCGTCGGTTTTGAAACACCCGCGGATTCTTTCGGCGGTTTCGGGCAGGAACGGGCTCAACAGCACCGATATTATTCTCAGCGACTCCGCCAGCCCGTAAATAACCGCGGCAAGCCTTCCCCTTTTGTTTTCGTCTTTCGCCAGCACCCACGGCGCGGTTTCGTCGATATATTTATTCGCCCGCGAAATAAATCGGAAAAGCTCGGTCAGCGCGTCGGAAAACTGCATATTTTCGATGAAATCCTCAACGGCCTTTTTCGCCGTAAGCGCCGATTCGCGCAGTTCCCCGTCAATCGGCTCAAACTCCGTCGCGGCGGGCAGAACTCCCCCGAAATACTTTTCCGCCATGGCGGCCGTGCGCGAAACAAGGTTGCCCAAATCATTCGCGAGGTCGCTGTTGATGCGGTGGATGAGCGCCTCGTTGGTGAAAACCCCGTCGCTCCCGAACGGTATCTCGCGCAGCAGATAATAGCGCACGGCGTCGACTCCGTAACGGTCGCACAGCACCTCCGGGTCGACAACATTCCCCTTCGACTTCGACATTTTGCCGCCCTCCAACAGCAGCCAGCCGTGTCCGTACACCTTTTTCGGGAGCGGCAGACCGAGCGCCATCAGCATTATGGGCCATACTATCGTGTGGAAGCGAACGATTTCTTTGCCCACAAGGTGAACATCGCAGGGCCAGTATTTATCGAGGAGCTGCTCCCCGCCGTTGAGGTAGCCGAGAGCGGAAATATAATTTGAAAGCGCGTCGAGCCATACATAAACCACATGCTTCGGGTCGAATTTAACCGGGATGCCCCATGTAAATGAGGTACGGGAAACGCAAAGATCCTCCAGACCCGGCTTTATAAAGTTATTTATCATTTCGTTTTTCCGCGACTCGGGCTGAATAAAATCGGGGTGCGCGTCGTAATAGGCAAGCAGCCTGTCGGCGTATTTTGAAAGCCGGAGAAAATAGGCCTCCTCCTCGGCGGGTTTCACTTCCCGTCCGCAGTCGGGACATTTCCCGTCTTTAAGCTGGCTTTCCGTCCAGAACGATTCGCACGGCGTACAGTAAAGACCTTTATAGGTTCCTTTGTAAATATCTCCCTGCCGGTACAGCTTCTCAAAAATCGCGGCAACGGTTTCCTCGTGCTCGGGATCGGTTGTACGGATAAATTTATCGTATGAAATATTAAGCGTCTGCCATAATTTCCGTATGCCGGCGACGATTCCGTCGACGAATTCTTTCGGGGTTACACCCGCCTCGCGGGCGCGCTCCTCGATTTTCTGCCCGTGCTCGTCGGTTCCGGTTAAAAACATCACATCATACCCGCGCCCGCGCTTATACCGCGCCATAACATCGGCCGCCACGGTTGTATACGAGTGCCCGATGTGGAGCTTCCCCGACGGATAATAGATAGGTGTGGTTATATAAAAGCTTTTCCTCATTTTCAACGCCCCCGCGCTTAAATATCGTTGCGGATTAAATCGCCGTAGGTTTCCCGGCGGATAATCAGCCGCGCCTCGCCGTCGCGTATCATAACCGCCGCCGGGCGCGGTATGCGGTTGTAATTGCTCGCCATCGAATAATTGTACGCCCCGGTTCCGAAAACCGCCAGAATATCCCCGGGGGCGGGGGTTTGAATACGGATGTTCTCGCGGATTAAATCCCCGCTTTCGCAGCACTTGCCGGCTATGGTAACAACGGTGTCGCGCGGGCCGTCGGCACGGTCGGCGATTACGGCGTCGTACTTTGAACCGTAGAGAATATAGCGGGGATTGTCGGTCATGCCGCCGTCGATCGAAACATAAGTGCGCACGCCGGGAATGTTTTTCACCCCGCCAACCGTATAAAGCGTAATCCCGGCGGGGCCGACAATCGAACGCCCCGGCTCGATAAGCAGTTTCGGCTCCGGAATGTTCTTCGCGCGGCAGTGCTCTTTTACCGCGGAACAGATGACGCGTACAAACTCGGCAGGAGGGAGCGGATCGTCTTCCCCGGTGTACCGTATCCCGTACCCGCCGCCGAGATTGAGCTCTTTTATTTCCGTCCCTTTTTCGCGGAGGGCGGCGGCGAAGTCGATCAGCAGGCGGGCGCAGTCGCCGAACGGTTCGGTTTCGAAAATCTGCGAACCGATATGTGCGTGCAGCCCCACAAGCTTTATATGCGGCATCTTCGCAATCATCGCGGCGGCGTCTTCCGCCTCCCCCGTTGAAAGGGCAAAGCCGAATTTCGAATCGATCTGCCCCGTTCTTACATACTTATGCGTATGCACATCGATCCCGGGTTTTACCCGGATGAGCGCCTCCCGGCGGACGCCGTGCGCCGCGGCAATTTTTTCTATTCTGCCGATTTCCTCGAAATTATCGATCACCATTCTTCCGACGCCGGCCGTTACCGCCTCTTCGATTTCATCGGGCGTTTTATTGTTGCCGTGGAAATAAATTCTCCCCGCCGGGAACCCCGCGCTTAAAGCGGTATACAATTCCCCGCCGGACACAACATCGATCCCCGCGCCGAGCGAGTCCATAATCCTGTAAATCTCCCTGCAGCTGAACGCCTTGCTGGCGTACAGCACCGACGCGTTCCCACCGTAATTTTCGTCAAACGCCTTTTGTAGCGCGCGCACGGCGCCCGCAATCGCGTCTTCGTCGAAAACATAAAGCGGAGTTTTGAACCTGCGGGCAAGTGCCGTGGTGTCGATTCCGCCGACGGTCAAATGCCCCTCTCCGTTTACCGAAAACCCACAATCCATAGCTTATGCCCCGTATTTCTTCAAAATGGCGCGAACGGCGCCGGTTCCCTCCCCCGTCACGGCGGAAAACGGGATTACATCCGTGCCGTCCGGCAGCACGAGTTCGCTTTTGAAACCGCCCAGCCTCGCCGCGTACCCGGTTTTATTGAGCTTATCGCTCTTCGTGAGAACAACCGCGAACGGCAGACGCATTTCGCGCAGAAAGTCGACCATATCGCGGTCGTTCACAGAAAGCGGATTGCGCATATCGACAAGCTGCAGTACCATGGCAATCCGGCGGTCTGAATGAAAATAGCCCTCCACAAGTTCGCCCCAGCGCAGTTTCTCCTCCGCCGGGACACGCGCGTATCCGTAGCCCGGCAAATCGACCAGGCGCACGCCGCCCGCCCTGTAAAAATTCACCGTGGCGGTCTTGCCGGGTGTTTTGCTTACCCTGGCTGCGGCTTTCTTCCCCAAAACCCGGTTGATAAGCGACGATTTCCCGACATTGGATTTGCCGGAAAGAACGATCTCGGGTATATCCGAACGGGGAAGTTCTTCGGCGGTGCCGAACGATCGCTCGAAAACCGCGCCGGAAAAATCCGTCTTCATAAGCCTACTGGCGTATGGCGGGGCGGGAGAGGTGACCTTCCGCCGGCGGGGGAACGACGCTCTCCGCGCCTTTATCGGCCGGGCGGAACGCGCGGGAGAGGATTTCTCCGACCCGCTTTACCGGCACGAACCGCAGACCGTCTTTAACTACCGGATCGACATCCTCCAGATTGCATACATTGCCCTCGGGAATGAAAACGGTTTTTATGCCCGCGCGGTATGCCGCCATGGATTTTTCTTTAAGTCCGCCTATCGGCAGTACCCGGCCGGTAACGGTTATCTCGCCCGTCATGGCTATATCGCGCAGAATCGGCTTCCCCGTAAGCGCCGAAACAACGGCGGTAACGATTGTTACGCCGGCGCTCGGGCCGTCTTTCGGGACCGCCGCCTCGGTAGCGTGAATATGCAGGTCGGTCGTTTTGTAAAAGTCGGGATCTATTCCGAGTTCCTCGGCATGCCCTCTGACATAGGTTACCGCCGCGAACGCCGATTCTTTCATAACGTCGCCGAGCGAGCCGGTGGTTTCGGTTTTCCCGGTGCCTTTAAGCGCCGCGACCTCAAGCTGCATTAACTCGCCGCCCGCCGATGTCCAGGCAAGTCCGTTCACGATTCCGACCGCGTCGTCGTCTAACAGCTCGTCGTTCCTGTATTTGGGAACACCCAGAAAATCGTGCAGATCGGATGCGGTTATTTTCACCGTCGACTCGCCGCTCATTATTTTATACGCCGTTTTGCGGCACAGGGACGCGATACAGCGGTTAAGCTGGCGAACCCCCGATTCACGCGTATAACCGTCGATAATTCCGTAAACCGCGTCGTCGGTTATTTTGCATGTTGTTCTGTTAAGGCCGTGCAGTTTAAGCTGACTGCCTATAAGGTGCCGTTTGGCGATTTGGAACTTATCCTCCCTCGTATAACCCGCTATGGTTAAAACTTCCATCCTGTCGATAAGCGGATCGGGCACGCCGTCGAGCGTGTTGGCCGTGGTTATGAAAAGCACCCGGCTTAAATCGAACGGAACGTCGAGATAATGATCCTTAAACGTCGCGTTCTGTTCGGGATCCAGAACCTCGAGCAGCGCTGACGAAGGATCGCCGTGATACGAGGCGCCGAGTTTATCGACCTCGTCGAGCAGTATAACGGGGTTGGCGCTGCCCGCGATTTTCACGGCATCGATAATTCTGCCGGGCATCGACCCTATATAGGTTCTGCGGTGGCCGCGGATTTCGCTTTCGTCGCTTATTCCGCCCAGAGAAACACGGGCAAATTTCCTGCCCATGCATTCGGCGATCGATTTGCCTATCGATGTTTTGCCCACTCCGGGAGGCCCAGCGAGGCAGAGAATCTGCCCTTTGATATTCGCGGAAAGGCCGCGCACGGCAAGCATTTCCAGAATGCGCTCTTTTACCTCTTTCAGCCCGTAATGCGTTTTTTCAAGGTGCTTCGCGGCGGCCGGAAGATTGATTTTATCCTTCGTGTAAACCCCCCACGGGAGTTCGAGGCAGGTGTCGAGGTAGGTGCAGAGAACCGCTCCGTCGTGCGATCCGGGCGGCATTTTCGCGAGCTTGTCGGCCTCGCCGCAAAGTTTTTCCTTAACCTCGTCGGGAGCGTCGAGTTCCATAATCCGTTCGCGGTACCCTTCTGCCTCGCTTTCGGGATCGTCGCCGCCGTTGAGTTCCTCGCTTATTACGTGCATCTGTTCGCGCAGATAGTATTCGCGCTGGTTATCGTCGAGCCGCTCGCGCACCTTATCGTTTATTTTGGAGTCGATGTCTAAAATCTGGCGCTCTCTGTCGAGCGTTTGAAGAACCGTACGCATGCGCTTTAACGGGTTGAGCTGTTCCAGTATATACTGCTTGTCGTCGGGGTCGATGGGCAGCGACGAGGCTATAAAATCCGAAAGGAAAGAAAGGCTGTCGTTCGAGGCGACGGTAAGGACAACATCGGGCGGCATCTGCGGCGCGGCTTTCGCGTATTCCTCAAACAGATTTTTAGCCTTGCGCACCATGGCTTTTTCGTAAGCCTCGGTGCAACGGTATTCTGTATCCTCAAGGGGAATGACATTTGCCATAAGGCACGGATCGTCGGAGAAAATCTCCGACAAACCGGCGCGCTGCCGCCCCTCCACGCTTATGCGGAAACTGTCGCCGTTTAACTTGAGCACCTGCTTAATCGAGGCAATGCATCCTATTTTATATAAATCGTCTTCTCCGGGATCGTCGGTCATCAGATCGCGCTGCGCCACCAGAAAGATACGGCGGCCGCTGCGCATGGCGGCGTTTATCGACTCGCAGGATTTACGCCTTCCCACATCGAAACAGACGTTCATACCGGGGAAAACAACCAGCCCGCGCAACGCGAGCAAAGGCATGGGAACGGTTTCGGTTCTGAAATTTTCGCCGGACATAGGTTTCCTCCGTTTCTAATCACAGGCTTAACGAACTGCCGAGAATGTACGGCGACTGCCGTCTCCGCGCCGCCGCGGCGTACATGTACCTCTGTTATTATACGACAATATTCCCCTTTTTACAACTAAAATCGGGCCGAAATTCCCCCGCGTGCAAAAAGTTTACAAATTGCCGGCAGCCGCCGCGAATGAAGCAAACCGCGAAGCGGGGCGGTATATTTTACCGCCCCGCCGAAAAAGAATACTCAACCGCCGGCTATTTCTTCTTTGCGGCGGTACGCCTGCCGATAAGCAGAGCCGCCGCAACCAGCACCGCGGCTATCCCGGCTATAAGCGTCCACAGCAGCAACCTGCGGTTATCCCCCGTGCCCGGATTGTCGCCGGTGGCGCCGGTGGCGCGGATTACGGTGGCCGCGAGGGTTATTTCGTTTTTGCCCTCCGCGTCGTCGAAGTATTTGCCGCATTCCTTGCACACATAATATTCGATATTGCCGTCTTCCGTTGCGGTAGCCGCCTTCGCGGGGACGAGCTCGAGGGTATGACCCGCCGGATCGGTGGCCACGGTTTTAACATCGGTGTGCTCTTTACCGTCGGCGGTAACGGCTTTGGCGGTATACGTTACGGTTCCGCCCTCGGTGCAGGTAGCCGCTTTTTCCGATTTTTCGACGGTCGTCTCCGGCGTTTCGGTTTCATCGCAGTTATCGCAGGCGAATGTTACGGAAACGGACGAATGATCCTCGCTCCATACCCAGCCGTCGCCGACCGGCGCCCAGCGGTGCCCCAACGCCGCGACCTTTTCGGTTATCTCCTCGCGGCAGACCATGCATACGCCGACGTTTACTCCGTCCTCGGTGCAGGTAGCCGCCGTCGACCTCTCCGGATCCACAATGACCTGGTGCTCCGCTAAAGGTTCGTCGTCATGAACGACTGTGTTGTAGAGTCCGCATTTCGTGCATTCGTACACGGTCTCGCCGTGATGGGTGCATGTGGCGGGTTTTTCTTCGACTGCCTTAAAGTCATGCGCCGCCTGGGTGCCCTCTTTTATGTCGAGCCGCGTTTCGCCACACCATTCGCACTTGTAAACATCAATCGCATCACCCGTGCAACTGCTGGGTTTACTCTCGCTAAACTTGAAATTGTGATTATCCACGGCGGCGGATTCAAGCACATAATCGTCCGTCACATCACAGCCGTCGCGCTCGCACTTGGCAACCCTCTTCTGTCCCTGGCAGGTAGGAGCCCCCTCATCCCTGTAATCCGAGAAAAAGTGGCCGAGAGCGGGAATCTCTTCTCCGTTTGAAAGGACGGCTGGGCAATCCCGGCATGTCACAACCGCGCGCTTCCCGCTCTTAACACAGGTTGCGGCTTCGGCCGCGGATTGCTGTACGGGTGTGTGCCCTTTGGCGGGTATTACGGCCGCCGGGCTTACCGTCTGGCCGCAATCTTCGCATATCAACGCGGCGCGATGGCCGGCTGTTGTGCAGGTGGGTTCCGTGTCATGGTCGCCGTCCGCCGGTTTCACGTTTTTATGCGTGCAGGCCGCCGCGACTACCGGCTCGCCGTATTCGGCTTCGGTTTTTTTCACGTCTTCGGGTATAAACTCTACGCTTAAAACTCCGTTTGTTGCCGGCGCGTCAACCGTAAATTTATTGTCTTTTACTTCGATTTCATGCCCGTCGAGCGCAACGGTATTTACCGTGTAGCCGGGTTCCGCTTTAATAGTAAATTCTTTTTTCGTGCCGGCGGCAAATTCGACATTGCCGTTTTCGCCGACCGCCTCAACCGTTTCTCCTTTGTCGTTTGTGTATTCGACAACGCCGTTGGAATCCGATACCACGGCAACGGTGACGCTGTCCGACACGGCAGCCGCGGGCTCGCCGTCGGTTTTATCGATCGCCACGATCTCGAAAGGCGAAAACGCCTCGCACATTATAATCATGCCGTAGGGTGTGGGGATTATCTCGATTTCCTGAACATCTATAATATGCGCTCCCCAATCGTGAACGCGCTGCTGTTCGGGAGTTTCGTTCTCATATTCCTCGCAACGGTAATCATCATCGTCGGAGCAGCGGGTAAAGTGGTAAGCCTTAAGCTCGATTTTGCCGCTGCCGAGATCCTCGTAGGTCACCCCCGCGGGGTAGCCAACCTGCACCCGGATTTTCTCGCCTTTGTTGGGCTTTAACGTTACCTGCGGACAGAGCCTGTTGAAATCGATTTCGAATATCGAGGAACCCTTAATATTGCCGTTGATATCGCCGTGTTCCTGAAGATAGCCGTC
>CAZRRV010000005.1:13776-32967 GCA_964602735.1 uncultured Eubacteriales bacterium
AAGATAGCCGTCGATCTCCTCGTATTCCTCGCGGTTTCCGGCGCCCTGGCTTTTATCCTCAACCACAAGCATCAGGCGGCCGTTCAAATCGTCCCTCTGCATTTCCTCTTCGAGAGCCTTGAGAACATCGGGATCGGTGCCGCCGGCCTCCGCCATGGCGTAAAGGTCGAGATTATCCGGGGAATCGAGCAGCGTGGGGCGCCCCCACAGGTTCCAGTCGATGCCCTGGCCGCGGAAACATGTCGGGCAGAGCCCGGGAACCATGGCGATAACCGAAAAACTGTTCGCCGTTTTCCCCGACCGGCTGCCTACCACGCCGTCGATCGTAAAGGAGTACATCGTCACATCGTCGATCCACTGGTCGGACGCGCGGAAATTAAACTCCACTCCCACAATCGGGCAGCCGTCGTCAACCGAACATTCTTCATGGTCGGCGTGATATTCTTTATTGGGGCAATCGTCTTTATCAAATTCGTAAATCCATTTGAAATCGGTGTAACCGCTGTCCATATCGACGATTCCGTCGCGGTTCGTATCGAACGGCAGTTCGCCCACGACCTGATGCGCGACGACTCCGCCTTTCCCTTCGCCGCTCAGAACCTCCTGCAACGTGCTGTAGCGAACCCGCACCTTCTGCTGCCCGTCAGCGGCCGCCTCTGCCGGGGCATTTTCGGGGAGTATTAGGCTGTCGTCGAATGTCACCTTAAAGCGGTATTCGCAACCCGCCTGCGCGCTGCCGTTCGGCGCGGGGGTCTGCGTTTTCACATAAGGCGGCGCCTCGTAAGACGAGTTTACATTGTAAAGCATTCCGGAAGTCGCCACAATCTCGTTTTCGTCGCCGTGGAAATACCCCGCCTCGTAATGGGAGGAAAGGTAACTGGTAGTCGGATCCGTGCTCCACTCGTCGAAATGATCCGGCTCGCGGGTGGTAACGGCGATTTCAACATACTCGCAGGTCGCGCTCGAAAAGCGCAAACCGTCGGCATGATCGCCGAAATACGGGTTGACGCCGCCGGTAACAAGCAGGGTCGCGTCGACATAATACCAGTC
The DNA here is from genome assembly GCA_964602735.1 of uncultured Eubacteriales bacterium. Lineage (GTDB taxonomy): Bacteria > Bacillota > Clostridia > Oscillospirales > Acutalibacteraceae > CAZRRV01. Next base: position 14,827 of record CAZRRV010000005.1, read on the forward strand.
TTCCATGATGCTCTGGGTGCCGTCGGGATGAAAATCGTACATTTTCATCATAAAGAAGAAACCTTTTTCTTTGGCCTCGGTGGCGTTCATGCCCATGAATTTGGCGGTATAAACCCCGGCGGGAGCTTCTTCCATCGAACCGCCCGCGGAATATTTCACCACAAGCCCGCTGTTATCGTCGAACACGACGGCGCCGGTGTAAGCGCCCGCTTCGATCTCGGGATATTTGAATTCAAAATTGCCGGTTGAAACAAAGCCGGAGGGACGCCAGTATTCGCCCACAAGCGACTGACCGACAAGAAGGTATGTGTTGGTTTCCCGTCCGTCGAGGCCTTCGTGATATGTGAGATCGCGGCTGCCGTCCCAGTCCGCGACGAGCGGATCGTCGTAGGTGGCGTCTACCACATACCAGTGAGGCGTTTCGCTGTCGGGGATATTAACCGCGTTCCACATATGGTCCTCGGGTGTTCCCTTGCTCTGCACTCCGTGAACCAGCACGCACTCCACTCCCAGTTTGCGGAGGCATACCTGAAGCGTGCGGGCATACGATTCGCACACTCCCTCGTGGGTTACGATCCCGTAAAGAGTGCGGATATATCTCGCGTTGGCGTGCTGTTCGCCGCCGACTTCGCGGCACTCAATCTCGTAGCGGTAGTGAATTTTCTTCGTGATCTGATCGTGCACGGAGGTGACGAGGAACGCCAGGCGATCCTGATCGGTATATACGGCGCCGTCTTTAAGCTTGCTTTCCGCCTCGTTCAGGGCTTTAAGCGCGGTTTCCGTAATCTCGTTTACCGCATCTTCAACCGCCTTGTTCTTCCCGGCGACGTCTTCTATATCCGTACCGGCGAGAAGATAGGTTTCCCCTCTACCGGGCCCGACAAGGACATGATAACTGCCGTCCTCTTCCTCCTGCGTTACCTGAAAGCTCAAATAGCCGGAATCGATGTACCAGAGCTCGGAATGGTCGAGATCGAGAGCGTCTTTGGCGGCGCAGAAATCGTTGAAAATATCCTTGTTGCCTTTTTCTTTATACGCCTTTACATCAGCCTCGGTTATAACGGCTGTTCCGCCGTTTTTGGGCGTAAGATTCATCAAATCTATAAACTGCTTCCCGGCGTAATAATCCGCGGCATCGCCGCCGGTAAACTCGTCCAGCAATTTGTCGTAAATCGCCTGCGCCCTTTTGTTCAGCTGATCGTAAAAATAATGGGACTGCAGTTCTACGGGGTGGTACTGCTCGGCGGCGGAAACCCCGGAGGGTATGATGTCGAGCACCGCCACAAACGACAGCAAAATCGCAAAAACGACCAGGATGGAAATAATTCTCGCTTTTTTACCGGCAGTTTTCAATTTTTATTCTCCTTACCGTAAATTTATTATCGGGTTCAACCATGTAGATTAAACCACAAAATCGCCGAAAAATCAAGCTTTTTCGCCGAATTTCGGTTTACAAAACGGTTAAAAAATATTACAGAGCGGGATCGCTCGGCAGGCCGGGACGCTTTTCCTCCGCCTTGAGCGAATAAACACATCCGCAGTAATTCTGCCTGTAAAGCCCCAGTTCGCGTGAAATTTGACCCGAACGCAGATACCCGTTTTTTTTCTTAAAATCGGCGGGCAGAAATTCGGCGCCGTATTCCTCCCCCGCAGCGGCGCCCTCCGCGTTCAAAACGGCGGCGTTTTTGTGCGGGCTTACCGAAAGCGTCGTCGTGAAAAGGTCGTATCCTCCCTCCGCCGCCGCGCGTGCGGCCGCTTTAAGGCGGAGCGCGAAGCATCTCCGGCACCTTTCCCCGCCCTCCGGCAGGTCTTCCGTTCCCCGCACGGCGGAGAAAAACTCATCCGGGTCATATCCCGGGCGGATCAACGGATAATCCGCCCCCGTAAGCTTAAGCAGCCGGAATATCTGCTCTCCGCGTTTTTCAAACTCACCGGCGGGGTGAATGTTGGGATTGTAATAAAAAAGGGTGATATTCGCGAGATTTGCAAGGCGTTCGAGAACCGGGCCCGCGCACGGCGCGCAGCAGACATGCAGCAACAGCTTCGGCCGGGATGTATAGCCGGCGAGTTTCGCCAGCATCGCGCCGTCAAAGTTTATATTCACCGCCGTTTGCTCACCTCTCCCCGTCCCGCAGCAGTTTTTTCAGGAACTCCCCGGTGTAGGAACCCGGACATTCCGCGATCTGTTCGGGGGTGCCCGCGGCCACGACGGTTCCGCCGCGATCCCCGCCTTCGGGCCCCAGATCGATAATATAATCCGCGGTTTTTATAACATCAAGATTATGCTCAATCACCACGACGGTGTTGCCCGAATCGGCGAATCTCTGCAATATGCCGATCAGGCGGTGCACATCGGCGGTGTGAAGACCGGTAGTCGGTTCGTCCAAAATATAAAATGTTCTTCCCGTAGAGCGCCGCGACAGTTCCGACGCCAGTTTCACCCGCTGCGCCTCGCCGCCCGAAAGGGTGGTTGAACTCTGCCCGATTTTTATATATCCCAGCCCCACATCGTACAGCGTTTGAAGTTTGCGGCTGATTTTCGGAATGCTTTCAAAAAAGGCGAGACCCTCCTCAACCGTCATCTCCAGAACATCGTAAATGTTTTTGCCCTTGTATTTTACCTCGAGAGTTTCGCGGTTGTACCGCGTGCCGCCGCACACCTCGCAGGGCACATAAACATCCGGCAGAAAATGCATTTCGATTTTGATAATTCCGTCGCCCTGGCAGGATTCGCACCGGCCGCCGCGGACATTGAACGAAAATCTGCCGGCCGAATACCCGCGCGCTTTCGCGTCTTTCGTAGAGGCGAAAAGTTCGCGGATGTCGTTAAACACTCCGGTATAAGTGGCGGGGTTCGAACGCGGGGTTCTGCCGATGGGCGACTGATCGATGGCGATTACCTTATCGAGATATTCGGCGCCGGTTATCTCCCGGAATTTCCCCGGCACTTTTCTCGCGCCGTTCAGCGCGGACGCCAGCTGCCTGTACAGAATATCGTTTACAAGAGTGGATTTGCCCGATCCCGACACCCCCGTAACGGCGATAAAACAGCCCAGCGGGAATTTAACGGTGATGTTTTTCAGGTTGTTCTCCGCCGCGCCGCGAACCGTGAGGAACTTTCCGCTGCCGGAGCGCCGCTTTCCGGGAATCTCCACTTTCCTCCGCCCGGAAAGATAGTCCCCGGTGACCGAACCGGCGCACCGTTCGATTTCCGCCGGCTTCCCCGCGCATACAATGTTCCCGCCGTGTATTCCCGCCCCGGGGCCTATATCGATTACGTAATCGGCGGCGCGTATCGTTTCCTCGTCGTGTTCAACCACGATAACCGTATTGCCCAGATCGCGCAGACGTTTCAGAGTGTCGAGCAGGCGGCGGTTGTCTCTCTGGTGCAGCCCGATGCTCGGCTCGTCTAAAATATAAATTACCCCGGTGAGCGACGAACCTATCTGCGTGGCAAGCCTTATACGCTGGCTCTCGCCCCCGGAAAGCGTACCCGCCGACCGCGACAGCGTAAGGTACTCAAGCCCGACGTTTTTGAGGAAAGCGAGCCGCTCGCGTATCTCTTTCACAATCGGCGCCGCTATTTCCTCCTCCCGCTTTTCAAGGCGGAGCGACGAGAAAAACTCCTCCGCCCCCGCGACGGTGAGATCGCATACCTCGCGTATGTTTTTGCCGCCGACCGTAACGTTCAGGGATTCGGGTTTCAGCCGCGCGCCCCCGCATTCCGGACAGACGGACTCCGTCATGCACAGTTCGATTTCGGAACGGGAAAAATCGCTCGATGTTTCGACATACCGGCGTTCCAGATTCGGTATGACGCCCTCGAAAGGAGTTTCGTATTTCCCGCCGCCCCATTCCGAGCTCCGCCGGAATGTGATCTTCTCGTCCCCCGTTCCGTACAACAGCGCCCGCCTGCCTTCTTCGGAAATATCGCGGAACGGGGTTTGCAGCGTGAAGCCGAACCGTCTCGCCAATCCCTCAAAATACATAAGGGCTATCGTGTTCCCCTTACCGTTCCAGCCGTTAAGGCTCCAGCCCGACGCTTTAACGCACCCCTCTTCCAGCGATTTGCTTTCGTCGGGGACAACCAGCGACGGGTCGACTTTGCGGAACACGCCGAGCCCGGAGCACTTCGGGCATGCTCCGAAAGGGCTGTTGAACGAAAACATACGCGGCGCGAGTTCCGGCATGCTGAACCCGTGCTCGGGGCAGGCGAAGTTTTCCGAAAAAACGGTGTCTTCCGCGCCGTTGTTTACTATCGCGAGCCCGCCGCCAGTTTTAAGCGCCGTTTCGATACTGTCGGTCAGGCGGCTTTCCGCGCCGGGTCTCACCGCGAGGCGGTCAACGGCTATTTCGATGTTGTGCTTCCTGTTCTTCTCAAGCGGCACGGTTTCGGAAAGATCGTAAATTATTCCGTCGATCCGCGCCCTTACGAACCCGCTTTTTCTCGCGGAATCGAGTATGTTTTTATGTTCCCCCTTGCGCCCCCGCACAACCGGCGCGAGTATCATAATCCGCGTTCCCTCCGCGAGTTCCATAATCCTGTCGACAATCTGATCAACGCTCTGCCGTTTTATCTCCCTGTGGCATACCGGGCAGTGAGGGATCCCGGCTCTCGCGTACAGAAGCCTTAAATAATCGTAAATTTCCGTAACGGTGCCGACCGTGGATCGCGGGTTCTTCGATGTCGTTTTCTGGTCTATCGAAATCGCGGGCGAAAGCCCCTCGATACTGTCGACATTCGGCTTTTCCATCTGCCCCAGGAACATTCTCGCGTATGAGGAAAGCGATTCCACATATCGGCGCTGCCCCTCGGCGTAAATCGTATCGAACGCCAGAGAGGATTTGCCCGACCCCGAGAGCCCCGTAAACACCACAAGGCTGTTCCTCGGAATCTCAAGGCTGACATTTTTCAGGTTATGCACTTTCGCGCCTTTGATTATTATTTTATCGTGATCCATATAAAAATTATTTCGCGTCCTTCAGCTTTCGGATTCGGTCTCTTAAATACGCCGCGTGTTCGAATTCAAGCATTTTCGCAGCCTGTCGCATTTCCGCGGTGAGCTTCACGATCAGCTTTTCACGCTCGTTTTTGCTCAATTTCCTGTCTTTTTTCGCGGATTTTTCATCTCTCGGGGTCATTTCTATAATATCGCGCACATCTTTAACCACCGTTTTCGGCACAATCCCGTGCTCCGCGTTGTACTGCGCCTGTTTGGCGCGTCGGCGCTCGGTTTCGAATATCGCCCTTTCCATCGAAGGAGTGACGGAATCGGCATACATGATAACCTGCCCGCCGGCGTTGCGCGCCGCCCGGCCTATCGTCTGGATCAACGATGTTTCGCTGCGCAGAAAGCCCTCTTTGTCGGCATCCAATATCGCGACCAGAGAAACCTCGGGAATATCAAGACCCTCGCGCAGCAGATTTATCCCCACAAGGACATCGAAAACGCCGAGCCGCAAATCACGGATTATTTCCATGCGCTCGATCGTTTCGATATCGTAGTGAAGATACCTTACCTTAAAATCCATATTTTCGAGATATTCGGTTAAATCCTCCGCCATTTTTTTCGTAAGCGTTGTTACAAGCACGCGCTCGTTACGGTCGATCCGCAGCCTTATTTCAGACGCCAGATCGTCGATCTGACCCTCGGTCGGTTTTACCGTAACTTTCGGATCGAGCAGCCCCGTCGGTCGGATCACCTGTTCGACCACCTGCGCCGATCTCGATTTTTCAAAATCCCCCGGCGTGGCGGAAACGAAAATAACCTGGTTGATTTTTTCGTAATATTCGTCAAAATCAAGCGGTCGGTTATCGTACGCCGACGGCAGGCGGAAACCGTAATCCACCAGGTTCTGTTTCCTTGCCCGGTCGCCGGCGTACATCCCTCTTACCTGCGGGAGCGTAACGTGGGATTCGTCGACGAACATTAAAAAATCATCGGGGAAATAGTCGAGCAACGTGAAAGGCGTGCTGCCGGGGGCGCGCCCCGCCAGCACCCGCGAATAATTTTCAACGCCCTTGCAGGTACCTATTTCCCTTAACATTTCAATATCGTATTCGGTGCGCTGCCTTATGCGCTGCGCCTCGATAAACCGTCCGCTTTCCTCGAACACACGGACCCTGTCTTCCATCTCGCGCCGCAGTTCTTTAAGAGCGTTTTCTTTTCTGTCTTCCGGGACGATATAATGTGACGCGGGATAAACCGCCGCGTGAGCGAGCCGTTCCTTAATTTCGCCCGTAAGAGGGGAAAAAGACGACAGACGGTCGACCTCGTCGTCGAACAGTTCCACGCGGAGAGCGGTCTCTCCCGAATACGCGGGGAAAATTTCGATCACATCCCCGCGCACCCGGAATTTGTTCCGCGTAAAATTAAAATCGTTCCTTTCGTATTGAAGGCGTACCAGCTTTTCGATTAAATCCTCGCGGGATATTCGGGCCCCCTCGCGCAGAGATACCACCATATTCCTGTAATCTATCGGGTTCCCGAGCGAATATATGCACGAAACGCTCGCGACTATTATTACATCTCTGCGTTCGGAAAGGGCGCATGTCGCCGAATGGCGGAGCTTGTCGATTTCGTCGTTTATCGCGGAATCTTTTTCGATATAGGTATCGGTGCCCGGAACATACGCCTCGGGCTGATAGTAATCGTAATACGAAACAAAATATTCCACCGCGTTTTCGGGAAAAAATTCCCGGAATTCCGAGCAGAGCTGAGCGGCAAGGGTTTTGTTGTGGGCAAGGACAAGTGTCGGCCGGTTCACGCGGGCAATAATGTTAGCCATGGTAAATGTTTTCCCCGACCCGGTTACCCCGAGCAGTGTCTGCTCGCGGTACCCTTTTAACAGCCCGTCGGTTAAAGCCTCGATTGCCTGCGGCTGATCGCCCGTAATATTATACGGCGCATGAAGGCGAAAATTTTCCATGAATCCTCTCTTTTATTAAGCGCCGCACGCCCGCCGTGCGCTTATTTAACCGGGTCCGCGAGTTTCCCGCTGTGCCTCGTACAGGCGGGCAGATAGCTCGACTTGAAGTACCCCGTCGCGGTTCCGGGGCAGGATGTTGTGGCGAGCAGGCCGGTGGATGTGCAGTACTTTCTTTTCTGAACATACTGGCTTTCCTCAAACACACGGGGATCGAGATTGGCGTGTACGGAACTCATAACCGTGCGCCACAGCAGATTCGCGCTGCCCATATTTCTTATCGTATTGTTGTAATCGTAACCGTACCAGCACGCCGCGACATAATACGGCGTACCGCCGACAAACCAGCAGTCGAGGTTATCGTTGGTGGAGCCCGTTTTCCCGTAGGCCTTGAATTTCGAACTGAATCCGCGAACCGCGGCGCCTGTGCCCTGGCTGCCGTAAATGACATTCTGGAGCATATGGTTCATCACGCAGGCGGTATCTTCGCTTATGGCGATGGTCGGGGTATAGTCCTCGTTTGAAAGGATAACCTCTTTGCCGAACTGATCGGTTATCGTAAGATATGTTGTGGGCTCGTAGTATTTCCCGAGGTTGCCGAATATCGCGTATGCCGCCGCCGCCTGCATCGTGGTAACGCCCCGGCTGTTTCCGCCGAGCCCGATCGACGCAAGGTTCATATCGATGTCCTCGTCCAAATAAGTATACTTCAGGGTATCGTGCAAAAACTTAAAGGATTTCTCGAGTCCCATCTGATTGATCAGATTAACGGGTATGGTGTTTATCGAACGTTCCAGCGCTTTGTACGCGAAAGTGTTGCCGCCGTAATATCCGGTGGCGTTGGCCGGCCATTTTTTACCGTTTACCGTCATGGTCGTCTGATCTTTAAGTATGGTTGAATATGTTATCGTGTTCGATTCGATGGCCGGCGCGTAAGCCGCCACGGGCTTGATGGTGGAACCCGGCTGATTCGGCATATCGGTGGCGCGGTTAAGCCCCCGGTTTACGGTTTTTTTGCCCTGCCCGCCTACTATGCCCACAACATGACCCTGATAATCCATCACCGTCATGGAAGACTGCACATTATATGTTTCACCTTTGTACTGCTGGGTTTCTCTGAAATAGCTCGGGTTCTGATATACTTTATCTATCGCTTCCTGAATGCTCGGAACCATTGTGCAGTAGATTTTGTAGCCGCCGTTGTAGAAGTTGTTCGCGGCGTATGTTTCGTCGTAATTATAGGTTTTTGAAAGATCGGAGATAACCTCGTCGATCAACGCGTCTACGAAATAGGAGTTTATCTGCTGTTCTTTCTCGTTGTCTTTCGCTACAATCTCCAAATCCTCTTTTATTGCTCCGTTATACTCTTTTTGCGAAATATAGCCCTGATCGAGCATCTCATAGAGAACCGTGTTGCGGCGTTTTTTGTTTTCCTCCGGGTTCAAATCCGGGCGGTACCCCTCGGGATTTCTCGCCATACCCGCGAGGCTTGCGCACTCCACGAGAGAAAGCTCGTTTGCGGATTTCCCGAAATAATAGTTCGCCGCGACTTCAACCCCGCTTATCCCGTGTGCCAGCGGCACTATGTTCAGATAACATTCGAGTATTGTTTCTTTCGAATAGTGTATTTCCAAATATCTGGCGCGCATAATTTCGCGTATTTTGCGCATGGCGTCGGTTTTTTTGTCTCCCGTTAAATTTTTAACAAGCTGCTGGGTTATCGTCGATCCTCCCTGATTGGAACTGTAAAAATGGAGGAACAGGTTAGCGAACGCGGAGAAGGTTCTTTTCCAGTCGACGCCGTTATGGTCGGCGAAACGCTTGTCTTCAATGGCGATAAAGGCGTTCTGCAAATTCTGCGGCATTTCTTCCAGCGAAATCCATATCCGGTTTTCGCCGCCGTGCAGCCGCTGAAGTTCCTCCCATTCGCCCGTCCGCTCGTTTTGAACATAAACGGTGGTTGTAAAATTCATAGTCAGGTGATCGAGGTTTTCCGACATCGTGGAATCAACAAAATTAAACGCGTAAACCAGAACCGAGCCCACAACCAGGCACACGGTTATAACCACTACCAGAAACATCGACAGCACAACTCTGCCGAATATGTGCCGCCCTTTATGCTCTTTCTTTTTTCCTTTCCCGCCGTTCCCGGTTCTCCCGCGCGACCCGTGATCGCCGCCGTCGCGCGCGCTTTTATTCGCTCCGCGCTTGCTTTGATTGTACATTTTACGGTATTCTTTAACATCAAAGTCGAAATCGTCGTCGTCAAACGGATCGTGGTCGGATCCCCTGTAGATCTCGCTCATAAAAAGCACCTCCCGTGGTCTGCTTTTAACATCGGCAATGCCCGCCGTAATTTATACCGCATTGCCGGCCAACCGAAACCCCGTACATTCTATCACAAACGACCGTGTTTTGCAACCGGCAAAAAGCGGCGCCGGCTCCGCCTCACCGGGCGATGCACAGGGGAGTGAAATTCAGAAAATCGGCGGACACAAGCCGCAGAGCCACTCCCTCATATTCGCCCGGCGGTAAATTCCGCCCCGTGTTATGGATATGACCGTAATACACGGTGTCGACATTATGCTTTTTAATAACGGAAAAAATCTCCTCGCAAACCGTATTTCCGCAAACCGGGGGATAATGCAGAAAGACAAGACGCTTTTTGCCGGTACCGTCCGCAAGCGAAAGGGCATATTCCAGCCGCAGAGCCTCGCGGGCGAGAATCTTCCGGTTCTCTCCCCCGTCGGCCGCCCAGCCCCGGGTCCCGCAAACGCAATACTCCTCCGTCTCGTAAATCTTGTTATGAAGCAGGGTAACGCTTTTTATGCCGTTCTCCGCGAAGAACCCGTCCATCTTGTTCGCGGTGCTCCACCACAGGTCATGGTTGCCCTTGAAAAGGATTTTTTTACCGTTCAGCCCGTCGAGAAAGCGAAAATCCGGCAGGGTCTCCTCGATTTTCATACCCCACGAAAAATCGCCGGGGATAACGACCGTGTCGTTTTCCCCCACACATCTCTGCCAGTTCCGCTCCAGTCTCTCCACATAGTTCTCCCACCCGCGGAACTTGTCCATCGGCTTGTCAACTCCGAGAGACAGATGCAAATCGGAAACGGCGAATATCGACATTACGCACCCTCCCGCCGCGGTTACAGATTGGCGAGCACCGTATCGGGTATTTCCTCTTTTTCGCATACATCGCCGAATCTTATATCGCGGTTTTTAAGCGACGAGAGCGGCGCGGGAACGGGTTTGCCGGTAAGATTGTGCAATTCCCGGATCGCGTCGAACTCGTCGCCCCGTACGGTTTCGCCGGTAATCGCTTTCAGCACCGCCGGAGCGAATTTATACGGGCTCGCGGTCGACATAACGACAACGGGGCGATCGGCCCGTTCGTTTTTAATATAATCTTCACAGACGCCAAGCGCAACGGCGGTATGGGTATCGGCGAGATAGCCGCGTTCGCGGTAAAAGCGGCGTATGATTTCAAGCGTTTGCTCATCGTCGCGGCTGCCGGCGTAAAATATTTCTTTCATCGATTCCGACACATCGGAGCCGACGGTAAATTCCCCGGTTTCCGCGAGACTCTTCTGCATGTCTGCGACCCGCTCGCAGTCGTGCCCGCAAAGTTCGTAGAGCATTCTTTCGAGATTGCTCGATACCAGAATGTCCATCGACGGAGAGCAGGTTTTGTAAAACTCGCGGTTGCGGGAATATGTTCCGGTATGCATAAAGTCGGTAAGCACCCGGTTTTTGTTCGAGGCGCAAATCAGCCGCTTTATCGGAACACCCGACCGTTTCGCGTAATACGCCGCGAGAATGTTGCCGAAATTTCCCGTCGGCACGGCGACGTCAAACCCGTCGGATAAGTCCTCGCCGCGGTTCGCAAGGTCGCAGTACGTCGAAACATAGTAAACGATCTGCGGCACGAGCCTTCCCCAGTTTATGGAATTCGCGCTTGAAAACCGCATATTCCTCCCGGCGACACGGCTTATCATTACGGGGTCGGTAAACATCCGTTTAACCGCGGTCTGCGCGTCGTCGAAATTTCCGTTTATTCCGCAGACATAAACATTTTCCCCGCTTTGGGTGCACATCTGCAGTTTTTGCATCGCGCTTACCCCCTCGGCGGGGTAAAAAACCATAACTTCGGTGCCGGGTACATCGCGGAACCCCTCCAGCGCCGCTTTTCCCGTGTCTCCCGATGTCGCCACCAGAATCAGCGATTTCCTCCCGCCGCCGGCCTTCCCCGACGCCGCGGTTAAAAGCCGGGGCAGCAGCTGAAGCGCCAGATCCTTAAACGCGCAGGTGGGCCCGTGCCAAAGTTCCGTAACATAAAACTTATCGCCGATTTTCACAAGCGGCGCGGGCTCGCCGTTTTCAAAATTTTCTCCGTACGCCGAGCCGACACAGCCGTCTATTTCCTCATCGGTGAAATCCGTGAGGTACTTTTTCAAAACCGCGGAGGCCCGCCCGCGGTAATCCGAATTTCGCAAAGCGGCAAATTCCTCCGCGCCGATCGCGGGTATCGTTTCGGGTACGAAAAGCCCGCCCTCGGGAGAAATCCCCTCGCAGATTGCCGCCGCGGACGGCACGCCCTTCAAATTGTTCCGTGTACTGTAATAAACCATTTTCTTTTCCCCCGAAGTCAGTTTCCCTCGGCGTCGAACGCGTCGGGTATGTAATTAAGTTTATAGCCGTTTTCGGTCGCGTATACCTCCGCGACGTCGAACCTCGGCTGCAGTTTTGTCTCGGTTTGCGATATATAGCAGCCGGCCGTGGCGATTATGCGCTGCCGTTTTCGCCGATCTACAAATTCGCGCGGAGCCGCTATCGCTCCGCTCGATCTGAGCTTTACCTCCACAAACAGGATAAGTTGCCCATTCTCGGCTATTATATCTATTTCCCCGTAACGGCTGCGATAATTCCTTTCGGCGATGGCAAAGCCCCCGTCTTGAAGCCGCCCTGCCACAAACTCCTCGCCGCTGTCGCCGATTATCTTCTTTTTGTTCATACGCGCGCGTTCCCGCCTCCTTTCGCGGCGCCGCGAGAAAGCGGCGTCTGATTATTCGGGCAATACCGCACAAAGACTGCCGTTCGGATTCGGTAGCGGATTTTTTGCCGGGAGAAAGCAAAAAACGCGGGGAATACTTTTGTATTCGCGAGGATTTTGGTAATATACGACGGAAAAGACACCCGTAGATGAGCGGCAAAGGCGGCAGCCGGCCGCCCGGCGGTGTTGCTTTTACGCACGGTGCGGCAAACCCGCCGTGCATACGCGGCAATCCCGGCGAAAAAGTATGTAAAACCCGCGCGAACTCATTCCCCGCAGAGCGTTTTATAATGCCCGCAAATATTTTTACGGAATATTATTCGCGGCTTTCTCCGCCGTGCACGAGAATTTTTTTCAGAAAAGACATACGGTGCACCGGGGACGGGCCGTATTTCAAAATCGCCGCTATATGCTCTTTCGTTCCGTAACCCGCGTGGCGGGCAAACCCGTACACCGGATATTCCTTATCCAGTTCGCGCATAAGCCGGTCCCTCGTTACTTTCGCCAGTATCGAGGCGGCGGCTATCGAATTTACGGTCGCGTCGCCGCGGACTACCGCCAGGCCGCAGACAGGGCAGCCGTCAGGGAAACGGTTGCCGTCGATCAAAGCGTAATCGGCGGGCGGAGAAAGTTTTTTTATCGCACGGTTCATCGCGGTGAAGGTGGCGTTTAAGATATTTGTGTTTTCGATTTCTTCAACGCCCGCGAACGCGATACCGTAAGCCGTCGCCGCCCCGGTTATCACCGGGAACAGCGCCTCCCGCTTTTTTGCGGAAAGTTTTTTCGAATCGTCCAAGCCCCCGATCACCAGACCGGCGGGCAGTATGACGGCGGCGGCGCAAACCGGCCCCGCAAGCGGCCCCCTGCCCGCCTCGTCCACGCCGCAGACGGCGGCATATCCCGCGGCTCTCGCGCGGATTTCGTATTCCTCATTCGGCATCGCGCGGCAACTCCAGTGTTATTCTCCCCGTTTTCCCGGCGCGGAAATCGTTCAGCAGTACAGCCGCCGCCCGTTCGGTATCGATCTTTCCTCCCCGCAGGAGGGCGCACCGCTTTCTGCCAATCCCGTCGAGCAGTTCGCCGGCGGTGCCGGGAGGCGACGGGAGCGCGTAACGCTCCGCCAGCATCCGCCCGTAGCCGCCCTCCGTAAGCAGTTCCGCCAAACGGCAGGCCAGCGCCTCGGTATCCAGAACCGAATCCCTGACGGCGCCGACGAACGCCAGATTCTCCCCCGCCGATTTATCGTCGAATTTGGGGCTTAGGATCCCGGGAGTATCAAGCATTTCAAGACCGTCGCCGATTCGGAACCACTGATTCCCCCGCGTAACGCCGGGTCGGTTTTCAACCTTTGCCGCGGCTCCGCCCGGCAGCCGGTTTATAAGCGACGATTTCCCTACATTCGGTATTCCGAGCACCATAACGCGGAACGGTTTTCCGCCCGCCCCGTTGCCGCTTTTCCCGCCGGAAAGGCGCTTCAGTTCGCGTACAGGGCCGCCGATACCTTTGCCCGCGCGGCTGTCGACGGCGAAGGCGGTTTTCCCCTCTTCCCGAAAGCGGCGTATCCACAGTTCCGTGGCGCCGCCGTCAGCCAAATCGCACTTGTTTAACACGTATATAACGGGTTTGGTGCCGCCCGCCGGGAATATTTCCGCGCCGGAACTGCTGCGCGGCACCCGGGCGTCGAGAACTTTTATATATGCGTCGCAAAGCGATAAATATTTCTCTATCTGCCGCTTCGCTTTCGACATATGCCCGGGGAACCATTGAACGTTAACGTTTTCGCCGCTCATGCCACACGCCCGAACCTGTTAAAGGGGAATATGCGAAGCACGACCCTGCCGAGTATATATTTAACATTTACCTGACCGATGCCCGAATCCCGGCTGTCTTTCGACACGGCGCGATTGTCTCCGAGAACAAAAACACAGCCTTTTTTTACGGTAAGGGGGAACTCCACATCGTCCTGACGGTGGGTCGGGGTTTTCGTATACGGTTCGTCGAGCGCTTCGCCGTCGACATAAACGACGCCCTCTTCGAAATCAATATCGACCGTCTGCCCCTCCGTTGCGATAACCCGCTTGATTATGGGCTCGCTGCCCTCGGCCGGTCGCCCGGGAGTGTTGTAATGATCGCGCGATATTACGACGATGTCTCCGTTTTCGGGATGATAAAACAGGCGGGAGATCATTACTTTATCCCCCTCCAGCACCGTATCTTCCATCGATTCGCCCCGTATTCCCACAATACGGAACACAAATGTAAACACGGTTATCATAATAATCACCGCGAAAACAATCGAATCAATCCAGTCGAACGCCTCGACAAAAAGCGGCGGCCTTTTGCGAGGCACGTTTTCCCCGTTTTCCATAACATACTCCCGTAACCGTTATCCGCCGTCGGGCGGCGGGTAAATAAAAGGGACAAGCGGCCTTGTCCCGGTAAATCAGATTTTTTCTTTAACTTTCGCGGCCTTGCCCACTTTATCGCGCAGATAGTAAAGTTTTGCGCGTCTCACCCGGCCTTTTCGAACCGTTTCGACCTTCGCGACATTGGGAGAATGAACCGGGAATACCCGTTCGACCCCTACCCCGTAGGAAACCCTGCGGACGGTAAACGACGCCGAAACGCCGCTCCCGTTCATGGCTATCACAATGCCCTCGAACACCTGAATGCGTTCGCGCTCGCCTTCGCGGATTTTTACATGGACACGTACCGTGTCGCCTATCCGCATTACCGGCGGATTTTCTTTCAACGCCCCGGCGGTAATTGTGTTTAACATATCCATCAAAATTTCCTCCTTAATTTTTCGGGCGTTCGTAACACTTTTCGCGCGGACGATATTCCGCGCCGGCAGAGGAACGCCCGCTTCCGCGCTCATAAGCGCGAAAGCCGCCGATAAGGTAACGGCGCAACCGATTGTACGAATTTGAATCCGTAACAGTTATATTATCACACATAATCGGCAAATGCAAGTGTTTTTTGCCGACGGCGGAATCCCGGAAAACCCCGCGCCGGATTATATGGCTTTTTCGGCGAGCAGATATTTTTCCGCCCCGGCGCACCACAAGCCCCCGGCGGCGTCGCAAATTTCGGCGAGCCGGGCAAAGAACGGGTCGTTTTCTCCGAGCCGCGGAAAATCTTCGATGGCGGTAAGCGGCATATTTACATGGGTGTAAATAAGCTTTTTCCCGCCGGGAATTTCCGGCAGGTTGAGGGTGGTTTCGGCCGCGCAGTCGAGCCCGCCTATGTGAGTTACCATAACCGCGGGATTTATTTTCCCCGAGGCCGACAGGTCAAGCGACTCCTTAATATCGTCGGTATTCCCGCCGGTGGTGCCCAAAACATGAGTCGAGTTATAATGAATATCGTACATATTTATCTTTGCGGAAAGTTCGGAATCGGTGGGACCCGCAAAAAAATTCAGGCAGCCGTCTCTTCCGAGTATCGAAGACGCCGTTTCGACAACAGACGGTATCGGAGCGTAAACAAACACATCGTCGTATCCTCTGCCGCCGTTCAGGGACTTGAGATATTCCGGTATGTTCGCGATACCCGAGGTATTGACCAGTTCGAGACGGGTACCGGCTTCGGCGGCCTTTTCGGAGGAAAAGAAGCGCCCGGCTCTGTTCAGCCGCGCCGCGTTGACGTCGGTTACGGTAACAAGGCTGTGCCGCACCGGCCCGTTCAGCGCATAATCGAGCGCTCCGAGCCCCATCGGGCCCGCCGCCGCCAACAGCGCCACGGCGCCGCCGGGCTTCGTGCCCATTTTATGGGTGTACACTCCCATATCGGTATGGTAGCAGGCGTGGAACGCGCCGATGTTGCACGACATCGGTTCGGCCAGCGACGCCTCATAGTAGCTTTCCCCCGTATATTCAAGCAGGCAGCCGAGTTCCATCACCTCGGGCGGGATAATGCAGTAGGTCGCGTCGCCCCCGCAAAATTCGTATGAATAGCCCGGAGACGCCATGCTCCCCTTGTAATTCAGGGCGGGCTGTATGGCAAACTTCATTCCCGGGCGGAATTTCTTTTCATGCGCTTTCCCGACTTTTACTATATCCCCCGAGAACTCATGCCCGGTAATTACGGGATGCGTATCAACGTTCCGCGGCACCCTTTTGTGCCGTGCCCCGAGCGTCGCGCATTTGTATGTTGACATACAGATACTGTCGGAAACCACTTTAACGAGAATTTCATCGTCTTTTATTTCCGGGAGTTCAAATTCCTCCGTACGCAAATCCCGCGCCCCGTACAGGCGCACCGCTTTCGTTTTCATAATCAATCATGCCCCGCAAAAAAATAAACTGTCCGCGCGGGTTTTCCCGCACCGTTATTTTACCCTCTCCCGGCAAAAAATGCAACAGTTAATATAAACCGCCAAACCGAAACCCGATCCGCCGTTTTTTTCACTGTACTTTCGCAAAATTACGTATTATAATACAAGCGGGCCGTATCGGCGGCAATGCCGCGCGCGTCGCCGTTGTACGCGAGTTACCCGGAATTGTCGCGAATTGCGGAAATTCGCGGCAGACGGGGCGGGAAGGAGAAATGAAAATGGGTTTTCACGCAACGCTGGCGGTTATGGCCGCGGGCATGGGGAGCCGCTTCGGCGGGCTGAAACAAATCGAACCCGTAGGCGCTCACGGGGAGGCGATATTGGACTATTCCGTGTACGACGCGAAAAAGGCGGGCTTCGACAAGGTTGTTTTTATCATTAAAAAGGAAATCGAGAAGGATTTTCGAGAAACAGTCGGCAAACGGGTGGAAAAAACGATCCGAACCGAATATGTGTTCCAGGAGCTTGACAATATCCCGCGCGGATTCACCGTTCCACCCGGCAGGAAGAAACCGTGGGGCACGGGGCAGGCGGTTTTATGCTGCAAAGATGTCGTAAAAGAGCCGTTCGCGGTGATAAACGCGGATGATTTTTACGGCTCCTCGGGTTACAAAAGCATTTACTCCCATTTGAAAGAAAAAGCCGGATATTGCATGGTGGGCTACCGGCTCGGCAATACCGTTACAGAAAACGGAACCGTCTCGCGCGGGGTATGCGATGTTGAAAACGGCTTTTTGCGCGGCGTTACGGAATACGGTAAAATCGACGGGAACTGCAACGCCGTTACCGACGGCGGCACCGTAAAAATGTCTCCCGACACGGTTGTTTCGATGAATATGTGGGGATTTACCCCGGATATTTTCGGGGAGCTCGAAACGGATTTCGCGGCTTTCCTGCGCGAACACGGCGGCGACGAAAAAGCCGAGTTCTTCCTGCCGTCGGTTGTGAACCGGCTTATCGTCACAAACAGAAAAACGGTCGCCGTTCTGCCTACCGACGACAGGTGGTACGGCGTTACCTACCGCGAAGACAAACAGCCGGTCGCCGATGCCGTTCGCGCCCTGTGCGACGGGGGAAAGTATGACGGTTTGGGAAAATGAACATTTCGATTGATTTGATCAAGGAACAGACGCGGGCCGCGGTTTACGAACTTATCGGGATCGCGAAACTCCGCCCCGGCGCGATTTTAATAGTGGGGTGCAGTACCAGTGAAATTACGGGCAAAACAATAGGGACCGGTTCCGATATTTCGGTCGGTAAAGCGGTTTATGCCGCTATGGCTCCCCTGCTTTCGGAAAATGGCATATACCTCGCGGCGCAGTGCTGCGAGCATCTGAACCGGGCGGTGGTTACGGAAAGGGCGGCGGTTCCCCTCGCGGAACCGGTGAACGCCGTCCCGCGGGAAAAAGCGGGAGGTTCGTTCGCCGCCTCGGTTTACGGTTCCATGCGCGACCCGGTGGTAATCGAAAAAATAAGAGCCGACGCGGGAATCGACATCGGCGAAACGCTTATAGGTATGCATCTTAAGGAAGTCGCGGTGCCCGTAAGGCTTAAGAACGGGCAAATCGGAATGGCGAGGGTTACCGCCGCCCGCACAAGACCGAAGTACATAGGCGGAGAACGCACCGTTTACAACGGCGATCTTCGTTGAACCGCCGTACTCCGCGCGGCCGCTGCCGCGCACCCGCGACGGCGGGGAATTAGTTTGTACCGCCCGAACCGTTCAGAGCAATATCGCGGCAGTTATAATCCCCGCTACCGCAATCACGGCGAATATTACGGCCGCGATTATGCACCCGGTGTTGCCTTTCGGCGCTTTCCCGGC
>CAZRRV010000005.1:33067-60550 GCA_964602735.1 uncultured Eubacteriales bacterium
TTCTGCCGCACACCGACCCCGCGGTTTCGGTTTGTATTCCGGCGGGCGGAACGGTAAAGCGTAAGCGGATCCTGCCCCGAAAAAAGTCTTGAATAGAAACGCCTTATATTCTCGGCATCTCCGGGGTCGCAGGTATTCTCCTCGGTACATCCCGGGTCGTGAACGATTCTGTTGCGCGCCCAGCGGCAGTGTTTAAGCATTCTTAAATCTTCATCCCAGCCGCTTACATACTTTGCGCCGTCGCCGATGCTTTCCATTTCGTCGATATACGCGGTTACGGGTTTTTCCTCCCCCGTCATATCGCGGTAAAGCCGTTCAAGCCGTTTGTATTCCTCGATAAATCCCATATCATATTCCCCTGTTCCCGAGCCGTATGTTTACCGCCGCCGCGAGGAACCCCGTAACGGCGCCGCAGAGAACACCCGCCGCAAGCAGTACCGGCAAAACGCCGAACACGGCGGTCGTCCGCAAAACCGCGGCCGCCGCCGCGACCT
This sequence comes from uncultured Eubacteriales bacterium, assembly GCA_964602735.1. Lineage (GTDB taxonomy): Bacteria > Bacillota > Clostridia > Oscillospirales > Acutalibacteraceae > CAZRRV01. Next base: position 33,562 of record CAZRRV010000005.1, read on the forward strand.
GCCCCGCCTGATGAGCAGCGCCTCCCGCAAGGCTTACCCCCACCGGCGAGAAACATTTGAACCTTTTGCACAACACCATCACGGCGAAACTGAACAGCCCGCCCGCGACAGCGTACCAGAACGACATAACATTGCCGAAGAGAAGACCCGATATTACAATGCGGACAATATTTATAAACAGCGCCGTGCCCGCGCCGGCGCGGTATAAAAGGAGCACCACGATAAAATTTGCCAGGCCCAGTTTTATGCCCGGAATTATAAAATCCAACGGTATCAGCGATTCGACATACGACAGCACCAACCCGAAAGCGAGCAGCAGGCCGTAAAACGACACTTTTTTCACATTACCGTACCTCGACTATTACGGAATTCGGCAGGCAGATTATCCGCTCGCCCGCTTTGCTTATGCCGCCGGTATTCACGCATACCCGGTCGGGGCAGTCGGCCTCGCTGATACGAACTTCGCCGTTTTTTATCACAACGGTGTTGTGTTCCAGCTTTACCGTTATGTTTTTGCCGAGCGGATATTCCCCGTAAACCTCGTCGCCCACCTGTATTGTAACGGTTTTGCCGGCGGCCGGCTTGTTGAACATCAAAAACCCGCCCGCGAGCGCGACGGCAATAATCGCCGCGGCTAAAATTATATCGCCTTTTTTTATAATATGACGCAAACTTCCCGTACCGCCCCGCATATTAAATAATTACAGAAAGGTTCCGCGATGAAAAAACCGCTTTCCCTGTTGATTGCCGTTTTGGTTTTTACGGCATCGCTTTCCGGCTGCTCGGATAACCCGAAAAATTTTTCGGCGACAAAATTCATGCTCGACACCGCCGTTACGGTAACGCTTTACGAAGGCGGGAGCGAACGGATCCTCGACGGATGTTTCTCCGTATGCGAAAAATACGGTGAAATGCTCGGAATAAACGGCGAAAACGGAGACATTGCCGAAATTAACCGTTCCGGCGGCAGACCGACGGAAGTCAGCGGCGATACCGCCGAACTGCTGCGCGCGGCGCTGGAACTGTCGGAGGAAAGCGGGGGCGCGTTCGACCCCACAATCTACCCCGTAAAACTGCTTTGGGATTTTTCGGCGGAAGATCCGAAACTGCCGGATCCCGCGGCACTCGCCGAAGCGTTGCGGAAAGTTGGCTGCCGCAACATCACGATCGACGGAAACACCGTTACCGCGGCGAACGGCGCGGGCCTCGATCTTGGGGGGATCGCGAAAGGATACATCGCGGATAAGATGAAAGAATATCTTCTGTCGGAGAAAGTAGGCCGCGCCGTAATCGATCTGGGCGGAAATATCTGCTGCGTCGGCGCCGGCAAATTCAAAATAGGAATAAAAAAGCCGTATACGTCAAACGGGATCCTGGCGACCGTATCGGTAGACGGAGGGGCCGTTGTCACTTCCGGGTGTTACGAAAGATATTTCACACTGAACGGCAAACGGTATCACCATATATTGGACCCGAAAACCGGTTATCCCGCGGATAACGACCTGCTCGGCGTAACGGTCATATGCGGAGATTCCACCCTCGCGGATTTTCTTTCCACGGCGGTTTATGTCAAAGGCTACGATTCCGGCTGCGACCTGTTAAAATCGAAAGGAGCGGAAGCGGTCTTCGTTTTCGAAGACGGCGGCATAAAACTCACAGACGGGCTACGGTACGGCGAGAACGGAGAAATTATCCCGCGCTAAACACGGCGCCCGATAATTTCGATATTCGCCTTTTTATACTCCGCGAAAGTTCCCGATTCGATCGCGGCGCGTATTTCCGACATAAGATTGTTGTAAAAATAAAGATTGTGCATAACGGCGAGACGGCAGTAAAGCATCTCGCCGCTCTTTAACAGATGCCTGAGGTAGGCCCGCGAATAGCGCCCGCAGACGGGGCAGGAACAGTTCCCGTCGATCGGCGACGGATCGCGGGCGTATTTTTCATTGTTAAGGTTGATTATGCCCGCTTTCGTAAACAGATGACCGTGGCGGGCGTTGCGGCTCGGCATAACGCAGTCGAACAGATCGATGCCCCGCGAAACACCCTCCAGAATATTAACCGGCGTGCCGACGCCCATTAAATAACGGGGTTTGTCCGCCGGCATAAGCGGCTCTACCGTATCTATCATTTCATACATTACTTCCGCGGGTTCCCCGACAGCGAGGCCGCCTATGGCGTAGCCGTCTAAATCGAGATCGGCTATTTCGCGCATATTCTCCTCCCGCAAATCGGCGAATGTGCATCCCTGGTTTATCCCGAACAGCATCTGATCGGGGTTCACGGTTCCTTCAAGCGAATTCAGCCGCGCTATCTCCGCCTTGCAGCGCGCCGCCCACCGCGCGGTTCTTTTGCAGGAATCCGCCGCGTAACCGTATTCGGCGGGATTCTCCACACATTCGTCGAACGCCATCGCCACGGTGGAGCCGAGATTCGACTGTATCCTCATGCTCTCCTCGGGTCCCATGAAAATACGGCGCCCGTCGATATGCGAGGCGAAAGTAACCCCCGCTTCGTCGATTTTCCGCAGTTTTGCGAGGGAAAATACCTGAAATCCGCCGCTGTCGGTGAGCACCGGCCCGTTCCATCCGGTAAATTTGCGGATACCGCCCATTTCCCGCACAAGCTCATCACCGGGGCGGACATGCAGATGATAGGTGTTCGACAGCATAATGCCGCACCCGAGCTCTTCCAAATCATGCGCCGACACGCCGCCTTTTACGGCCGCGGCGGTGGCGACATTCATAAACGCGGGGGTCTGTACGGTCCCGTGTACCGTTACGAATTCCCCGCGTCGCGCCCTGCCGTCGGCAGCCTTTACGCGAAACATCGGTTCCACCTGCCTTGCGTTGTTTTATGTTGCACGGTTAAGCCGCGCTTCGGCTTTTCGCCGTTTACTCCCGAAAAGCGCAATCTCCGGGCGGTGCGCCGCAACGGTCTACCCGCCGTATTTGCCGCCGGTTTTGCCGGCTTTACCGAACGAAAAAGCATTCTCCGAAAGAATGTTGCTGTCGATGGTTGAAAGGATGCGCTCGCGATCCCGGCGGCGCTTAAAAGCGATGTCGGCCAGTCTGTCGATCAGTTCGGGGTACGGAATACCCGCCGGTTCCCACAGATAGAACGACAGCGACCCCGGTATGGTGTTTATCTCGTTAATATACACTTTTTCATTGCCGTCGAGCAGGAAATCGACCCTTGCCACCCCCGACGCCTTAATCGCCGCGAAAGCCCGCTTCGCGAGTTCCCGTATTTCCTCCGTTTTTGCCGGGGCAAGATCCGCCGGGCATTTGCGCCCCTGTGAAGCCATGCCTTTTTCTCCCGACCGGTATTTATCGTCATACGACAGAATTTCATCTTTCATAAACGGTTCTTCAAGCAGCGAAGCCTCGCAGTCGGCGCCCTCTCCCATAACCGAACAGTTTATTTCACGCAGAGGCGTAACGGCCTTTTCGGCAAGTATCTCGCCGGAAAACGAACACGCGAGGCGGACGGCCTCTTTTAGCCGGTCGGCGCCGTCTACCTTCGATATTCCCACGCTTGATCCGGCGTTCACCGGCTTTATTATAAGCGGATAGCCCACGGATTCCCCGATCTTCTCCGCGGTGCCGACGGTATCCGTCAACGCCTCCCGCGAAGAAACGGTAACACAGGGGAGAACCGGCAGCCCCGCCTCGCGCAGCACCGATTTCGTAACGGCTTTATCCATACTTATCGAAGCCGCGAGCGGGTCGCTCCCGATATACGGAAGCCCGAGCATTTCGAGATAACCCGCCACGGTCCCGTCTTCGCAGTTGGTGCCGTGAACCGCGGGGAGCGCTATATCAATCTGCACCGGCCGGTATTTCCCGAACGCTTTGAAATCGGCGTATTTCATATACACCCTGCCGCCCTCGCGCGAAAGCGTTATGTGTTTGCTGTGCGAAAGCAGTTCGGGAATATTCCTGAAAGACGCAATATCGAACATATCCGCTCCCGAATACAATTCCCTGTCTTTGGTAATATAAACGGGGACGACATCAAAATGCTCGCGGTTTACGGCGTTCATCGCCTGCACCGCGGAAATAATCGAAATCTCGTGCTCTACCGAAGCGCCTCCGAACAGCACGGCCATACACGGTTTCACAAAACCGCCTCCTCATACATATACATCCGGCAAATCGTTCTCAATCAGCACCGCCGTATTGCCGTCGCAAAGGGTTCGCAAAAGTTCCGCCGCTTTCATAAAAGTGGGAACGATGTGAATCTTTTCACCGTCAAAACCGGCGGCGAGTGCGCCTTCCTTTATCGGCACGGCGCGCGTTTCCCCGACCAATATAAGTATATCGCAGACCGCGGCGGCCTGCTCGCCAAGCCGGCGGTTGTAGGCGTACTCGTCTTTCCCGAGTTCCACCAGTCCGGGCGTTACCGCTATCTTTTTCATTCCCCCGAAAGTACCGAGTACCCGCATCGCCTCGGCGGCGCCCTCGGGATTCGAGTTGTATGCGTCGTCGATTAGCAGCGATCCTCCCGAATACGGTTTCGGTTCCAGCCTGTGCGGCACGGGTTTAAGCGTGGAGGCGGCGTATTTTACGCCGCTTTCCGGCACCCGCAAATCGAGCGCCGCCGCCGCCGCTCCCGCCAGATTGAGCGCGTTGTGCCTTCCGAGAAGTTTCGTTTCGAGCTTTATTTCGGCGCCGCCTTTTTCGAGAGTTAACGCCGCGCCCTCTTTCGACGCCGTTACCGACGCTATTTTACAGTCGCAGTCTCCGCTTTCGCCGTAGGTAACAACTCCGGCTCTGCCGGCAACGGTTCTCAAATACCCGTTATCGCCGTTTATGTAAACGCGCCCGCCCTTCGCGAGGATCCAGTCGGCAAGTTCGAGTTTCGTCGCCAGAACATTTTCGATACTGCCGAATGTTTCAAGATGCTGAGGGCCCACCGAAGTTATTATGCCTATATCCGGGTCGACGATTTCACAGAGCTTTTTAATATCGCCGGGATTTCTCGCCCCCATTTCGCAGACGAAAATCTGCGTTTCCGGGGTAAGCGACCCGCGCACCGTTTTTACCACTCCCATAGGCGTGTTGTAACTTTCCGGGGTGATAAGCGTATTGTATTTTTCGCCGAGCATCCTGCCGAGCATATTTTTTGTCCCGGTTTTGCCGTAACTTCCCGTAACGCCGATCACCGTAAGCCCCGGCATCCCGCGCAGGCGGCGGCGCGCGTCGTTTACATAACGGCGGTACACGCAGCGTTCGGCGGGATACAGCAACCCCCACGCCGCCAGAACGGGAACCGGCGGGAAAAACGACACCGCCGCCGCGGCAATAAGGGCGGCTCTTTCCGGCACGGCGAACGACAGCGCGAACAGGGCAAGGTAGATTGCCGCCTCGCCGGCCGCGAGCCGCTTGACCCTTGAAGTAAAGACAAGTCTTTTCACGGATTTTTTCTGTTTGTTCACGGCGATCGGAATCCGCAGAAGGGTCAGCGCCGATGCCGCCGGCAGCAGCACACGCGCGACCCCCCGCGGCAGGAAACAGATAACGACCCATATCGCGGCGGCCGCGACGGCCACCGAAAATTTCGGCGAAAACGATTTTTTAAGCCAACGTATGTAGCGCGAGGGATAGTAGCCGTTCTGCTGCAGCATCTGCAAATGGTACAGCGACGCGAATATTCCCGACACCCCGAGCGATAAAATTACAACCGCGCGGACAGCTATCAAATCATCACCCCAAAAAACTGTCGAAAATCGGATAGACGGCGGCGGGTTTTTCCGTAAAGCACCAATGCCCCGCGCCGGGTATTACGCAAAGCCCGCAATCCGGGATCATACTCTCGATCGTCTTCGCCATATAAAGCGGGGTGGCATCGTCGTTCTCGCCCCAGATTAGCAGAGTGGGGGCGGCAACGCGGGGCAGAATGTCGCGAATATCGCGGTTCACAAGCCCGACAAGCGTTTTCCGCATAACCTCCGGCGCGGAATTATAATCCGCCGATCCGAAAACCCCGCGCAGCCTGTTTAACGCGCCTTCGGTACGGTTGCGCAATCCCGGCAATGTTAAAACTTTTTTCGCCGCCTTAAAACAGCAGACCTTAACTTTCGTTTTCAGGCTTTTTTTCGGTTTCAGCCCCGCCGCGTCGAGCAAAATCAGCTTTTTCGGCTTCAGCATGCCGGTTCCCGCCAGGAACAGCGCCACCCGTCCGCCGTTGGAATGCCCGCACAGAACCGCGTCTTCGGCGTTGAGGAACCGCAAAAGCGACAGTACAACCCCGGCGTAATCTTCCAGCGAAAGAGGTCTGCCCGGCAGGGGGCTTTGCCCGCACCCGGGGAAATCGAGAGCTATCTGGCGGAAGCCCCTGCCGTTGAGATGCGCGCGCAAACCGGCGAAAGCGGCGGAACTGCTGCCCCAGCCGTGCAGGTAAACCACGGGTTCGCCCGCGCCCTCTTCATCGTAGTATATCTTAAAACCGTTCGCGGTGAAAAGCATAATCGAAAAAACCTCTTGAAAGCCGAAAGAAATTTTATAAAACTGTGGAAAATCCGTTCGGAATGTTGTATAATAGCAGGTAAAGACTTTGGGCACAGTTCATTATAACAAATATACACCAAAAATAAAAGATATATTTTTTTAAGAAAGAGCGTGGTGCGCTATGGCCGCGGCAACAGTCGAAAAAATTCGCGAGGCGGAGAAAAAAGCCGCAGAGATTATAGCCGATGCCGAAACGAAAGCCGCCGAAATCGCGAAAAGCGCCGAGGCCGAAGCGGCCGCGATATTAAAAGAATCCGAAAGGCAGGCAAATCTCGAATCCGAACATACGGCGGAGCGCGCGGCGGACGGGGCAAAAGCGGCGGCCGAAGCCGCGGCCGGACGCGCGGCGGCCGAAGCCGCGGCTCTGTCGGAAACAGCCGCAAAAAATCTTGAACCGGCGGTAGCCGAGGCAAAAAAAATTCTGCTTTCAAACGGGAAAGCCGCCGCGGATTAAATCCGCGTTACCGAAAAATATACCGGGAAGGAGGGCGAAACAATATGGCGAAAGCGGCCATGCTGAAAGTCGATATTTTCGCGCACAGGAGTTTTCGCAAGCCGCTGCTCGAATACCTGCAAAGGCGCGAAATAATAGATATAGCGGAAGAGGAATGCCGCGAAGGATTTTCGCGGCAGAACACCGAGTCCCCTTCGTCCGGATTCAGGCGAAACGCCGAAGACGCCGAGCGGGCGCTGACCGTAATCGACGAATACGCGCCCGAAAAGCGCGGAATGCTCGATTCTTTCCGCGGGAGACGCGAAATAACCCCGGAAGAATTTGAAAAAGACGCCGGGAACAGCGGCGAAATCGTGCGCCTCTGCGGCGAAATCGAAAACGATTACCGGGAAATCGCGGAAAAGCGCGCCGAAATCGCCAGGAACAACGCGCTTATTCCGCAGTATGAAACTTACGCGGAGCTGGATCTCCCGCTTTCGTTTTCGGGGACGGAAACCACCTCGGCGTTTACGGGCACCTTCGCTTCCGAATACACCCTCCCCCGGCTGACCGAAGCCGTGGCGGAAAAGTTTGCCCGGGAATTTTATATCGAACCGGTAAAAATTTCGACCGAACAAACGGTTGTTTTCGCGTTGTGCCTGAACCGCGACGCGGAAGAATTCGAAAGGGCACTGCGCTCGCTCGGATTTTCGCGTTCGACGCTTATATCGTCCGATACGGCGGGAGAGCGGATAGAAAATCTGCGCCGTGAAACAACCCGACTTGAGAATGAAATAAAACACCTTGAGGAACATATAGCGTCTTTCGCGGCGCGCCGGCGCGAAATAGAACAGGCCGAAGATTATTTTACCGCCCGCGCCGAAAAATACGAAACGATAGGCAAACTCGACCAGACCGAAAATGTATTCGCGGTTACGGGATACGTGACGGCGGAAGATTACGACCCGTTAAAGCGCGACCTTGAGGAAAAATTCTCGGCCGTTGTGGAAGCCGAAAAAGCGGACACCGACGATACGCCGGTTAAACTGCGCAACAACGTCTTTACCGCCCCGGCATCCGGGATAACCGAAATGTATTCCATGCCGTCGCGGAGCGACATCGACCCCACCCCGGTTATGAGCTTTTTCTACTACCTGTTTTTCGGGCTCATGCTTTCCGACGCCGGATACGGTCTTATCCTTATCCTGGGTTCGCTCTTCCTGATTAAAAAGTTCAAGCCGGAAGAAAAGATGCGCCGCAATCTCATGCTTTTCGTTTACTGCGGTATTTCCACCTGCTTTTGGGGCGTGATGTTCGGCAGTTACTTCGGGAACGCCATACCCGTTATAAGCGAGGCGCTGACCGGCCGCGCAATCAATATTCCTCCCGTCCTTTTCGATCCGATGGCGGGCTCCTCGGCGGTAACGCTGCTTGTTATGAGTCTCGCGTTCGGTATGTGCCAGATAATAACGGGGCTTGCGGCAAACCTTTACAACATCTGGCGCGGCGGCGACCCGTGGGAGGCGATTCTCGGCAGCGGCTCGTGGATAATTATCCTGCTCGGTATCGTGGCGGCGATTCCGGGATTCATGTCTTTCCCCGCTCTTAAACCCGTCGCCGTCGTTATGGCGGGAACGGGAGTCGTAATGCTTTTCGCGAACGGGATACGCAAAAAGGGCTTCAAGGGCATTTTTTCGGGCCTCGCAAGCCTGTACGACATAACCGGCTACGCGAGCGACCTTATGTCGTTTTCGCGGCTGATGGCGCTGGGGCTGACCACCGCCGCGATGAGCCAGGTATTCAACCAGTTAAGTACTCTGGGAGGCAGAAGCGTTCCCGGTATGCTGGTTATGTTCGTGATTTTCGTGGCGGGGCACCTGATAAATTTCGGTTTGAACGCGCTGGGCGCCTATGTGCATACCCTGCGTTTGCAATATGTGGAACTGTTTTCAAAGTTCTACGAAGGCGGCGGGCGGCCGTTCCGTCCGTTTTCAAACAAAGGCAAATACACAAAAATCAAGGAGGACGATTAAAATGACTTTGGGAACCGTGCTTGCGCTGATAGGGGCGGCAATCGCCACCGCTTTCGCGGGGATAGGATCGATTAAAGGCGTGGGAATGTCGACGGAGGCGGGAATGGGCGTTCTGTCGGAAAATCCGTCAATGTTCGGCAAACTGCTGGTTCTTGAGCTGCTGCCCGGAACGCAGGGACTGTACGGCTTTATCGTTACATTTATGATTCTGCTGAACATCGGCATTCTGGGGGGCACTCCGCAGGTCGAAACACTGCGCGGATGGCTGTACCTCGCGGCAAGCCTGCCTATCGGAATAGGAGGGTTGATGTCGGGCATCGCTCAGGGCAAAGCGGCGGTAGCGGGCATCTCGCTCTCCGCGAAAAAGCCTTCGGAATTCTCCAAAGCGATGGTTTCGACGACCCTTGTAGAAATTTACGCTCTGCTTTCGTTTATCGTTTCACTGCTTTCGGTAATCGCAATCGCGGGCATGTAATAATGGATACACGCGATAAACTTACGGCGCGCATTATAAGCGACGCCGAAGCCGAGGCAAAACGGATTATCGACAGGGCGGAAGCGGAAAAAGAGAAAACCCTTTCGCGCGCCGAAGACGACGCCGCGCGGCAAGCCGCCCTGATAAAATCCGAAGCGGAAAAACGCGCGGCGACGGTGCGGGAAAACGCGGCTTCCACCGCGGAACGCACGGTGCGCAACGCCTGCCTCGCCAGAAAACGCGAGGAAGTCGAAAATGTTGTAAACGAAACCCTGAAGCGGCTTGCCGCGCTGCCGCCCGACGAATATTTCGAACTTTTGCGGCATACCGCGGAAAGCGTCGCCACCGGCGAAAAAGGGGTTATGCTTTTAGACCCCTCCGATTTACGGCGGATGCCCGACGGATTTCCCGGCGCCGTATCCGCGTTCAACCTTACGGTTGACCCGTCGGGAACCGAAATAAAAGGCGGCGGGTTTATTCTGAAATACGGCAAAATCGAAATAAACGAAAGTTTTTCCGCGCTGGCGGGCGAAAGAAGAGAGCGGCTGGAAGACGGGATCTGCCCGGTGCTGTTCGGATAAAACGAGGTGATGTGATATGCCGCGAAGATCCGTGGGGTTTTCGGTCGGCAGCGTGAGGGCGAAAGAAACCGCGCTTTTTCGCCGCGAGGAAGCCGAACAGCTGCTCGGCTTAAAAGGCGACGGCGAAACGGTGAGATTCCTGCGCGAACACGGCTACGGCACCGCGGCGGAAGCATACCCGGATTCCGACGGTTTAATTAACGCCGAACGCGACAAACTGTGGGATTACGCTCTTTCGGTTGCCGCGAGGCCAGAACTTTTCGATATTTTCCTTGAAAAAAGGGATTTTCACAATGCCAAAACCGTAATAAAAGGCGTTTTGGGCGGCAAAGACTATGAGCATTTGCTCATGCGCGGAACGGTCGGCGGCGGGCTTACGGAAAAAGCGGTTAAAGAACGCAATTTCGGCGTTTTGCCCGATTTCCTTGCGGCGCCCTCGGAGCGGGCATACGCTCTTCTCGCCGAAACCGGCGATCCGCAGCTTTGCGACGGCATACTTGACCGCGCCTGTTACGAAAGGCGGATTTCATCGGCGGCTCGTTACAAAATCGCCATGCTTAAATCTTATACGGAAACCGAAGCGGCGTTTGTAAATATAAAAATCGCGCTGAGGGCTGCGAAAACCGGGAAATCGGAGAGATTCCTGGAAAATGTTATAATTCCGTGCGCCCGGTTCCCGGAGAAAGAGCTTATTGCCGCGGCGCGCTCCGGCAAGGACGAAGTTTTACAACTGCTCGCGTCGAGAGACGATTTGCAGGGCGCCGCGGCGGCTGACGCCTATAAAAAATCCCCCTCCGCGTTTGAGGGGTTCGTGGATGCCGCTTTGCTTAACATCGCCCGCGAATCGGATCGCATAACCGCCGGCGAAGAGGTGCTCGCCGGGTACGTGCTTAAAAAAGAGGCGGAACTGCAAACGGTCAGAATGATTGCGGTGTGTGTCCGCAGCGGCGGCGACCGGGCCGGGCTTCTCGAAAGGCTGTGTTACGCTTATGAGTAAAATTGCCGTTATCGGCGACGCCGACGGTATCCGCGGTTTTGCGGCCGTCGGGTTCGACTGCTATCCGTGTGAGCCCGACAAGGAGGCGGCATCGTCGCTGCTGAGAAAACTCGCGGCCGGCGATTACGCCGTGCTGTTTGTTACCGAGGAGGTTTTTGCCGCCGCCGAAGACGAGGCGGAACGACTGAACGGCGGTTTTTCCCCGGCCGTTATACCCGTCCCCGGCTCGAAAGGCAACACCGGCGCGGGAATGGCGAGAATAAGCAGGGCGGTAGAGAAAGCCGTGGGCTCGGATATACCGTTAAACGAATAATTATACCGAAAGGCTTTGATGATTATGGCGGGAACTATAGTAAAAGTCGCGGGGCCGCTGGTTGTAGCCGACGGGATGTCGGACGCGAATATGTTCGATGTGGTTCGCGTGAGCGAACGGCGGCTGATCGGCGAAATTATAGAAATGCACGAAGACCGCGCCTCCATTCAGGTTTATGAGGAAACGGCGGGGCTGGGGCCCGGGGAACCCGTGAAAACAACAGGTCTGCCGCTGAGCGTTGAACTGGGGCCCGGCTTGATCGGGACAATTTACGACGGAATACAGCGCCCCCTGCGTGAAATTATGAACATTTGCGGCGCCAATCTGACCCGCGGTGTCGACGTCCCCAAGCTCGACAGAGAAAAAAAGTGGACGTTTATCCCTCTCGTCAAGCCGGGAGACAGTGTTGTTTACGGCGATGTGCTGGGCACGGTAGACGAAACCCCCGTCGTAAAACACAAAATTATGGTTCCCAAAGGCGCCGACGGCACCGTTGAGTCGATAAACGGCGGCGATTTTACCGTTGACCAAACGGTAGCGGTAATAAAAACGGAAAAAGGGAGTAAGGAAATAACCCTTATGCAGCGGTGGCCGGTAAGGGTTCAGCGCCCCTACAAACGCAAACTCTCCCCCGATGTGCTGCTTACGACCGGCCAGCGGGTTATCGACACTTTATTTCCCCTTGCCAAAGGCGGCGTCGCGGCCGTGCCGGGGCCTTTCGGATCAGGTAAAACCGTGGTTCAGCACCAGCTTGCCAAATGGGCGGCGGCGGATATTATAGTTTATATCGGCTGCGGAGAGCGCGGCAACGAAATGACCGATGTGCTTAACGAGTTTCCCGAACTTAAAGATCCCCGTACCGGCAATTCTCTCATGGAGCGCACGGTGCTGATAGCCAATACATCGGATATGCCGGTCGCGGCGCGCGAAGCTTCGATTTACACCGGCGTTACGATAGCCGAGTATTTTCGCGATATGGGGTACACCGTGGCGCTTATGGCGGATTCCACCTCACGCTGGGCGGAGGCGTTGAGGGAAATGTCCGGCCGGCTTGAAGAGATGCCGGGCGAGGAGGGTTATCCCGCGTATCTCGGGAGCCGTCTGGCTCAGTTTTACGAGCGCGCGGGGCGCGTTATCGTAAGCGGCAGCGGTGAAACGGAGGGGGCGCTTTCGGTTATCGGCGCGGTATCGCCGCCCGGAGGAGATATTTCCGAACCGGTGTCGCAGGCGACCCTTCGCATCGTTAAAGTGTTCTGGGGGCTCGACGCCGATCTCGCCTACAAGCGGCATTTCCCCGCGATAAACTGGCTTACCAGCTACTCGCTTTACGCCGATTCGCTCGAGGAATGGTTCAACCGCAATGTGCGGGACGACTGGAGCGTTTTGCGGGGGCGCTTTCTCGCGCTGTTGCAGGAAGAGGCGGAGCTTGACGAAATAGTAAAGCTGGTGGGCATGGACGCGCTCTCACCGTCAGACAGGCTTAAAATGGAAGCGGCGCGCTCGATCCGCGAGGATTTTCTGCACCAGAACGCTTATGACGAAATCGATACATATACATCGCTTGAAAAACAGTATTATATGATGACCGCGATTTTAATGTATTACGACCATTCGGCGCAGGCTCTTGAAAAGGGAGCGGATATCGAAAAAATAGTAAAACTTCCCGTGAGGGAAAAGATAGGAAGACTTAAATACGCGCCGGAGGAAAAGGTTGCACACGTATTCGAGGCGGATATGGCAATGCTTGAGGAAGAACTGCGGCAGGCGGTTGACGATTCGGAACGGTAGAGGAGAGAAGGATTTATGCCTAAAGAATACAGAACGATACGCGAGGTCGCGGGCCCGCTGATGATGATAAGCGATGTCGATCATGTAACATACGACGAACTCGGCGAGATCGAATTGCAGAACGGAGAAATCCGCCGCTGCAAGGTACTTGAGGTCGACGGCGGCAACGCGCTCGTACAGCTGTTCGATTCCGCAGCGGGAATAAATCTCGAAGGGTCAAAGGTTCGTTTCCTCGGCAGATCCATGGAACTGCCCGTTTCGCCGGATATGCTTTCGCGTGTGTTCGACGGACTGGGTTCCCCTATCGACGGCGGCCCCGAAATCATCCCCGAAAAACGCCTCGATATAAACGGGACACCTATGAATCCTGCCGCGCGCAATTATCCGCAGGAATTTATACAAACGGGAATTTCGGCAATCGACGGGCTTAACACGCTGGTTCGCGGGCAAAAACTCCCGATATTTTCGGCGTCGGGTCTGCCGCATGCCCAGCTCGCGGCTCAGATTGCGAGGCAGGCGACGGTAAGGGGCGACAATACAAAATTCGCCGTGGTTTTCGCGGCAGTCGGAATCACATTTGAAGAATCGGATTTCTTCGTACAGTCGTTCAGAGAGACGGGCGCCATCGACCGTACCGTAATGTTTATAAATCTGGCGAACGACCCCGCCATCGAGCGCATAGCCACTCCGCGCATGGCGCTCACCGCCGCCGAATATCTCGCGTTCGATCTTAATATGCAGGTACTGGTTATTTTAACCGATATTACCAACTACGCCGACGCGCTGCGCGAAGTATCCGCCGCGAGGAAAGAAGTCCCGGGGCGGCGCGGTTATCCCGGTTATATGTACACCGACCTCGCGACAATGTACGAACGCGCCGGAAGACTGCGCGGCAAAGAGGGCTCGATAACCCTTATTCCCATTTTAACCATGCCGGAAGACGATAAAACCCACCCGATCCCCGATCTTACGGGGTACATTACCGAGGGGCAGATAATACTCAGCCGCGACCTTTACCGCAAGGGGGTAACGCCCCCCGTCGATGTGCTGCCGTCGCTTTCCCGTCTGAAAGACAAGGGCATCGGCGCGGGGAAAACCCGCGAGGATCACGCCGATACAATGAATCAGCTGTTTGCCGCCTACGCGAGAGGGAAAGACGCCAAAGAGCTGATGACAATCCTCGGAGAAGCGGCGCTGACCGACACGGATAAACTTTACGCGCGCTTTGCCGATGAATTTGAAACGCGCTATGTTTCACAGGGATATAACGTAAACCGTACGGTTGAGGAAACGCTCGATTTGGGCTGGGAACTGCTTTCGATTCTGCCGCGCGAAGAATTAAAGCGTATAAACGACGATTTGCTCGACCGCTATTATAAAGGATAATCCGCGTTATGGCAGTGATGAATGTAAGCCCCACGCGAATGCAGCTTACACTGCTCAAAAAGCAGCTTATGACGGCGAGGCGGGGGCATAAACTTCTTAAAGACAAACGCGACGAACTGATGCGCCGCTTTTTGGAAACGGTACGCGAAAACAGGCGTTTACGGGCGAAGGTGGAGGCCGGTATTGCCGAGGTGAACCGTGCTTTTCTGGCAGCCGGATCGGCGATGACGCCGGAAGCGTTAAATTCCGCCCTGCTTTATCCGATGCAGTCGGTATCGGTTGAAACTTCGTCGCAAAATGTAATGAGCGTGGAAATCCCGGTTTATAAATGGAAAACCCGCAGCGATAACGGCGGCGATCTGTATGCCTACGGATTTGCCGACACTTCTTTTCTGCTTGACGACGCCGTGACCGGCCTTTCAAAACTTCTGCCCGATTTGCTGGCGCTCGCGCAGGCGGAAAAATCGGCACAGCTTATGGCAATGGAAATCGAAAAAACACGGCGCCGGGTAAACGCGCTCGAACATGTTATGATCCCGCGCTATGAGGAAACGATACGCTCGATTTCAATGCGGCTTGAGGAGAACGAACGTTCAAACCGCGCAAGGCTTATGAAAGTTAAAGACATGATGCTGAACGAGGCGCACCACTACACCGGCAGGCAGCGTTGAACTCCCGCGCACGGCCTCACTGTCAGGCGCGGAAACATATTTTAAGGCAATGCCGAACGGTAATATTCGCCCGCCGTCGGTCTTTCGCACAGCAATACAACGGGGCGGCACCGGTAGTGCCGCCCCGTTAAACGTAAAATCGCTTCCCGCGCGCTTTTCCGGCACTTCCGCCGGGAAAGTGTCGGCTGCCAATTCTGTTTTACCTCGCGACGGTGTTATAATACGGCCACAGCACCGTATAGCGTTCCTTCAAGTCTTTGGCGTAAAACATCGCGTCGCGGATTTTCTCTTTTCCGTACATATCAATAAACGCGTTCATATCGAACCCGGCGCCGGAGAGCATTTTCACTATTTCGTCGGCGGTCGGGCATTCTTTCATAATCGCCTTCATTTCGCCCCAACGCTCTTTGTACACCGGGAACAGGTCTTTTTTGTAAAACCCGGCTTTGTTTTGAATTGCCGCAACCTCCGCGGCGTGGTTCCCGTAAATACGCCTGTATTCGCTCTCGCGCACCGCGTCGGGTACCGTAACGCGTTCCGGCGTGTCGATAGCGCAAAGTTCCTCGCGCATAGCGGCCGTAACCGCCGTGGCATAGCCCACATCGGTTCCGTGAACAAAGTGGGGTTTGTGATGGATAAGCCCCGTTATCTCGAAAAAGTGCGCCAGATGATGCTCGCTGCCGGAACCCGGCCGCGTCGTAGACATAAGACTTAACGATATGCCGCTTAAAATAAGCGCTTTCATCAGGTATTCTATCGCCGAATCGTCGCGCGCGGCAATTTCGGCAACGCGGTCGCGAACTTCCGTTGTTACATTCATCACGAGAGAATATATCCGCTCGCACATAATTTCGCCGTTTACAAGCGCGCTTAACCGCCAGTCGTTAAGCGAACTGAATTTGCCGATTATATCCCCGTAACCCGATGTAATCATTTCCGAGGGGGCGTTTTTAAGAACATCGGTATCCGCTATTATCATCCGCGGAGTATGGGTGGTAAACGTCACTTTCATTCCGGATACGATCATGGCCGCCCCGGACGAGGCGTATCCGTCCATCGAAGGCGCCGTCGCCACTATCGCGTAGTCAAGCCCGCGCCCGAAAGTGGCGTATTTGCATAAATCGTTGATAACCCCGGACCCGACCCCGACAACAAAATCGGTTTCATCGGTGATTTTTGCCTCCAGCTCCGCCACGGCTTCCTCGTCGGGCACCAGTATGCCGTCTCTTTCGTAAACGAGGGCGCCCTCCGCCGCTTTCCCCAGCAGTTCGTAAACCTTCCCGCCGCAAACATCCCATGTGTTCCCGTCGGCCACAACCAGAATATGCGAGTATTTTCCCGTCAGCGCCGGGATTGAGGCGAGCGCCCCTTTCGCAACCAGCACGGTCTCAATCGGGCAGTAATGCGTCATACCGCACGAACATTCAATTTTCCGATTGCAGTAATCAGAAATTTCGAGTTCCATTTTTACACATCCTTAAAACTTAAATTTATCGGCGCCGAACCGCCGCCGGCAAACATATATATCGCGAAGCGCCGAAAGATTGATACGGTGACACCACTTGAATACCGTTTTGCGGGTACGGTACGGATCCTTTCGCCGATCAAAGCAAAAGTCACGGTAAATATCTTGAGTATTCCCCGGAACTTCGGTAAAATACAGCCGGGAATACATAATCCGCCGCCCGGCAAAACCGGCAACGCGTATTCCGCTTATTTACCGTTCCGCTTTAATTTATCGGCAGCCTCCGCTATTACCGCGTACGCGTATGAGGCAAAGCCGTGATCCTTACTGCCGTGATCCGCCGCGCGGTATTCCCACAGCGTTCGGGTAGATTCGCTCATTTCTCCGAAGAAGCCTTCGGTATCGCGAAGAGCGAGCCGGTACTCCCCCATTTTCAGCAAAGTATCAAGGCGGAGGTAAACCCCGATGAACGCGTCCGCTTCGATAATCTCGGGGCACTCGCCGTGGCGATCGGGCGAAAACACGCCGAGAATAAGGTTTTTCAGATACGCGTAATCCGGCGCGTTTATGTCGATGCCGGAGAAAAGAACGGCATAATACTGGCACGCCTCGGAACTGTCGTTCAAAAGCACATGCTTTCCGTCTTCGCGCACCGCGTGATCCAGAAAATACTTTCCGTTAAACGACTGCTTTGCCGCGGTTTCCCGCACCTCGCGGCACCGCTTTTCGCACTCCGTATCGCCGTAAAGGTTATAAACGGCCTCCAACACCCGCGAATAGAGAAAATTCGTCGGATAATTCACATCCTGCGTCCACTTGTTCGCTTTGCTCCATTCAACGAAATTCCATGACGGAAGATTTTCAAGCAGACCGTCGGCGTTCTCGTATCTGCGGTAAAACGAAAGCAACCCGTATATGCCGTCGCGGAACAGCTCGCGCATATCGTCATGCCCGCGTTTTAAGATATATTCCTCTACCTCCAGAATATACCACATCGTCCACTGAGGGATCATATAAGCGTTATCATTTTTTATTCTGTCGGATGGATAACACATCGGAATAACCCCGTCGGGGAAATCGCCCTCGTTTTTGAACAGGCGGTAATTTTCGAGGAACGCGTCTTCCACAAGGGTTTTGCCGGTTATGGCGTATTCGGCTCTCGCGGTAAAGTACGAATCGCACAGCCACCCCGCACGTTCGCGGCACGGGCAGTCGGTATACAAATCGACCGCGTTATGAGCGAATGTGCGCACGGCCGCCTCGGCCGTCAGCCGCTGCTTTTCGTTCTCGCACGGCGGGAGCGAAACGCCGGAAATATCGTACATATATGTTTTCACGCCGACGGATTTAAGGCTTATTCTCCCCCGCTTTACCATAACAATCACACGGCTGGCCGTGTAGGGCTCGAAACTCTGGAACCCGTTGCCGCCGCGGGGGAGGATATACTCGATAACATTCTCACAGCTCATTTTGATATAACGGAACGTATCGTCTCCCCAATCTTCGCTGAAACCTATAACAACGTCGCTCTCTTCAAATGCTTCGATGTTTCCGGTGATAAACCCCGCTTCGACTTCACCGAAATCGAGCAGCGCGTACTCCCCTTCGCCAAGCTCAACCGGCAGTTCGCGGTCTTTCCCCGTAACCGTCTGCCTCTGCCGCTGAATCCACGGATAAGGGCGGTAGGGTATCTCATCGTCGGGAAAGCAGCCCCGTTCAACCGCCGTTTCGTTGGAAGAATAGCGGTGATTCCGATATTCGAGCGTTTCGTCAAAAACAAAATTCCCCGTGACTTTCGCTTTCGTAAGCTTTATATCCTCGTAAAGAGGATATGGCGCGCGCCGATCGATCAAGGTAAAAGGGTAATTTACCGTATCGGTTTCCGCCGGCTGTTCCCCGCCCGTCGCAGCCGCTCTGCCGCGGTAATCCCACACTTCACAGAAAAACCGCTGCAATGAAAACCGATCGACCTTCCGAATACGGAACCCGGGCGCGTGCCCCGCGAAATCCCTGCCGGTATACGCGATTACGTCACCGCTCCCACCGATAATTTCCGCGGCTATAAGCGACGGCTGTTTTACGGATGAATAACTTTGGCAGTAATATCCGCACGCCTCGATCACAACCTCGCATTCCCCCGCCGGCAGCGGCAGAATATCCTCCCTCAAATAGCCTTTCGCGGTTCTCGCCGGCCCGGCGGCGATAAATCCGCCGTTTACGAACACACGGTAAAAAGCGGTGCCGGCGATATGCAATGCCGTACCGTTATCCGCCGTGACCCGCGCAGCGAACAGCGCGTAGGAATTCATTTCGCGCTCTTTACCTTTAATCCACACCGGCTTCGCGCTGCAAAAACCCATAACGGACATTCCTTTCTCTCCGATCTTGCGTATCATTTTACCATTTTCCCCCGGTTATTACAAGCGGAAAAAAAGAAAAATCCGTATTTGCCGCCTTTCCCGCCGGCAATGCGCCTTAAACGGTACATAATATTCGCTATAATAAAATCGGATCGTGATTTTACGGCATAGCACGGGGAAATTTAAGGCAACACCGCCGGGCGGCCGGCTACCGCCTTTGCCGCTCATCTACGGGCGTCTTTCCCGTCATATATTACAAAAATCCCCGCGAATACGCAAAGTATTCCCCGCGGCTTTTGCCTTCTCCTGACGAAAAATCCGACGGTGCGTCTGATACCGGGTCTTTATGCGGTGTTGCCTTAAGTAAAATATATACATGCAATTAAGATTCGGGTGCCGCGACGCTGCGGGACATACAGTATATACTATACCGAACATTCCGCCCGGGTCGGGCAATATAACCGCGGCGGCGGCGCTAAACGGAAACAACCCGTAACGCGGCCGCGGCGGGCAGGGAGAGGAAAATTTATGGCATATGTTTGAAATAACAGGCACATACAACAGCGCGAAAGTGTTTACGGATAATCTCGAGCCTTCCGCGGAGGGTCAGATAAAAGCGTTGTGCGAACAGCCGTTCGCGGAGGGAAGCCGAATCCGGGTTATGCCCGACGTCCATGCCGGAAAGGGCTGTACGATAGGTTTGACCATGACCGTGGGCGATTATGTTGCCCCGAATCTCGTCGACGCCGATATCGGATGCGGAATACTTGCCGTGCGGCTGAAAGAAAAACGCCTGAACCTGCCGGCTCTCGACAGCTTTATTTATAAAAACATCCCTTTCGGGAGGGATGTGAGAGAACGGCCGCACAGATATTCCGAAGAAATCGATTTTGAGGAACTGCGGTGTTATAAAGGCGCCGGATTGCGACAGGCCGGCGAAAGTCTCGGCACACTCGGCGGAGGAAATCACTTTTATCGAGGCGGACAAAGACGACGACGGAAATATTTTTCTGGTAATTCATACGGGCAGCCGCAACCCGGGGCTACGCGTCGCGGAATTTTACCGGGAAAAAGCCTACCGGGCCGCGGGAGGAAGAAAACAGTCTGCCGTACCGTACGAACTCGCTTATCTTACGGGAGCCGACAGAGAGGATTATCTTGCCGATATGGCTTTTATGCGGAAATTCGCGTCGCTTAACCGGCGGATTATTAAAGACGCGATTCTCGACGGGTTACATCTTCACGAAGAGGAAGCGTTTGAAACGGTTCATAATTATATCGACACGGAAAATATGATTCTGCGTAAAGGCGCCGTATCGGCTCAAAAAGGCGAAAAACTGCTCATCCCGATAAATATGCGCGACGGCGGCTTAATCTGCACCGGTCTGGGCAATGCCGACTGGAATTTCTCGGCTCCGCACGGCGCGGGGAGGCAATACAGCCGGAAAGACGCAAAAGCCAATTTCACCGTGGCGCAGTTCAAAAAGGAGATGGCGGGAATATATACCACGAGTGTTTCCGGCGACACGCTCGACGAATGCCCTAAGGCATATAAACCGCGGGAAAGCATTACCGCGAATACAGCCGAAACGGTAAGAATCGAAAAAATCATCAAACCGATTTACAATTTCAAAGCAGGTGAAGGCGGCGGCGGAAAAAGGCGTTAAACCGAACGGGCGCCGTTTCCGCGGGAGAGCTCCCGTTCCGCGGAAACGCCCGGAGCACGGGGGTTCCGCCGGGAGCCGCCCCTACCCCAGCAGCGATTTATAAAGCCTGATATATTCGTTGGCGGATTTGCTCCAGCCGTTATCGCATAGCATAGCCCGGCCGGTTAAAATCCGCCAGCCTTTTTTGTCTTTATAACCTTCGAGGGCGCGCCAGACCGCGTGATCCATATCGTGCGCATTGTAGGCCGAAAAAGTGAAGCCGTTGCCCTCGCCGGTGCCCGAATCGCTTACCGTATCACGCAATCCGCCGGTTTCCCGCACTATGGGAACGGTGCCGTAGCGCAGCGCCACCATCTGCGACAGTCCGCACGGTTCGCTTTTCGACGGCATAAGGAACATATCCGCGCCGGCGTAAATCCTGTGGGCGGTTTCCGGGAAAAAGCCCAGTTTCAAAGAAAACTTTTCGGGATAGCGGACGGACAGAGAACGCAGGAAGTCCTCGTAATTTTTATCTCCCGCCCCCAGAACGATCCACTGCATATCGTTCGACAGTATCGAATCGGCGACCCGTTGCACGAGATCGATACCCTTCGGCTCGACGAGTCGGGTTACCATGGCAAGCAGCGGTACGTCCGCCCGCACGGGCAGACCGAATTCGCGCTGAAGAGCGGCTTTATCGGCGGCCTTGCCGCTTAAATCGTCCGCGGTGTAGTTTTCGGCGATACACGGATCGTCGGCGGGATTATAAATATCGGTATCGATGCCGTTTACGATGCCGTGCAGTTTCTCCCTGC
Source organism: uncultured Eubacteriales bacterium (assembly GCA_964602735.1). Taxonomy (GTDB): domain Bacteria; phylum Bacillota; class Clostridia; order Oscillospirales; family Acutalibacteraceae; genus CAZRRV01. The sequence goes on from CAZRRV010000005.1 coordinate 55,037, forward strand.
GGGCGCGCAAAATCGAATCCAGCCCGTAGGCGCACCACGGCGATGTGAGCTCCTCGGCGTAAGTCGGGCTTACGGTCGTTACGGCGTCGCTGCATTCTATGGCGCCTTTCATCATATTTATACAGCCGTCCCATTCAAGCACGGAGGATTCCATTTTCGCTATGCCGAATACATCGTCGAGTATTTCTTTGCCGTATTTGCCCTGATATTCTATGTTGTGAATCGTGAACACCGTTTTCAGGCGGCTGTATCTCCCGTCGTTTTGCGAGTAGAACAGTTTAAGATACACGGGAATAAGCGCCGTCTGCCAATCGTTGCAGTGAATAATATCCGGGAAGAAGTCGATATGCGAAAGCATTTCGAGTACGGCGCGCGAGAAAAACGTGAAACGCTCTCCGTCGTCGTAATAACCGTAAAGTCCCGGTCGCTTAAAATAATACTCGTTATCGAGAAGATAATATATAACGCCGTTGACATGCGCCTCGAAAACGCCGCAGTACTGCCGCCTCCATGCCACCGGGACGGTAAACGATGTAATAAAATTCATATTTGCCCGCTGTTCGTCGGATATACTGCCGTAAAGCGGCATTACGACGCGGCAACCGATAAGCCGCCTCCGCTCCGCTTTCGGCAGCGCGCCCGCCACATCCGCGAGCCCGCCGGACTTGGCAAACGGCACCGCTTCGCTCGACGCAAACAAAACTTTCATAACAATTCAGTCTCCCCTCGATAATTCGCGCGGCAGTACCGCGCCGCCCGGTTCTTACGACAGGCTTTCGCCTTTTGAAATATAAACCGGGTGATTTTTGGCGCCGCAGAGCGAAACGCCGCCGGACACTTTAACGTTTTTATCCAAAACCGAATATTTGAGATTACAGTTATCGGCTATATCGCTGTCCTGCATAATTATACAGTCGCGCAGAACGGTATTTTCGCCCACCTTAACGCCGCGGAAAAGCACGCAGTTGCTTACATCGCCGTTTATGACGCATCCGTCTGCTATAAGCGAATCGGAAACGCGGGAATCCAGCCCGTACCTCGTGGGCATGTCGTCGCGGACCTTCGTGTAAATCGGACGCCCGCAGCGGAAAAGTTCGCGCATGGCGCCGCCGTCGCGGATAAGGCGCATATTCGCTTCGTAATAGCCGGATTTACTGTCGATAACCGCGGTGAAAGTATCTACTTTGTAACCCATAATCTTTAATGTGTCGAATTTCGCCTGCAGAATGTCGGCGGCGAAACCCCGTTTGCCCGACGCGTACGCCTCCTCCACGAGGGTTATCAGCTTTTCGCGGTTCGAGACGATAACATCGAGGCTGTAATCGCACACTTCTTTCTCAACCGGGAATGTTATCCGCGAGGCGAAACCGTTCGCGTCCCAGTCGAAAGCCATAACATCACGGTCGCCTCCCGGGATTTCGCCGTTTGCATAGCATACGGTAAAATCCGCGCCGGATTCTATGTGCCGGTTGATAACATCTTCGATATCGATATTCGCAACCAGATTGGCGTCGCACATAACGACATATTTTTCACTCGAACGGCGCAAATAGTTTTCCGCTCCGGCCAGGGCGTCGATCTTTCCCTCGTAAACGCGGGCGGTCGCGGTTCCGTAGGGGGCGAGCATCTGCAATCCCCCGGTTTTTCTCGCAAGATCCCACGGCCTGCCGTTTCCCAGGTGATCGGCGAGAGACTGATAATTTTCGCGGGCGATAACACCCACCTTCCCCACGCCGGCGTTCACGAGATTTGACAGTGAAAAATCGATCAGACGGTACCGCCCGCAAAACGGCAGGGAGCCTATCGCCCGCGCCGCGGTCATACTGCCCAAATGCTTATCGTGAGTGTTCGGGAAAATAATTCCCATTACATCCGTCGCTCTCATACCGTCTCCCCCGCGCAAACATCGTTGTCTACCATCGAGCGGGCGCGGACAAACGCGTTTTCGCCCACCGTAAGATCGCCTCCGACTACGGCGACGCCCCAATTATCCAAATCTTTTGAATGCTGGGGATCTTCGCCCACAACGGCTCCGCGCTCCACCCGGACATTTTCGGCGAGCACGGAATAGTACACCTTCGCGCCCTTCTTTATTACGGCGCCCGGCATAACGATCGAATAATAAACCCCCGCGCCCTCCTCGACCGTTACGTTTTCGGAAAGCACCGAAAAATCCACCGTGCCCGCGATTTCGCAGCCCTCGGTTACCAGCGAATTTTCGATATCGGCGGAATCCGCTATATGCTGCGGCGGTGCCACGGGATTGCGCGAATATATTTTCCATCCCGGATCCGCGAGATTCAACCCCGATTTCGGACTTAACAGATCCAGATTCGCCTCCCACAGCGAATTTACGGTGCCCACATCCTTCCAGTAACCGCCGAAACGGTAAGCCCACATCCGGCAATTATCGTTAAGCATTTTCGGAATAACGTCCCTGCCGAAGTCGTTGCTCGATTCGGGATCCGCGTCGTCTTCCTCAAGGTACCGCCGTAAAACCGGCCAGTTGAAAACGTAAATTCCCATCGACGCCAGATTGCTCTTCGGGTTGGCGGGCTTCTCCTCAAATTCGGAAATCGACCCGTCGTCGCGCACGCTCATTATGCCGAACCGCGACGCCTCCTCGCGCGGAACCTCCATAACCGCTATCGTACAGTCGGCCCCGCTCTTTTTGTGCACGTCGAGCATTTCGGTGTAGTCCATCTTGTAAATATGATCACCCGACAAAATAAGCACATATTCGGGGTTGTAACGCTCGATAAAGCGGAAATTCTGGAATATCGCGTTAGCCGTCCCTTTGTACCATCCGCCGCCCTGATTTTTCTGATACGGCGGCAACACGTGAACTCCTCCGTTGTGCCGGTCTAAATCCCACGGTCTCCCGGTGCCTATATAATCGTTAAGTTCAAGCGGCTGGTACTGTGTGAGCACGCCTACGGTGTTAATGCCGGAATTTGCGCAGTTTGAAAGCGGAAAGTCGATTATTCTGTACTTTCCCCCGTACGACACCGCCGGCTTTGCGACATTCTTTGTAAGAACCCCGAGCCGGCTGCCCTGGCCTCCCGCCAGCAGCATGGCAATACATCCGTTCTGTTTCACTTCAAGCGCTCCCTTGCTTTTTGCCCTTCGGGCAACAGTTTTCTCTTTTTGCGCGGGGCAGGCGAATACGCGAAAAACATCGCGCACATCGGGGGAATGTCGAGCAGGATCGAATTTTCGTATCCGTGCATGGGAACGGCTTCCGATACGACGGTCGGCGTCTCCTTCGGGGTGCCCCCTCCGTAGCATTCCCAGTCGGAACAGAAGAGCAGTTTGAACGAACCGGGCATGGAGCCTATGCGGTAGTCTTTTCTCGCGACCGGGACGAAATTGCACACCGCCGCGATTTCACCACCGCTTTTATCCTTGCGACGGAACGCTATGACGCTCTGCTCGTTGTCGTCGTGCGACATCCACGAGAACCCTTCCCATGAAAAATCGTTTTCCCAAAACGCGGGGGTGTTTTTATACAGACCGTTCAGATCCCTTACGAAATCGTGCATCTGCCTGTGTTTCGGATACGAAAGCAGGAACCAGTCTAACTGTTTTTTGTAGTTCCATTCGATAAACTGGGCAAATTCCTGCCCCATAAACATAAGTTTCTTCCCGGGATGCGCCGTCATATACATATAAAACGTTCTCAGAGACGCAAATTTCCCGTCGTAGTCGCCGGTCATTTTTTCAATCATCGAACGCTTGCCGTGAACGACTTCGTCGTGCGATATGGGGAGTATGAAATTTTCCGAAAAAGCGTAAAAGAACGAGAAAGTCAGCATTCCGTGGTTGTATTTCCTCGCGAGCGGATCAAGCTGCATATATTTCAGCATATCGTTCATCCAGCCCATGTTCCATTTGAAGTTGAAACCGAGCCCCCCGCTGTAAACGGGCTTTGAAACCATGGGCCATGCGGTCGACTCTTCGGCTATCATCAGAACCTGCGGGAAACGGCCGAAAACCGTTTCGTTAAGGCGGTGCAGAAAATCTATTGCCTCCAAATTCTCCTTGCCGCCGTAGCGGTTCGGCAGCCATTCGCCGTCTTTTCGGTTATAATCCAGATACAGCATCGACGCTACGGCGTCGACCCGCAGCCCGTCGATATGATAAACATCGAGCCAGAAGCAGGCGCTTGAAATCAAAAAGCTTACGACTTCCGGCTTCCCGTAATCGAATACGCAGGTTCCCCACTCCTTATGCTCCCCGAGCCTCGGGTCGGAATATTCGTAGCAGGCGCCGCCGTCAAACCTGTAAAGCGAAAAGGCGTCTTTCGGGAAATGCGCGGGAACCCAGTCTAAAATAACTCCTATTCCGTTTTCGTGCATAATATCCACAAATTTCATAAAATCATGCGGAGTGCCGTAGCGCGCGGTGGGCGCGAAATATCCCGTAACCTGATAGCCCCACGAGCCGTCGTAGGGATATTCGAAAACCGGCATCAGCTCCACATGGGTGTAACTCATTTTTTTCGCGTATTCGGCGAGAGGGCGGGCTATATCGCGGTAATTGTAGCAGTTGCCGTCGTCGTACTTTATCCACGACCCGAGATGCACCTCGTAAATATTCACGGGACTTTCGTAAATATTCGTGTTTTTTTTATTTTCCGCCCAGTCTTCGTCGTGCCAGGTATACCCCTTTAATTCGTAAAACTTCGACGCGGTGCCCGGCGCCAGTTCGGCGTGAAAAGCGAACGGATCCGCCTTAACTAAAGTTTTCCCGCCGACTCCCGTTATTTTATATTTGTAATTGTCGTACCGCCGCAGCGCTGGGACCCGGAGTGTAAATATTCCGCCGCCCTCGTTTTTCATGGGAATGCCGTTTTCCCAATCGCAGAAATCGCCGACAACGCTCACCGCCGAGGCTTTCGGCGCCCATACCCGAAACACGGTAGAACCGCCGGAGCGGTGCGCGCCGAAATAATCATAAGCCCTGTCGAGAGTTCCGCGGAAGAAATCCTCCTTTATCCGGCTGTATCTGTCGTTCATTCAAGTATTCTCCTTCGGGAAAACTTTCAAACCGCCCGTAACGGCGCCGTATCCTCCGCCGACGGTTCCGCGGCTCACCGCGAAACGGCGGCAGTTCCGTTCTTTTTTATTTTAGCAAGCGAAACATAGTCTTGTCAAGCATTATTTTGTATTTTTTAAGTCCGATGTGAAATATTTTTGTATATTTTTTGTGCAATTTAACCATTCATCGGCGGCACGCTCAAGGTTTAACCTTCCGCAAAAGCCACGCGCGGAGCTCCCGCGGTATTACAACGGATAAATTACAGCCTTGATATGGAAAGCGTTTTCCCGGTTCCGAAAGGTTATTCGCGGGCCTCCCCGATTTTGCCGGAATTTACGGGTTTATACAAAACGCCGCCTGTGACGGGGCGGGTTAAATTTCTCTCACCCGCCACAAACGATTATAAAATGAACTTTACGAATGTAGGTTTGTCAATGATATGTTACAGAATCAGGAAGAAAAGATTTCGCCGGA
>CAZRRV010000006.1:0-51439 GCA_964602735.1 uncultured Eubacteriales bacterium
CGCTTTTTGTTTCAACTAACGAAACACCCCGCGGCACGTCTGACGCCAGGTTTTTTTGCGGTGTTGCCTTTACACAAAAAAGACGGCCCGCCCGTCGGAGCGGTGACCGGCCATACCGACAGAAGCGGACGCTACAAGAGGAAATACCCCTTGACCATAGGAGCATATATATATTGTACCAAAAAAGACAGAAAAAGTCAATACCGTGAATTTCGTGTGAATTTTATTTTTGTACATTTTTGCGCGGCCTTGAACCGCAAGGATTCCGGGAGCAATTTCGTGTGAATTTTCGTGTGAATTTTTTATTGATTTTTCCGTCAATTCGTTGATTTTTCCGTCAATTCGTTGATTTTTCCGTCAATTCCTTGCTTTTAATGTCAACGCGAGAATCCTTGTGCCGCAAGGCTTTACAGCAAAAACCCGCCGTTTGGCGGGTTTTCCGTGCGGAGCGGGCAACGGGAATCGAACCCGCCTCCTCAGCTTGGGAAGCTGATATTCTACCAATGAACTATGCCCGCCTGATATGTTTGCATCCGTTTCAGTGCCGTTCGGTGCCGGTGGCGGGACTTGAACCCGCACGCCATCGCTGGCAATGGATTTTGAGTCCACCTCGTCTGCCAATTCCAACACACCGGCGTTTTTTCGCGTGAACAATTATACCGCGCCCGGTTCGGAAAATCAAGAGAAATACCTCATAAATATTGTCGCGGAAGGTATATCGCGGAGTTTTTCGTTAACCGATACAAAAATTACGGCGTATTTACCGTGCATTTATAAAAATTTCAGTAAAAATCCGGCAGGAAACCGGCACGCCGATACGGTTCCGCGGGAAAGGCGGTGCATAACGAACACCGCGAAAACACACAGGCGCACCTGGCCGTCGATCAAAACCGCGGCCGCGGCACAGGCGGGCATCCGCAATACCCGCACGCCGCGTGACCCCGATAAAAGTGCAGGTATAATGCACTTGGCGCTCAGTCAGAAACAAACAGGCGCAACCCGCGATAAAATCCGCGCCGAAGGCACAACTGCGCCGCGAGACATGGCGTAACTCCGATAAGCGGCATTTGCGCGTCTGTTGTGAAAACCGTATTTGAACCCCGCGCCGAAATTCCGCCGAAAAATATTTCTTGCATTTTCAAACGACAGGGCGTATAATAGCATGCGATGAGAAGTGCAAGGGCGCGCCGAAAATCTGTGCGGTGTCCTTGCAAATTGTTTATAACGGGGCAAAAGGAGGAAAAGCGTGATGCTGTTTGCCGTGTTAACGGGAATCGCCGGCGGAACGGTACTGGCCGTATTACTCTTCCGCATCGCGCGGGCGGTCTGCTCCGGCGGAAAATTGCCCGTTATATCGCTGATTGCCTTTATGCTCGTTCCGCTCGCGGTGCTGCTCGCGGTGGCATTTACGGTTCCGGAAAGGCTTGTCGTATCGGCCACGGTCATGGTGGCGGTATTGCTGTTGGGGTCGGCGGTAAAGCTTATCCGCGACAGAATAAAAAAGAAGCGTGAAACACAATGAGCTGGCAGCAGATAACCGTTCTTGCGGCATCGGCGGCGGTCGCGGCGGCGGGCGGCATATTTTACCGCCGCGCAAAACGCAAACCGCCGACCGCGGGCGGTTCCCCCGAAAGCGACGCCGCCGCGCGGAAAAAGCAGAAACGGAACAAACTGCTCGCCCTGATCGCGGGGATAGCCGGGTCATGGGTTTTCACCGTTACTTTGCTGAATGTAATTTTCGGAAACCGCGAATCGAAGCCGTTCGGATTTGAAATAAATGTTCCGCGCGTAGACCTGTTCGGCTTTTCAATAAGCCAGACGGTTATAGTGTCGTGGATTATTATGGCCGTCCTGATAATTCTGGCTCTGCTCGTTCGAATCTTCTGCGTCAGAAAATTTTCCGATTCCCCGAAAGGGTTGCAGAATGTTCTGGAAACGATTGTGGAATGGCTGTGCAAATATACCGACAATAATGTTTCCGGCATGAAGATGAGCATGAGTTTCGGCGCATACCTTTTTACCCTGGTGCTGTTTATGGTGGGTTGCGCAGTGGCGGAGCTGTTCGGCGTACGGGCGCCGACTTCCGATCTCACCCTTACATTCGCGCTGGCGCTTATAACTTTCGTATTGCTGAATTATTACGGGATTAAGAAAAAAGGCATCGGCGGCAGGCTTAAATCACTGGGCACTCCGTATATGTTTATTATGCCGATAAGAATGCTGTGCGATGTCGCGATCCCCGTATCGCTCGCATGCCGGCTGTTCGGAAATATGCTCGGAGGCATGATAGTAATCGACTTGCTTTATTACGCGCTCGGCAGCGCCGCGGTCGGCATCCCGAGCGTGATAGGCCTTTATTTCAATGTGTTTCACCCGCTGATTCAGGCGTTTATATTTGTTACCTTAACGCTCTCGTACATTAACGAGGCGACGGAATAAAAATAAAGATGTTACGGTAAAGGAGTAACGGATATGGGAATCATCGCTTTGGGAGCCGGTCTTTGCACGCTTGCGTGCGCGTTTGCCGGTATAGGTATGGGGATCGCCACGGGGAAAGCGGTAGAAGCGGTCGCGCGGCAGCCGGAGGCGTCGGGGAAAATATCCTCGACACTTATCCTCGGTCTGGCGTTGACGGAATCTACTGCCATTTACGGTTTTGTTACCGCTCTGCTTGTGCTGTTTACACTTAAATAGCGCGAAAACCGAATTTTTTGAGAAAGGAAACGGCGCCGGTCGCGTTCCGCGCGATTTAGTGCCGCACGGCGATTGTTATGGATATTCAGCCGTTGGATATTGTGATACATTTAATCAATATCGTTGTGCTGTTTGTACTGTTGCGCGTAATACTGTATAAGCCGGTATATCGGTTTCTTCAGGCAAGGAAAGAAAAAATCGACTCCGAGTACAAGGCGGCGGAAACGGCGAAACGGGAAGCCGGGGAGTTCAAGCGGCAATACGATCAAAAAGCGGAGGCCGCCAGACACGACGCCGAGGAACAGGCGGCGGATATTATCCGAAGGGCCAATTCCGAGGCGGGTGACATAGTCGCGGCGGCGCACGGCGAAGCCCGCGAAATTGTCGACGAGGCCGCGAAAAAAGCGGAGGAGAACCGGCGGAAGGTTATGGAAGACGCGAAAGACGACCTTGTCGACTCCGCCCTTTCACTGACAGAGAAAATTCTCGGCAGAGAAGTAACCGAAGAAGATAACCGCAGGATTATCGACGGATTTTTCGAAAACGCGGGGAAAGGTGACGCGCAGTGACCGAAGCTTTAATTAAAACCGCGGGTTCTTTCTCGGCGGAGGATATCGAACGCCTTCGCGCGGGGTTTGAAAAAATGCTCGGCAAAGAGCTCGTGTTCAAGGTGGAAAACGACCCCGCGCTTATCGGCGGATTTGTCGCGTATATCGACGGGCGCGTTTACGACGCGGGAATAAAAACCCAGTTGCGGCGGGTCGCGTCGGGATTTGCCGAAAAATAAACCGGCGCGTCCGGCGCGCCGCAAGGGGAGGGGGAACGGTATTGCCCGGCGAAACACAGTCGGTCGGCGAATTTCTGAAGAGCCGGATCGAAAGTTTCAAATATGTTCCGCAGATTTACGAATACGGCACGGTTGAAAGCTGCGCCGATGATATAGTACACATCAAAGGGCTGCCCCGCTGCCGCTATAACGAGTTGCTTGAGTTCCCGGGCCCCGAATACGGGATTGCCATGGATCTTGAAGAACGCGGCGTAGGGGCCGTCCTGCTCAGCAAATACAGCGAACTCGCGCCGGGAGACACCGTCCGCCAGACCGGCAGGGTGGTAACGGTTCCCACGGGCGACGGAATGATTGGGCGGGTAGTGGATCCGATAGGCCGCCCGCTCGACGGAGGGCCGGCGGCGGATACCGACGAATTCCGTCCGCTCGAATCCCCCGCGCCGACGATAATGCAGAGGAGCGCGGTCGATACGCCGCTGCTGACCGGCATTCTTGCCGTCGACAGCATGATACCGATCGGGCGCGGTCAGCGCGAACTTATAATCGGAGACCGCCAGACGGGGAAAACCACAATGGCCGTTTCCGCTGTTCTAAATCAGAAAGACGAGGATGTAATCTGCGTCTACTGCGCGATAGGACAGAAAGCGTCAACGGTCGCCGATGTGATCCGCAAGCTGCGTGAAGGCGGCGCCATGGGATATACGGTCGTTGTGGCGTCTACCGCCGACGACTGCGCGGCTATGCAGTATCTGACACCCTACGCCGGCTGCGCCGTTGCCGAGGGGTTTATGTACTCCGGGAAAGATGTTCTGATAGTTTACGACGATTTAAGCAAGCACGCGGTCGCCTACCGTTCAATGTCGCTTTTACTGCGGCGCCCGTCGGGCAGGGAGGCGTACCCCGGCGATGTGTTTTACCTTCACAGCCGTCTTCTTGAACGAGCGGCGAAACTTTCGGAAGAGGCGGGCGGCGGCTCTCTCACCGCTCTGCCGATCGTGGAAACCATGTCGGGAGATATTTCGGCATATATCCCCACAAATGTAATTTCGATAACCGACGGGCAGATATATCTCGAAAGCGAACTGTTTAACGCCGGAATAAGGCCCGCGGTAAATGTAGGGCTTTCGGTTTCACGCGTCGGGCGCAACGCCCAACATTCCGCCATGAAAGCGGTAAGCGGCAACCTGCGGCTCGACCTCGCGGAATACAGGGATATGTCGGTTTTCGCACGGTTCGGAGCAGATATCGACGACGCGACCGCCGTTTTGCTCAGGCGCGGCGAAAAACTCACCGAAATACTCAAACAAAACGGCGATACCCGCTATTCTCTTTCGGAGCAGACGGCTCTGCTGCTCGCCTACGGGGACGATGCCTTTTCCGATGTCCCGAATGACAAGATAGCCGGGGTGTGCGCGCTTTTGCTGTATTTTCTTCACGAAGATCTGAAAGACGCGATGCTGACGGTAGATTCGACGGGAATGCTTACCGACGCCACCCGCGAACTGTTCTCGGATAAAATCCGCGAATTTTTTGAAAAAGGAGCGGCCGAAAGTGCAAAACGCACATGAAATAAGGCGCCATATCTCGGCCGTAACCGAAACGCGCAAAATAACCGGCGCGATGGAACTTATATCCGCCGTTCAGTTGAAAAAAATATTAAACGCCATAGCATACAACGATATATACCTGGAACGGGTTCAGTCGACAATGAAAGATATACTGCTCTCCCCTCACCCCGTGACCCACAGGTATCTGAAGCGCAACACCGGGAAAAAACGGCTGTATATCGTTATCTCCGCCGACAAGGGCATGGTCGGTTCCTACAACGACACGGTTCTGCGGTTCGCCGAAAAAGAAATTCTCGGAGCGGGCGAGGCAACAATGCTGCTCACCATCGGTCTCACCGCCAACGATTACTTTCGCAGCCGCGGCATCATTCCCGACATTGAGATGCCGGGAATGTCGCAGAACCCGTCGCTGTACAACGCACGCCGTTTAACGGAAACGGTTGTCGGGTTTTACGACAGACACGAGGCGCGGAGCGTTTACGCCGTTTACACAAGTTTCGACCGCAAATCGCAGTCGCGCCCGGTGGTAAAACGCATTTTGCCGCTTCGCATTCACGATTACGAAAATGTGGAGGCAACCGAGCCGGGGCACGAAATTTTATATGTTCCGTCGGCAAACGAGGTGTTCGCAAGGCTGGTTCCGCAATATCTCGTGGGGCTTTTGTACAGTGTTCTGGTACAGAGCTACGCCGGCGAACATTTCGCGCGCCGTATCGCAATGCACCGCGCCACCGAAAACGCCGACGATATGATAGGTTCCCTGCGTTTACAGTACAACACGGCGAGGCAGGCCGCCATAACGGGAGAAATCGCGGAAATATCGGGGGCCGCCGAAATATTAAAAAGCGGAGATTAATCGGAAATGCAGGAAAACACAGGCAAAACAGTAAAAATAGCCGGGCCCGTTATAGATGTCGCGTTTAACGGCGGGGTTCCGCATATACGCAACCTGCTCGAAGCGGAAGGCGGCGTCCCCATGGAGGTTGTGGCGCATATTTCCCGCACAACCGTGCGCTGTATCGCGCTGAAAGCGACCGAAGGGCTCTGCTGCGGCACACCGGTTCACGATACGGGCGGCGGCATAAAGGTTCCCGTGGGCGAAGCGACACTGGGCAGAGTTGTCGATGTTCTCGGCAACCCCATCGACGGCGGCGCGCCGATTGACGCCGACAGATGGGATATTCACCGGCCGTCACCGAAGCTGAGCGAAATAAAACCGGCAACGGAATTCTTTGAAACGGGGATTAAAGTAATCGATCTGCTCGCGCCTTACGCAAAAGGCGGGAAAATAGGGCTTTTCGGAGGCGCGGGCGTCGGAAAAACCACCCTTATAATGGAATTTATTCACAATATGGCCACCGAACACAAAGGTTATTCGGTCTTCGCGGGGGTTGGTGAACGCAGCCGCGAAGGGCGGGATCTTATTGCCGATATGGAAAAGTCCGGCGCTCTCGGCAAGGCGGCGCTGACTTTCGGCCAGATGAACGAGCCTCCGGGTTCGAGAATGCGTGTTGCGCTCACGGGGCTTACCATGGCGGAATATTTCCGCGACGTCATGCACCGCGATGTGCTTCTGTTTATAGATAATATATTTCGCTATGTTCAGGCGGGGAACGAAGTTTCGGCCCTGCTCGGGAGGATGCCGTCGGCGGTGGGATACCAGCCGACCCTTTCGACCGAACTCGGCGAGCTGGAAGAGCGGATAGCGTCTACGGAATCCGGCTCCGTAACATCGGTTCAGGCCATATATGTTCCCGCCGACGACCTTACGGATCCTGCCCCGGCAACGATTTTCTCTCATCTCGACGCCACAACGGTTCTCTCCCGACGGATTTCCGAATTGGGAATATATCCGTCGGTCGATCCGCTGGAATCTCATTCGAAGATCCTCGACCCCGCCGTAGTGGGAGAACATCATTACAAGACAGCCGAAAGTGTGCGCGCCTGCCTTCAGCGGTACAACGAGCTTAAGGATATTATAGCCATTCTCGGTATGGACGAACTTTCCGACGACGATAAAATGACGGTTCACCGCGCCCGCCGCCTGCAACGGTTCCTGTCGCAGCCGATGAGCGTGGCGGAGGTATTCACGGGAATGCCCGGGCGGTTCGTAAAAGTTTCCGATACCGTAGCCGGTTTCGCGGATATTATCAACGGCAAGGCGGACGATTTGCCCGAAAACGCTTTCTCAATGGTAGGAAATCTCGACGAAGCAAGAAAAAAAGCCGCCGAAATGCGGCGGCAATAACACGGAGTGCGGAATATGGCGGCGGAGTTTCAGCTTTATATTTTAACCCCCGAGCGGGAATTTTTTTCCGGGAAGGCGGAAAGCCTTTCTTTTTCGTCCGCCGACGGGAGGATCGGCATTCTGGCAAACCACACGCCGATGATTGCACCGGTGGATATAGGCGAACTCGATATAGTAACCGGCGGGGAAAAAAAGCGGGCTTTCAATTCCGAGGGGTATGTCGAGGTTTTGCACGGCTCCGTTATGCTGTTCGTACAGGCGTGCGAATGGCCGGAGGAAATCGACGTGAACCGCGCCCGCCGCGCGGCGGAGCGGGAACGCGAACGCATGAGGCAGAAAAACAGCGTGGCCGAATACAAAGCGGCAAAGGCGCGGCTTGCACGCGCTATGGAGCGCCTGCGGGTGTCGTCGGTTTCCAATTCAAAGGGCATCCTTTAAGGCGCCGCCGCGCCACGGCAGCCCGGTAGCGAGTCCGGAGCGGTTGCGGTATTGTCTTAAGCATAACCCGGCCGTCTTACAAATCGAAAAGTTTCAAATCCCGTACCGTATAAATATTGCCGCGCGAATGCGCGGCAATATTTATACGGTGCCGTTCTATTTTTCTCCCCAGTCGGTATCGTCGTCTTTTTCCGCGGGCGGAAGCAGACCGAGCTCGCGCCGCTTTTCGATGTCGTCATCGGGATGCTCTTTATAATAAGGCTCAATCATAAACTTAACCACCATCGGGAAACAGATAAACTGAATAATATACGATCGCAGAGCGGGGATAATGCCGATAAACAGCAGAAGTAAAATCGGCAGGGCGAAGAATCCGCCGAACCACGCGATAACAAACAGAAGCGCGTACAGAACGAACAGAATCAGCGCGGTCAGAAAATTCCGCTTCAATCCGGAAATCGCCAGCAGGAAAGAATTTCTGTAAATCTTGCCGAGTTTAAGCGTGAATGTAATCATAAGCGAATAACGGTAAAATCCTGAAAATATGAACAGAATCGCGACCACCATTGATATTCCGAACCCGATCACGCCGAACACGGAACGCTGACGCATAAAAAAATACAAATCGAACACCAGCACCGCCGCGGTTACAAGGTCGATAATGCCCATCGGCAGGGCCTGTTTCCAGTTTTTCTTTATGGTTTCGAAAAAATCGGATGTTCCGAAATGGTGACGGTCGCGGGCAATCATACGGGTGACATACGTTAACCCCGCCTGCGCAAGTCCGATTGTAACTACCGGCAGTGACAGCAGAACCGTCCACAGATTTACCACCATCAGTTTCCAGAAATTCCTTCCGAATAACTCGAAAAATCTGAAAAACGGTTTTTTCTCGGGTTCGTTCTTCGATACGCCGGGACCGGGGCGATCGTAATTGCGGGAAAAAAGGCCCATTACTTACTGCTCTCCTTCTTCTTTTTGTACATCATTTTCGAAAAATCCAATTCGTTATACGCCTGCCCGTAACGGAACGCGAGTTGCGTTAAAAGCGGAATAATCAAGAACACCGCGCCGGTACACACCGCCGCCGGAACCGAATACCGGTTGCCCGAAAGCGACAGGATCATCCGCAAAAGCGGGACAAACACGCCATTGCAAACCAAATACACTGGCATTGCCGCCTCGATATGCCTGGCGGTGGCGATTACAAACGCTATCCATGATGCAAACGCGGGTATCGCCGCCAGAAATCCCACCGTAATACCGCGGTGCAATCCCGTGCCCTCTTTCCTCGCCTTCATTCCCGATTTGCCGAGCAGCGACGCGAAAAGGGTAAACATCATAAACACCGCCACTCCCTCGGTGATGACGCCGTCGGCTATTTTCGCGGCAAGGGGAAGTTCGCTGCGCCGGTACGATACCGCTATATCGTCACCTTCGGGCGGTTTGTAAGCGGATTTATCGTCGAAATGCTGTATCTCCGAAAGGGTGTATTCCCCGTCTTGCAGGCGGTATATCATCGCGGTGTCTTCCTTTGTAAACATAAATGTAAAAATCACCGCGAGCAACAGATATATAAACAGCACGGATACCCCGCATAACACCATGCGGCCGAAAACGCCCAACGCTTCTTTTATGCTTTGTTTCACGGTTCCGCCCCCCAGTCGGTTCCCGCGGGCAGCGAGTAGCGCTCCTTAAAAGCTCCGTACTGCTCTTTGAACTCCGGATTTTCGGTTTTCATATCCTCAAGGTATTCATGGGTAAGAAAACTGTCATTATCCAGTTCTATGGTGGCTACGGCGATGTTCGAACAGTGATCGGACACGCGTTCGATGTTGTTAAGCATATCGGAAAGCACAAACCCGGTTTCGATTGTGCACAGACCGTGCCTCAGCCGCTCGATATGCCGCGATTTCATTTTGGATGTGAGCCTGTCGATAACCTGTTCGAGAGGTTCGACGGTTTTGGCAAGAGGTATGTCGCCGTTTACGAACGAATCGCGCGAACGGGAAAGTATATCGTCGAGCGCCCGGTGAAGAACCGCTATTTCATTGCCGGCGGATTCCGAAAATTTTATGTTTTTTTCGTTTATTTCGTTCGCCGTTCGCAACAGATTTACCGCGTGGTCGCCGATTCGCTCAAAATCCCCGATGGTGTGGAGCATAAGCGATACCTTTTCTCCCTCTTTCCGCGAAAGTTCAAGCGCCGAGATTTTTACCAGCGAAGTGCCCAAAAAGTCTTCGTATTTATCGATTTGCACTTCGGTCGCGTCGATATGTTCGGCAGATTCGGCATTGTAGTTTTCGCATATATCCATCGCGAGACGCATATTCTGTATCGCCATATCGGCCATTTCGCAGGTTTTTTGGAAACATTCCGAAATTGCGAGCGAGGGAATGCCGAGCAGCCGTTCGTCGATGAACCCGTTCTGTTCGCCGGGCTCGCGGCGGTCGGGCACCATAAGGCGCGAAAATTTTTCAAGCAGTTTCGTAAACGGCAGCAGTACTGCGGTGTTCACTATGTTGAAAACGGAATGAAAAACGGCGATTGTAAAGGGGTTTGCGGTTTTTTGCATAAACGGCAGCGGCACAATCGCCCCCACGCCGTAAAGCACCGCCATAGACAGCACGGCTCCGATAATATTTATCGTTATATTTACAACCGCCACCCGTTTTGCGGGCTTGTTGGCGCCGATACATGAAATCAGCGCCGTAACGCAGGTGCCGATGTTAAGCCCCAGTATGATCGGTATCGCCATTGAAAAAGTAAGGTTGCCGGAAAGCGAGAGCGCCTGTAAAATACCTATCGAGGCGGCGGAACTTTGGATTATGCCGGTGAACACCGTGCCGACAAGCACGCCCGCAAACGGGTTGTCGAACATTGTAAGCATATCGCGGAAACGGGGCATTTCACTCAGCGGCTCTACCGCGCCGCTCATCTGCTCCATTCCGAACATCAGCACCGCGAACCCGAGGAATATCGAGCCGATGTCTTTCTTTTTCGGTTTCCCCGTGACGGCGAAAAGCAGAATCCCCACAAACGCCATTATCCCGGCTATGTTGGCGGGTTTCAAAAGCGCCAGAAAGAAATTATCGTTTTTCAGGGCGGAAAGGCTGGTGATCCACGCCGTTACCGTTGTGCCTATATTCGCGCCGAATATTACGGGAATCGTTTGCGCGAATTCCATAATGCCGGAATTCACAAGGCCCACCAGCATTACCGTCGTAGCCGACGACGACTGCACGGCGACGGTTATCCCCGCTCCCAGGAGGATGCCGGTAAACGGGTTCGAAGTTACGGTGTTAAGCATTCGTTCAAGCTTTCCGCCCGCCATTTTTTTAAGCGCGCCCGACATTATGTTCATTCCGAAAAGGAAAAACGCGACGCCGCAAAGCAGTTGAATTATACTGAAGACGATTACGCTTATAAATTAAACCTTCCTTCGTGTTATAACAGGTGCGGTGCCGGGGAGATTCAACCGCGTTACCATATCGCTTTCGAGTTTATATCGGCGAGAGCAGACTCCTTAAACCGTTCGAGGGTAAAGGTTCCGATGTCGCCAGCCGCGCGTTTGCGTACCGAAACCGTTCCGGCTTCCGCCTCTTTGTCTCCGATAATCAGAGAATAGGGGATTTTGCGCGACCCGGCCTCCCGGATTTTATAGCCTATTTTCTCGTTTCTGTCGTCGATCTCGACGCGGATACCGGCATTCGCGAGTTCGTCGCGGACTTTAACCGCCGCGTCAAAATGGCGGTCGGCTATCGGGAGTATTTTCACCTGCACGGGAGCCAGCCACAGCGGCATGGCGCCCGCGTATTTTTCGATAAGCAAAGCCAGAGTGCGCTCGTAACAGCCGATCGAAGTGCGGTGGATTATATACGGGTTTTTCTTTTTTCCGTCTTTGTCGGTATATTCCATACCGAATTTTTCCGCCAGCATCTGATCTATCTGCAGGGTTATCAGCGTATCTTCCTTGCCGTATACATTCTTTATCTGAATGTCGAGCTTCGGGCCATAAAACGCCGCTTCCCCCACGCCGACGCGATACGGAATATCAAGGTGCCGCAGGATGCGCTCCATTGCGCCCTGCGCCTCATTCCACTGCTCGGGCGTTCCTATGTACTTGTCTCTGTCGTTCGGATCCCACTGCGAAAATCTGTATGAAACATCGTCGATAAGCCCCAGTGTTTTCAGCATAAAGTTGGCGAGTTCCAAACATCCCCGGAATTCGTCTTCAAGCTGTTCGGGGGTGCACATCAAATGCCCCTCGGATATCGTAAACTGCCGGCACCGTATCAGCCCGTGCATTTCCCCAGAATCCTCGTTGCGGAACAGTGTTGACGTTTCGTTGTATCGCAGAGGCAGATCGCGGTAGGATCTCCCGCGGTTAAGATACGCCTGGTACTGGAACGGGCAGGTCATCGGGCGCAGAGCGTAAACCTCCCTGTCTTTCTCCTCGTCGCCCAAAACAAACATACCGTCTTTATAATGATCCCAATGCCCCGAAAGCTTATAAAGATCGCTTTTCGCCATATACGGCGTTTTGGTGAGCTGCCAACCTCTCCGCTGTTCCTCATCTTCCACAAACCGCTGAAGAATCTGGATTACCCGCGCCCCGTTCGGCAACAGCACGGGCAGACCCTGTCCTATGAGTTCGCTCGTGGTAAAATACTCGAGTTCCCGCCCCAGCCGGTTGTGATCGCGCTTTTTCGCGTCTTCTAGCCGCGCGAGATATTCCTCAAGCTGCGATGCTTTCGGATAAGCGGTACCGTATATTCTTGTCAGCATTTTGTTTTTTTCGTCGCCGCGCCAGTACGCGCCGGTCGCGCTCGTGAGTTTTACGGCCTTCACCGCACCGGTGGACATCAAGTGCGGCCCCGCGCACAGATCGGTAAACTCGCCCTGCCTGTAAAAAGAAATCGGTTCGCCTTCTTTTATCGCTTCGACAAGCTCAACCTTATACGGCTCGTTCTTTTCGCGAAAATACTCCGCCGCCGCGCCGCGCTCCATGTAAAACCGCTCAATCGGAAGATTCTCCCCCGCGATATTTTTCATTTCGGTTTCAAGCCGCGCAAGAACGCCGTCGGTAACGGCAATTCCGGCGTCGATATCGTAATAAAACCCGTCGTCGACCGCCGGCCCTATCGACAGTTTCGCGTCGGGATACAGCCTTTTTACCGCCTGCGCCAGAATATGCGACGCCGTATGGCGGAACGCCCGCCGCCCGTCGGGATCGTCGAATGTAAGTATTTCGACGGTACATCCGTCGGAAAGTTCCGTACGCAAATCGCAAACTTTCCCTTCGATTTTCGCGGCGCAGGCGGATCTGCGCAACCCCTCACCGATCGATTTCGCCGCGTCCGCCGCGGTCGCGCCTTCTTCAAACTCTCTTACCGCCGTTCCGACAGTTATCCGTATCATTTTTTTCACCCGTTTCTTAAAAATAAATCTACGGCAATATTACCATATTTTTTCCCGCCCGTCAATCCGTCTGTCGCTTTTATACGCACAAAGCCCCGTACGGCAACATCCGAACACGAATTGCGCGACGGCCGGGCGCATTTCGGCGCCCGCACACGGTTGCAAACCGTGCGCGGCATACGCCGCCGGCCGCCGTCGCGGCCGGCGGGCGCCGAGCCACATCCCCCGCGCGCCACACAGACCGAAAGAATCAACCCGTCACGTCTGCATATTACCGCTTAACAGCATAACGACGCTCAATGCGGCGACAGGCGCGGTTTCGGCGCGCAGTATACGCGGCCCCAGGGTCACCGGAATGCCGCCCGCCGAAATAATCATGTCGGCTTCGGCGCGGTCGAACCCTCCCTCACATCCCGTTATTACGGCAATGTTTTCTCCCGCAAGGAATTTTATTTCATCCGGCGGGCACCCTCCGAGTTCGTAAAAGAACAGTGCTTTATCGTACCGCGGAAGACCCGCCGCAAGTTCGTTCAAGGTTATAACCGGCGTTACCTCGGGTATAATCCCGCGCCCGCTCTGCCCGGCGGCCTCGGCCGCTATTTTCCGGCGCCGGGTCTGTCGCCTGTCATCGTTTTCCCGATCGGGCCGGGAAACGCATCTTGCCGATAACACGGGACATATTACCGCGGCTCCGAGTTCCACGGCTTCGCGTATTACGCTGTCGAAAGCGTCCCCCTTGAGCAGGCTTGTGAACAGGGTTACTCTGTTACGCGGTTCGGTGGCGTTATCCTCCCGTTTTTCTATCGCAAGGGTAACTTTGTCGGGTTCTGCCGTTAAAATTCTGCAAAGATAATCGCCGCCCCGAGTGTCGCATACAACAATTCGCTCTCCAGGGCGCATACGCAGCGTTTTTGCTATATGGAAAGCATCTCCGCCCGTGATTACGGGATCGTTTTCAAAATATTCCTTGAAAAATCTCGGCATTACGGTCTGCTCCCGTCGCCGTTATCATTGTTTAAGAAAGAATCGTCGATGTTAAATCCGCCGAGCGCTTTCGCGTAATCTTCGGTAAAATCGTCGGAATGTTCGGTATAATCACCGAAATAGGCATTTTCCTCGGCCTCCGCATCGCTTTCGGCAAAGCTGTCGGCAATGTCATACGAACCCCAAAGTTCGCTCAGCTCCTCGCCTTCGGGGTACTCCACGGGCGCGTGATGTTTCTGTTTCCAGAACTTATACGCCACAATGTACGCCGCGAACGCCGCCGCCGCTATAACCGTTACGGCAATTCCGGTATACAGCCCCGGCGTACGGTACACAAATTCGATATTGTTTAACCCCTCCGAAGCGGGAACCGCCATAAACCCCACATTCGCCCTGATCACCGGAACCGCCTTGCCGTTTACATAAGCGCTCCAGCCGCTCTCGTAAGGCACCGAAAAAAACACCAGATTGTCAGACGCGAGGTTGATCGAACAGGTAAACCCGCGGTTGCCGCGAACAAAATCACTCGCGGCACTACCGCGCAGACGCGCACAGTCTTCTTTTACGGTATCATCGTCGAAATAAAGGTTTTCGGGCGTATCGTAATATTCCAGATAATCCGGGTCGTCAACCGCCATGTAATCGTCGCTTTCCGTAAGCGGCGGCAGAATATCGGCGTATTTTTCATAGTCGGCATCTTCCAGGAGCAGCGCTTTAAGCATCATATCGTCGCGTCTGTCGTCCCCGAACCGTTCACAAATCGCTCTGTCCATCGAATAATCGTACACGAACCCCATCGGAATGTAATTATCGTTCGTATAAATCCTGAAATCGTTTTCGGTTTTATAATAATGATACCCCGGCATTTTCATATCGCCTTGCCGGTCTTCAAACTTTTCGCCGGTTAAACTGTCGTTAAGCAGATATTTTACCGAAAGCAGATTCCGTATCGCCGGTGTGTCGGTCGTCGGGCGGCTTGCCACGCCGCGTTCTTCTCCCACATATTCGTAAAATTCCGTCACCGAACCCGGAACAATCGAGTGGAAAGCGTTAATCGAGTATAAATTCAAAAACATTCCGGTGTTATCGACCCCGTCGTAAACATCGACCCTGAAAGTTTTGTCATCCTGTCCCAAGTCGAGTTCGCCCTCGATAAGCTGGTTTATCATAACATTATTCGTATGCGAATGCTGTTTCCCGCTGCCTATAAAGAAGCACCCGTACAGCACCGAAATCCCGCAGGTTATCGCCGTGGCGTAGGATACAAACCGCGACGGATCTTTGCGCAGGGAGCGCAGCAAAATTTTAAGTATAACAAGCGACGCAAGCGCTATCCCGCAGGTGACCCAGTACCGCATGATATATGTCGGATCGGTCGGGTCGGTGAACAGCCCCCATTTCGTAACCCTGCCGTTTTCCATCTCGCTCGGGAAAAATCCCACAACGAGGGTTACGGCGAGGGTTATACCGAAACTCCAGCGGAACGCGCTGTCCCAACTTACCGAGCGATCGTCGATTGCCTGCGCCGTCGCCACGCACATAATTAAAATCGGCATATAGAACCAGCGCGCGTAATACGCCGAGTTAAACATATAAAACGCGCTGTTCAGTACCGGCACCAGCGCCATAAACGCCGACACACAGATAACCCGCCTTGCCCAGTGACCTTTTTTCGCCTGAAGGAACGCTATGACCCCGGTCATCCCGAAGAGCGGCAACCACCCGCCGAGGCTCGACCACTTAACATCCGCCCCGGGGAAAAATACCGGCCTGGCCGGAATATCCGGCGGGAAGAAGAAACATTGCAGAATATTGGCGAATATCTGCTCCTTACCGTATAAAAGCGCGTTCCACCCGTACGAAAAACTTGAAAGTCTTTCGTTTTGTATCACGGAATAAAACGATGGCAACAGTATAAATGCCGCCATGGCGACCCCCGCCGCCGCCTCGAAAAGCATGGCGAAAAAGCGCGGCAGAGTTTGTTTCCACCTTCCTCCCGCCGTGCGGATCATCCAGTATATTACGGTGAACACAACCATTCCGAAAAAGAAGAAATAATTTGAAAGCGCGGTTAAAAATACCATGACAGCGAAAAATCCGCGCTTGTTTTCGGCAATAAAAAGTTCGAGGCTGAGCAGCAGCAACGGAAAATAAATTATCGCCTCATGGAAATGGTTGAAAAATATGTTATAAACCGAAAAGCCGGAAAACGCGTATAAAATCGAGCAAAGCATCGCCGTTGCGGGTTTGTATGTGAACCGGCGTATGTAAAGGTACGAGGTAAGCGCGGCGCAGGCGAATTTCAATATAAGCAGTGGGCCCATAAGATGCGGCACCGCCGCGCTCGGAAACGGTATCGTAAGCCAGAAAAACGGGCTGCCGAGAAGATAAAAGCTGTACGAGCCGATAAAATTTACCCCGAGATCGGTATTCCAGTTCCAGAATATATCGCCTTTTCGTATGGCGTCGTGGCACATTCTGTAAAACGGTATCTGCTGAACATTGAAATCCCCGTAAAATAAAAAATACCCGCGATCCGAGAATATAAACGGCAGGAACATAAGCCCCGCCGCAAGCAACGCGGTTAAAAAAGTTTGCAGATAAAGCTCTTTCCCCTTCTTCAGCGGCCGGTCGTTTGCCATTTTGTGCCTCCCCCGTAAAAACATATTGCCATTATAGCATTTTATGATATAATATTCAATGGAATTTTCTGTTGTAACGGAAAGCGGTGTGTCTGTATGAGCCATTTTTTCGCAATGCTGTTTCGCATGCGCAATATCGATCGCTGGGCGCTTATGCGCAATATGTTCCGCGAGAATCTCACCGAACATTCGCTCGAAGTGGCGGTTATAGCCCATGCCCTCGCCGTAATACAGAACAAACGGTTCGGCTGCGATTACGACACGGGGAAGGTGGCCGTGGCGGCGCTGTTCCACGATGTACCCGAAATAATAACCGGCGACCTGCCCACCCCCGTGAAATATTACAACGAGGAGATAAAAACCGATTATAAAAAAATCGAGTCCGAGGCGAAAGAGAGCCTGCTGGCTCTGCTGCCCGACGATCTTCGCGGCGAGTACGCCGAGTGCTTTACACCCGACGCGGAAATCCGCGAAATAGTTCACGCCGCGGATAAAATTCAGGCGCTGATAAAATGCCGCGACGAGCTCAACCTCGGCAACGGGGATTTTTCGTCCGCCGAAAAATCACTCTCCGCCGCCGTAAACGCTCTTACGCTCCCCGCCGCAAAAGTATTTATAAATGAATTCGCGCCGAGTTTCGCGCTCCCTCTCGATTCTCAAACATCCGGGGTGCGCTCAAATCGGCGCGGAAAATAAAAACCATACCGTTTCGGAGGAATTATATTGACACATTATTTTATCGACGGTGAAAATGTAGGGATGAGATTCACCGATATTGTCAAACGGCTCGGCTCCGGCGATGAAATCCTGTTTTTCTACACCGAGAACAATCAAAATACGGGCATTCCGGTTTCCGTTATCGACGAAATTACCCGCAAAGACGCGACGTTCAAAGCCGTCCGCTGTTTCGCCGGCTCCAACGCGCTTGATTTCCAGCTTGTATCGTATCTGGGATATGCCGCCGCGAAATCATCCGGCGATGTTTTTATCATCTGTTCCGACGACGGCGGCTACGACCCCGTCGTTCAATTCTGGAAAGAGCGCGGTCTGCCGGTATCGCGCGTTTCTTCGGAAGGGCACGAGGCAAAAGACGAAAAGCCGGTCAAACAGCGCCGGAAACGTACGGCGCCGCACCCCGCCGCTCCCGAACCCGCGCCCCCGACGGCGGGCAGAAGCGACTGCCTTAAAACATACTCCCAGAAACTGCTCGACCGCGGCATCGACGAAAAATATGTTCCCCATATCGCCGGGGTTATTTACCGCGGGATAACACTGCCGAAGAAAGGGCGCAATCTGCGCATACAAACTCAAATCCGCAAAATATGCGGGAAAGAGCACGCCACCGATATCTTCACCCTGACGAAACCCGTTATCGAGCAGATCGACAGGGAAGGTCCTCTTCCCGTAGCTCAGACACAGCAGAAACAATAACCGCTCCGCGGGCGGGAAAAACTCACAGGCTTCACGCCGCGGACGGGTCACGCCTCCCGGTGAGACGCGTATCTCTCCGCTCCCGCCTCAAGCGATCCCCTGATTTTTTCCCGAAGGGTCTCCGGCGCCGTAACTTCCACATAATTTATATACTGCAACGCCCAGTGCTCGGTCGCGTTCGGACTTGCCACAACCGAAACATTCACCCTCTGCCCGTTATCGGGGATTCCCGCTATGTTGATGTCGATGCCGAACCAGTCGATGATTTGATCGATTATCCGTATATCGGCGGTAAAATCAATTCGCTGCGGCTCGTCGGAATACATATACGGCATCGATGATGCGAGTTTTTTATAATCGATTCCGTTTTTATATCCCGGTATTGTCCGCAATTCGGTAGCTTTTTCTTCGGTAAGCCGCATATTTGTTATACGGTCGAAACGGTGAAACACCATATTGCCCCAGTATTCGCTGTATGCCATAAGATAATACCGCTGATTGTGCAGGATCATTTGATAAGGGCTCACCGTCTGGCGAGACGATTTGTGAAGCTTTTTGTCAACCCCGATTTTATTGTAATCATAGCATACGCGCAGATTCTGTTCGATAGCCGTGTCGATAAGTTCGATATTGAAAAACAAAGCCCGGTTATCCGTTTTACCCCAATCGTTTACCGAATATATATTTTTAACATGGGAGCGGAAATACCGGTTGGAAAGCCCGCACAGGCGGTTTATAAGATCCTCCGAGTGCCGCGCGCTGATATATTTGCTGCATAGGACACCGTCGATAAGCAGTTTAAGCTCGGAATCCTCAAATTCCCGCGCCGCGAGGTAACTGCCGGACCGCACCGATTCGATTTCGGCTCCGGCCTCCTTCAAAAGCGAAATGTTCCGGCTGATTGCTTTCCGCTCGATAACAATCCCGTAATTTTGTTCCAGCAGCTTCGCAATGTCTTCCTGCGTAAGCGGGTGATCGTAATCGCTGTACTCTTTCAGTATCTGCCAGATGCGTATCAGCGCCATTTTTTTCGGCTCGAAATTTTCCACCGCTTACACTCCTTCGCGAACGTCGCGAATATTCTCCCGCCCGATGATTTTCTTTTGTTTTTCAACTGCATTATAACATAATTTTCCCCCGTGTCAACACCGCGCAACCGCAAAACGGGGCTTGAAAACCGGCGGGCACTGTTTTATAATTTCACTTGCGGTACACCGTATCGCGCAATAAAAGGAAGGAGCTTGAAAATGAAGAAAGATTTCGGAGTACAGCCGTTTCTGTTCCCCATGCCGGCGTTTATGATCGGCACTTACAACGACGACGGCACGGTCGACGAAATGATGATGGCGTGGGGCGGAATATGCGCCGAAAATATGGTGGCACTTAATTTAAGCGCCGACCATAAAACCGTAGCCAATCTTCGCCGCACCGGCGCGTTTACCCTCGCGGTTCCCGGCGCCGACACGATAGCCGAATCGGATTATCTCGGCATCGCCTCCGCCAACGACACGGCAGATAAATTCGAGCGCACCGGTCTGCATGCTTATAAAAGCGATAAGGTCAACGCGCCCGTTGTCGAGGAATATCCCGTTACGCTCGAATGCACCGTCGAACGTATGGAAGACGAACCCTACGGTCTGCGGGTGCTGGGCAGGATAGTGAATGTTCTCGCCGACGAAAGCGTGCTCGACGAAAAAGGCAATATCGACGCCGGGAAGCTTAACACCTTCCTCTTCGATCAGATGCGCAACGGCTATTACGCCGTCGGCGAAAAAATCGGTCAGGCATGGCAAAGCGGTCTGCCGTATATGAAGGAAAAATAAAATAATTTCTTCCGTGACGGCAGTCGCGGCCCGAATCCCGTTAAATTTTCGCCGTCCGCACTCCCGGGCGGCGAAAATTCGGCTTTCGGATAAAATGGGTATTGAAAAACCCCGAAAAATCGTGTAAAATAAATTGTCTGTAAGTATTTTGCCGGGGGTGTTCTGCTTTGAAATATACCGCGATGAGCGACGCCGAACTTGAAAACGAGCTGGCTGCGGTAAAGAAGCTGTACGCGGAAATGCGCGGGAAAGGGCTTAAACTCGATATGTCGCGGGGAAAACCCTCCCCCGAACAGCTCGATTTAAGCAACGGGCTTTTCCGGGCGATAAACCCCGACAACGGCTTTATTTCCGACAGCGGAACCGATACCCGCAATTACGGCGGTATCGACGGATTGCCCGAAATAAAAAAACTGTTCGGCGAAATTCTCGGCGTAGACCCGGATCTCGTTATAGCCGGGGGCTGTTCCTCGCTTAATTTGATGTTTGACGCGGTGGCGCAGGGCATGTATAAAGGCTACGGCGGAGAAAAACCGTGGCTTTTGCAGATGCCGGTAAAGTTTTTATGCCCCGTTCCGGGGTACGACCGCCATTTTGCCATCTGCGAATATCTGGACATAGAGATGATACCCGTCCGAATGGACGACCGGGGCCCCGTAATTTCCGAGGTTGAGAATCTGATAAAAGATCCGTCGGTCAAGGGAATGTGGTGTGTCCCGAAGTTTTCAAACCCCGGAGGAATCGTGTATTCCGACGATGTTGTGGAAGCGCTCGCAAATTTGAAGCCGGCTGCTCCCGATTTCAAGATATTCTGGGACAATGCCTACGCCGTTCATCTCCTTTACGACCGCGATTTTCCGCTCCGCAATATTTTCGAATGCGCGAAAACCGCCGGAACCGAAAATATGATTATCGAATTTACCTCAACATCGAAGATTACTTTCGCGGGGGCGGGGGTAGCCGCCATGGCGTCGGGGGAGAAAACCGCGAATGAATTGAAACGTCGGCTTTCTTTTCAAACCATCGGGCCCGACAAAACAAATCATCTGCGCCACGCGCGGGCGCTGCCCGATACGGCGGCAGTCGAAGCGCAGATGGCGCGCCACGCGAAAATTCTGGCGCCTAAATTCGAAACGGTGGAATCGGGGCTTGCGGCGGAGCTTGACGGGCTGGGCATCGCCCGCTGGAACAAACCCGCAGGCGGATATTTTATTTCACTGTTCGTTTTGCCCGGGTGTGCCCGCAGGGTTGTGGAACTCTGCCGCGACGCGGGGCTTGTGCTGACCTCCGCCGGAGCCGCGTACCCCTACGGCAACGACCCCGACGACAGCAACATCCGCATTGCGCCGAGTTTCCCCTCGATCGACGAACTGCATACGGCCACCCGTCTGCTCGCCGTCTGTATTAAATACGCCGCGGCGGAAAAACTTTGCGACAGGCGGTAAAAATTATAACCGTTCCCGGGATTCCCGCTTTCCCGCTTGTTTGCGGTGAAAGTTTTCCCGTTCCAACTTAACCAATAAAACGGAGGTTATGCCGATGAAAAAGCGTGTTGGCAAGCCGGTGTTTATCATAGTGTTTCTGATTATAGCCGCTTTTACTTATGTTTCGTTTTTCGGTATTTCCGACTATTACGGAGACACAAAGCTTACCTATATCAAAGGCGCGGAGGATATACGGTGGGGTATTGATATTCGAGGCGGCGTTGAGGCTATTTTCTCTCCCGACATTACGGAAAAGAAAATAACGAAAAACAATATGGATTCCGCGAAAGCGATTATCGAAACGCGACTTGTGAACCGCAACATCACCGATTACGAGGTTTACACCGATTACGACAACCACCAGATTATCGTGCGGTTCCCGTGGCAGTCGGACGAGGAGGATTTCGATCCGAACGAGGCGGTAGCGGAACTCGGCGAAACAGCCGTCCTGCGTTTCTGCGAGGGTACCGACAATACCACCGTGGTGCTTGAAGGCGCCGATGATATAAAAAGCGCAAGCCCCACCGTGAATCAGGAAAGCGGGGAATACGTTGTCGCGCTTAAACTTACATCGAGCGGCACAACCAAATTCGCCGAGGCTACACAGCGGCTCATAGGTCAGACGATTTCCATCTGGATGGACGACAACTGCATTTCCGCCCCCACGGTAAACGACACCATAGCCAACGGGGAGGCAATTATTACCGGCGATTTCGACGAAAACAGCGCCAAAGAGCTTGCCGACCAGATTAACGCCGGCTCGCTGCCGTTCGCGCTTTCGGTCGACGACTCGAAACTTCAGATCGTAAGCCCCACGCTCGGAGCCGAAGCTTTGAAAATAATGCTGATAGCGAGCGTAACGGCGTTCGCGGCGGTATGTCTGCTTATGATACTGAAATACCGTCTGCCCGGCGTAATAGCCTGTATAGCGCTCGCGGGGCAGATTGCCGGCATTATAGCTTTCACATCCGGATTCTTCCCGAATGTAAACAGCTTTACGATGACTATCCCCGGTATCGCCGGAATGGTTCTTTCGATCGGCATGGGGGTCGACGCGAATGTAATCACCGCAGAACGCATTAAGGAGGAATTCCGCAAAGGCAAAACAATCGACGGCGCCATCGACGCCGGATATTCCGAAGCGTGGTCGTCGATATTCGACGGCAACATAACCGTCGCAATAGTCGCGGTGGTGTTGATGGGCGCGTTCGGAACACCGGGCAGTTTCCTCTACACCGTGTTCTCGCCGATTATGCGCCTGTTCGGAACTTCGGTAACCGGTTCGATTTTCTCGTTCGGCTATTCGCTGTTAATCGGGGTTCTTTTCAACATGATTATGGGAGTTACCGCCTCGCGGCTTATGACCAAGAGCATCTCCCGCTACAAGTTCCTGCGTAAACCCTGGCTGTTCGGAGGTGCTAAAGATGTTCGGTAAGAAAAAAATCGAAAACGGCGCCCCGGTGCAAAAGAAAAAGTTCAGCTATACGGGTTTTCTGAAAAAATGCCTTATTATCTCCGGCTCGATCATGCTCGTAGGGCTTCTGGTCGCCTGTATATGGGGGGTTCGGCTCGACATCAACTTTAAGGGCGGCAGCCGCTACACATTTTCCTACAAAGGGAATATTTCTTCCGACAAAGCGGAATCGGTGCTGAGGAAAGCGCTCGGCGTCCCCGTCGACATTACCGAAAGCCGCGATTATTCCGGCAGTTCCGCAAAGCTTGTGGTAACCGTAAACGGCGGAGATATCGATAAAATCGACATTTCCGACAGTTCCGCAACATCTTCAACCGCAAGCGCATCGTCCGCCGTATCCTCATCCGCATCGTCCTCCTCAACTTCTTCGACAGCCTCGCAGACTTCGTCGACGGCGTCGGGTTCGTCGTCGGAAGCCGCCTCGTCGGAACCATCCGACAGCGCCGAAAAATCCGAACCGGCGATTTCGGGGGTGGAAGGCGCCATGCTGACCGCGCTTAAAGCCGCGTTCCCGAAGAACGACGTTGAGTTCGGCGACTCAAACACCGTAAGTCCCACAATGGCGGCAAGGTTCTTCGGCAAATGTTTCGCGGCTCTGGTTATCGCGTCGGTGTTGCTGCTTATTTACATCGCGTTTCGTTTCCGCAATATCGGCGGGTTTTCGGCGGGCGTTATGTCTCTGATCGCACTGGTTCACGATTTGCTTATCGCCTTCATCGCCTGCATAATTTTTCGATTGGAAATCGATATGAACTTTATCGCGGTAGTCCTTACGATACTCGGCTACTCGCTTAACGACACTATCGTGGTTTACGACCGTATACGCGAAAACCGCAAACTGTACCCGCAAAAATCTCTGCGCGAGCTTGCCGACGAAAGTCTGTTGCAGGTGACGAACCGCACCATAACAACATCCGTCGCCACCTTTATTGCGGTTATGGCGATACTCGTTGTCTGCGAGCTTAACGGCCTTACCACTCTCCGTACATTCACGATTCCTATGGCGTTCGGTATCATATCGGGTTCGTATTCTTCGCTTTGCCTCGCAGCGCCGCTGTGGGTAAAGTGGAACGAATACCGGGAAAAGCATCCGCGAAAGAAAAAAGACAGGAAGCGGAAAGCAAACGCCGGCAAACCCAAAACGGCGAATTAACCCTTTATATTTCGGCCGCGCGGTGCCGCGGTGCCGCGCGGCCGAAACCCAAATATTTATGTTGACTTTTCTCCCGCCCGGTGCTAAAATCAAGTGGCGGAAAAGAGCATAAACGGGCGTTGCTTTTATCCGGGTGTGGCTCAGTTTGGTAGAGCGCTTGAATGGGGTTCAAGAGGCCGCTGGTTCGACTCCAGTCACTCGGACCGTTATGCCCCGGCGCGTAATCCGCGTTCGGGGCTTATATCGTAATTAAAGCCGCTTTTTCCGCGTCGCGGTTTGCGCTGCGCCGGCAACGCGGATACGGCGGCGAAGCTTTCGGGAAAGTTGAACACGGGGAGTTTTATATGCCGTTAAATCGCAAAGGAATCATCGTACACCCCGAAGAACTGCGGGAACCCTGGTTGCGCGAAATGAAAAAATGCGGGCTTAATCTTTTGGGTCTGCATCCGGTAGGCGGATCGAAAGCCGTTGATTCGCTGTCGGTCGCGATCGACACCCGGCCGCTCCCGGAAATGCGAAAACTTCTGCAAACCGCCGACCTGCTTGGCATCGCCGTGGAGTACGAGGCTCACGCGGCGAACTGGCTTGTTCCGCGTCATTTGTTTTCGGTTCATCCCGAATGGTTCCGTATGAATGAAAACGGCGAACGCACCGACGACCATAATTTCTGCGTTTCGAATAAAGACGTTCTCGATTATCTCTCCGAGCGCGCGGGGCTGCTGGCATCGCTGCTCCCCTCCACTACGGGAGATTATATGTTCTGGCTAGAAGATATAAAAAGCGTGAAATGCCACTGTCCCGAATGCGAAAAACTTTCCTGTTCCGATCAGCAGCTTATTGCCGCAAACGCGATGCTGCGCGGGATCCGGCGCGCCGATCCGAAAGCCAATCTCTGCTTTCTGGCGTATCATTCAACAATGGAAGTTCCGACAAAAGCTGACCCCGAACCCGGAATATTCCTGGAATACGCCCCGATACACAGAGACTGTCACAAACCGCTTAACGACCCCGACAGTGATAAAAACCGCGCCGAAACCGCGACACTCAAAGATCTTATCTCGTTTTTCGGGCAGAAAAATTCCCGCGCCCTCGATTACTGGATGGACAATTCGCTGTTTTCTCACTGGACGAAACCGCCTGCAAAGTTTGAACTGGACGAAGAGGTTCTGCGCCGCGACGCGGAGTTTTACGAAAATACGGGCTTTGAAACTGTAACATCGTTCGGCTGTTATCTCGGCGAAGATTACAAGGCGCTTTACGGCAATCCCCCGCTCGCGAGATACGGCGAAATTTTAAGCGGAATTTAAGGCGATCCCGTATCGCCTGAAAATGGAGGAGTTGTTATGTCAATAAAAAACAAAGGCCTTATTATCACCCTCGACGAACTCTCCGACGAGTGGCTCGACGAAATGAGCGGCACCGGATTAAATCTGCTCGGAATTTCACTGGACGCCGGCGGAACCGTTGAGGAAACGATGCGTTCCTCGATGGAATTGCGAATGTTGCCGGAATACAAAAAATATATCTCCTCCGCGAGAAAACGCGGGCTCCGGGTGGAATACGAGGGTCATGTAATTAACGCGATGATTCCCCGCCGGCTGTTTTCGGTTCATTCCGAATGGTTCCGTATGGACGAAAACGGCGAGCGCACCGATGACCATAATTTCTGCGTTTCGAATAAAGACGCTCTCGATTATCTCAGCGACCGTGCGGAGTTTATACCGGCGCTCACGCCGTCGGATACCGGCAATTATATGCTGTGGCTCGACGATGTAAGGAAAGCCCCGTGTTACTGTCCCGAATGCCGCAAACTTTCCGGCTCGGATCAGCAGCTTATTGCCGCGAACGCGATGCTGCGCGGAATCCGGCGCACCGACCCTAAAGCCAATCTCTGTTTTCTGGCATACAATTCCACAATGGAGGTTCCGACAAAAGTTGAGCCCGAAAACGGAATATTCCTGGAATACGCCCCGATACACAGAGACTGCCACAAACCGCTTAACGACCCCGACAGTGATAAAAACCGCGCCGAAACCGCGACATTGCGTGACCTTGTATCGTTTTTCGGCACAAAAAACGCCCGCGCCCTCGATTACTGGATGGACAATTCGCTGTTCTCCCACTGGACAAAACCGCCGGTGAAATTCGAGCTTGATGAAGAAGTCCTGCGGCGGGATGTGCATTTTTACAACGAACTCGGCTTCGAAGCAATTACCTCCTACGCCGTTTATTTGGGCGCCGATTATCGCGAACTTTACGGCGATGTTCACCTTACGAGATACGGCGAAATTTTAAGCGAGGTTTAAGTTACGGATTGTGCCGTTATACCGTATATGTTTTAATTTCAGGGTGTAAAACCGATTTGTGATGCAGTTTAACAGTTTACAGTTTATATTTTATTTTCTCCCCCCGATGCTTTTGGTATATTATCTTACGCCCCGAAGCCGGCGTGCTTTTGTGCTGGCTTTGGGGAGTTTGTTGTATTACTGGCTCGCATCGGGGAAAAAGCTTTACTGCCTTGTTGTGCTGCTCGCCCTTACCGCGGTATCGTTCGGGTTCGGAATCGCTCTCGAAAACCGCAAAAACCGATGGCTGCTTGCGGCCGCCGTCGCCGTCCCGGCGGGGACGCTCGTTTTTTTCAAATATTTCGGAAGCGGCCGGCTGCTGCCGCCGGGTTTAAGTTTTTACACCTTCACCGTTATTGCCTATACCGTTGATGTTTATCGGAACACGGTTCCGGCGAACCGCAACGCCGTCGCGTACTGCTGCGAAACGGCGATGTTCCCCAAGCTTATATCCGGTCCGTTGGCAGAATCGGGATCGATACGGCAACAGATGCGCTCGTCCGCCGTATCTCCCGACGATTTTCACGGCGGATTGCAGGATATGATAGTCGGGCTGTCGATGAAAGTTCTTCTCGCGGACAGAGTGGGAGGCCTGTGGCGTCAGGCGGGAGTGATAGGCTACGAATATATTTCCACCCCGTTCGCGTGGATGGCGCTGTTGTCGTTCTGTATGCGGCTGTATTTCGATTTCTGGGGGTACAGCATAATGGCGACGGGTTTGGGAAAAATGCTCGGCTATACCCTGCCGGACAATTTTTTGCAACCTTATTCGGCTCGTTCGGTATCCGAATTTTACCGCCGCTGGCACGTCACACTCGGCGCATGGTTCAGGAAATATATTTATATTCCTCTCGGCGGCAACCGAAAAGGACTGCCCCGCACACTCGTGAATCTGGCGGTTGTGTGGCTGCTTACCGGGCTGTGGCACGGAATCTCCGCGGGTTATCTCGTATGGGGAATTTTCCTTTTTTCGTTTATCGCACTCGAACGGGTGAAACTCGGGGATTTTCTGCAAAAGCATCCCGTTCTTTCGCATTTTTACACGGTAATTGTTATTATGCTCAGCTTTGTGCCGTTCGCGGCGGAGACTCTTTCGTCAACCGGTATGATTTTCGGCCGTCTTTTCGGCATAGGAGGTATACATAAAACGGCGGATGTCGCGATTTGGGGCAAACCGTATATACCGATGCTTGCCGTATGCGTTCTGTTCGCAACTCCCCTCCCCATGAAGCTCTGGGAAAAAATCCGCAACTATGCCGTAACCGACATCGCGGTATTCGCCCTGTTCCTGGCGTCGGTTTACTTTATGTCCACCGCGGCGCAGGATCCTTTTATGTATTTTCAATTTTAATGTGCCGCGCGCAACGCGCGGCGGTTTAATCGGAGACTATTTATGAAGAAAAGATGTTTTGCCCTCGCGGGCGCGATTTTGATAACGGGCGCGGTTTTATATATTTGGGGCGCGGTTATAAAGTACGGAATATTGCGCCCCGTCGGCCTCGGCAAAGACATCGGCACGATAGCGGCGCCGTTCGTTTATTTAACCGACGACGCTTTGCGGAAATCCGCGAAAGATCTTGCCGAAGCGCAAACCCCGTCGAAAAGTCCGGCGGTATCAAGCGCAGAACCGACGCCGTCAAAAGCGCCGGAACCGGTTGTTCCGTCATCGGCACCGCAAAGTTCTTCCGCCCCGCCCGCAACGTCCGCTTCGCCGTCATCACCGGCTCCGCCGGCATCATCGGCGCCGCCGGCGGTCAACCCCTACCCGCAGGCTCCGCTGTCCGCCGACGGGGTGCCGGTAAAATGGTACAACGAAACGCTGTTTATCGGCGAATCGCGAACCGAAGGTCTGAAAGTCTACGCGAGAAGCGGCAACGCGGAGTATTTCAGCAAGGTTTCAATGAGCGTTTATAATTACGACAACGGCAATTTTAACTGCGGAGACAAAAATTTCCCCGTTCAAAGTCTCGACAGTTTGCTGAAATCCAGAAAATATTGCCATATTATAGTTCAGTTGGGCATTAACGAATGCGGTTACGGGCGCGAGTCGCTTAAAAAGCAGTATAAATCACTTGTTGATAAAATCCGATCGTATCAGCCCGGGGCGAAAATAATATTGCAGGGGATTATCGCGGTGGCAAAAAAAGCCCTCGCGAAACGCCCCGATACATTTAAGCCTCAAAACATTGATGCGGTAAACAAGCAGGTAATAGCTTCGCTCGCGAACGGCACCGATATATTCTATATAGATGTGAACTATGCCTTTACCGATGAAACGGGTATGCTGCGCGATGAATATTCGCCAACCGACGGCATACATTTCACCCCCGACGCGGCGAAAAAATGGGCATCGGAAATAGGGCGGTGCATCGCGGCGCAAAATATCGAATAACGGCGATGTCGGGATATTCTTCCCCGCGGTCGCATTACCGCTCGGCACCGTAAACAATCCTTGCCGGTTAAAACAATACCGCCGCGACTGACGGCTTTGAACGCCATCCGCTTGCGGTTTTCCGTTGCATTTTACAAAAGCGCCCGGAATACACAAAGTATTCCCCGCGCTTTTTGTTTTGTCTGCCAAAAATTTGCCGGCGAAGCCTTTTTGCGGCACGCCTTAAATAAAAACCGGGGAAAGAGTACCGCACAACGGCGGTTTCCCTTTCCCCTAAACCGTTTCGTAATACCGGCGCTATTCTTTAAGCGCGCGGTCGAGCCATACCTCGCCTATATCCATCGCCGCGTAAAACCCGTCGCGTTCGCACTGCTTTACCACCCTGTTCGGGTCTTTCGCTCCTGCGTCGTTGTCGATAAGAGAAACGGTAATTTTGCCGGATACCGGTACTTTGCCCACTTTTTCGCTCGCGTTTACATGAAATAAAATCAAAAACTTTTTTGATACATCACCGTAATAAATATCGTTCCCCTTGCGTACCAGCGGCTTGCCTTTGTATGTTAAATATTCGCTTTCGGGCATTAAATCACTTCCCCTCGTTCCGTTCCGCCGAAACATAATAGCGCACCAGCGACTGCATCAGTGTGTCGCGGTCAATCCGGCGTATCAGATTGCGCGCGTTGCGGTGTGTTGTAATATATGTGGGATCTTCGGAAAGCAGGTACCCCACAATCTGATTTACGGGATCGTATCCTTTTTCGCGCAACGCGTCGTATACGGTTTCGACAACGGTTCGAATTTCGCGCTCCCGCTCTCCCGCCAGTGAAAATGTCATTGTCTTATCGAAAGCCATCGGTCTTTTCCCCTTCTGATTCCGTTCAATCCACCCGGACTGCCGTCTTTCGTATTATATCGTAATTTTACTAAAAATCCGCCGGAATGTCAACCGCCTTATTTTCTCAGTTCGGCGCCTATGGATCCGAAGTTTTTTATAATTTTTTCGGTAACACGGTCAATCTCCTCTTCGGAAAGGGTGTTTTCCGAAGAACGCAAAGTTACGGTAAACGCCATACTCTTTTTGCCCGCCGGAATCTGCTCCCCGCGATATATATCGAAAAGTTTTACATCCTCAAGCAGTTTCCCCGCGCCCTCACGAACAGCGTCTTCAACATCGCCCGCCGGCAGCGCGTCGTCACAAATCAGGGCAAAATCGCGCTCTACGGCGGGGAATTTCGGCAAAGGTCTGTAAACGGTTTTCCCGGGCGTCAGCGCATACAGTACATCAAGCGCAATCTCCGCGATATAAACGCGCTGGGAAATGCCGTATTCGGCCGCCGTATCGGGATGAATTTCGCCGAACACCGCGACCCTCCGCCCGTTCACCGCGTATTCCCCGCATCTGCCGGGATGATAATACGGCTCGGCCGCAGGTATGCAGCGCGATTTAACCGAAAACACGCCGAGTACCGCCTCCACAAGCCCTTTAAGAGTAAAGAAATCCTCCCCCTCGCCGTAAACGCCTATAACGAGCGCGGGTGTTTCTCGCGGCTGTTTTTCAATCGGCAGTTCATCGCTTTCAAATAATTTCGAAAGTTCGAAAAATCTCGCCGCGGGATTCCTGCGGCTGATATTGGTCGCGAGTACCGACAGCATAGAGGTAACCAGTTGGGTGCGCAATACCGAATACTCGTCGCCTAAAGGATTGAGTATTTTTATCGCGCGGCGGCGCGGGTCGTCTTCCGGAAGGCGCAGTGTGTCGACCGCCTTTGAACCTACAAAAGAATATGTGCATATCTCGTAGGCACCGGCGGCGGTAAGCGCGGACTTTACGCCGTCGGCCTTAACGCGATCCGGCAGTTTCCTGCCGCGCAGAACCACACCTCTCATCGGAGTGCCGTTTATATGCGGGCATCCGTAAACACGCAGCACCTCCTCGGCTATATCGGCGCGTCCCTCAACGTCGTCGCGGCGCGACGGCACACGGCAATTAAGCGTATCGCCGTCGAGTCGGGTGTCGATACCGAGACGGTTTAAGATA
The DNA here is from genome assembly GCA_964602735.1 of uncultured Eubacteriales bacterium. GTDB lineage: Bacteria > Bacillota > Clostridia > Oscillospirales > Acutalibacteraceae > CAZRRV01. The sequence goes on from CAZRRV010000006.1 coordinate 30,923, forward strand.
TCGGCCATATCCGCGCCCGGAACCGTGATGCCGAGCAGCGCATTTACCGAAGCGACAGATACCGATAAATCGCGCGGGGCGGGGAGACCGTTGTTTTCATCAATCATTCCCGAGACAATTTTCCCCGAACCCGTTTCGTCGATAAGCTGCAACGCCCTGCGCATGGCATATTCCGTGTTTATTATATCAACTCCGCGCTCGAATCTCGCGCTCGATTCGGTTCTCATGCCGAGTTTGCGGGCGGTACGGCGGACGCTGTCGCGCCTGAACTTCGCCGTTTCAAAAAATATTATTGAGGTATCGTCTTTTATTTCGCTGTTTTCGCCGCCCATGATCCCCGCTATGCAGGACGGCGCGTTTTCGTCGGCGATTACAAGCATTTCCTCCGTAAGGGCATGCGTTTTTCCGTCGAGTGTAGTGATGTTTTCGCCGTTTTCCGCCCGGCGGACAATAATTTTTTTCCCGGCGATGTCGCGGTAATCAAACGCATGCATCGGCTGCCCCGTTTCAAGCATTACAAAATTGGTAATATCAACGATATTGTTGATGGGGCGCATTCCGGCCGCGCGGATTGCGGATTTCATCCAGTCGGGCGATTCTTTTATAACCACATCGCGCACAACGGCTCCGCAATAACGGGGGCACAGATCGTAATCTTTAACCTCAACCGAAATATAGTCGCGTATATCGCCTCCCGCCTCGGTATACAGCGGCTCCGGCTCCTTAAATTCTCTGTTCAGCGCAACGGCAACCTCCCGCGCCACTCCCGCGACACAATTGCAGTCGGGGCGGTTGGCTGTTATCTTAAAATCAATCACCGTGTCGTTAAGCCCGAAAATATCCCGCAAATCGGTTCCGACGGGATAGCGGTCGTCCATAATCATTATCCCGTTTACCGAGGCGCCTTTCCAGTCGTGATCGGTAAGGCCGAGTTCGCCCCCCGAACAGAGCATCCCGTTGCTTTCAAGGCCGCGCAGTTTTCCTCTCTTTATTTTTACATTCCCGGGCAAAACGGCGCCGTCGAGTGCCGCCGGAACATAAGCACCTTCAAACACATTCTGAGCTCCGGTGATAATCTGCAACGGTTCGCCGCTCCCGACATCAACCCGGCAAACGAGCAGATGATCGGAATTTTCATGCGGCGTTACCGCGAGAATTTTCCCTACCACGATATTCCGCATGGTTTCGGAAAGATCTTCGACGGATTCAATTTCAAATCCCGCCATTATCATTCTGTCGCACAATTCCGGCACCGAAACGGAAATATCGACATACTGTTTTAACCGGTTAAGCGAAATTTTCATAGCGTTCTCCTCAAAACTGCTCCAGGAACCGAATATCGTTCTCAAAAAGCAGCCGAATATCGTTTATTTTGTATTTGGTGGTTGCAAGGCGATCGATACCTATGCCGAAGGCGAACCCGCTGTAAATTTCGGGATCGATACCGCAACCGCGCAAAACATTCGGATGTACCATTCCGGCGCCGAGTATCTCGATCCAGCCCTCGCCCTTGCATACGCGGCAGCCTTTCCCTCCGCATTCCGGGCAGGATACATCAACCTCCACGCTCGGCTCGGTGAAGGGAAAATACGAAGGGCGAAAGCGTATTTCCGTCTCGGCGCCGTAAATCTCCCGCGCGAACTCCTCCAGCACGCCTTTCAAATCGCACAAAGTTATCCCTTTATCAACCGCGAGACCTTCCATTTGATGGAACACAGGAGAATGAGTCGCGTCGACCTCGTCGGCACGATAGACCCGGCCGGGGCAGATTATTCGTATCGGCGGCGTGCGGCTTTCCATCGTTCTTATCTGCGCGGCGGAGGTTTGCGAACGCAGCAGCAAGTCGGGCCCCAGATAAAAAGTATCTTGCATATCTTTCGCGGGATGATCTTCCGGGATATTCAACGCCTCAAAATTGTAATACGCCGTTTCAACCTCCGGCCCGTCAATCACATCAAAGCCCATCGATTGAAAAATACCGATTAAATCGTCGCAAACACGGCTTAACGGATGCAATCCGCCCGCTTTACGGATTTTTGCCGGCTCGGTAACATCCACGGTTTCGGCTTTGAGCCGCAGGGTCTGCATTTCCGACTTGACCCGCGCCGACACCGTCGCAATCGTCTGTTCAATCTCGGCTTTAACTTCGTTTATCAGTTTTCCCATGGCCGGGCGCTGTTCGGCGGGAAGTTTGCCCATACCCTTGTAAATCGCGGTAAGTTCGCCTTTTTTTCCAAGGAAGCGAACCCTCGCCGCCTCAATGTCCGCCTCGGTTTTACAGTTTTCAAGCGCGTTTACAGCGCTGTTCTTTATCCGTTCCAATTCTTCCGTCATTTATCTGCATCGCCTTTCGCCCGTGCTACGGTTCCAGTTTGTTTATTAAAGAAGAAATAATTTTTTGCACCTGCGCCTTCTGGCTTTGATTCAAAAGCCGGAAACTGTACAGCAGGGCGCGTTCGTCCCCATTGGCTTCAATTAAATCGCCCGGGTTTGTTTCTTTGCCGCCCGCTCCGGCGGCACCGTCGCCCGACTGCCGCCTTTCGTCGCCGTCGGCCAGCTGATCAAGCGAAACTCCGTAAATTTTCGCGAGCTTCCGCAACACCGGCAACGGCGGCGCCGTATCAATCTCGTAATACCCGTAAGCGGATCGGGTGATACCCAAAATATCGGCAAGTGCCTGCTGCGTTAATTTAGACTGTTTGCGGTAGTAAATTAAATTTTTGGCAAGCGGGGTTTTTACTCTGTGCGGCGAAGGCATTTTCAATCCCTTTCATAATGGTTTCGCGCATATTTCCTCTTGACTATATATCGTTCGGTTGTTATAATATCAGGCGGGCGAAGTGAATTTTATTTCGCCCGGCCCGCTGAAGTGGCTCAGTTGGTAGAGCAGCTGATTCGTAATCAGCAGATCGTGGGTTCGAGTCCCATCTTCAGCTCCGTACCGGGCGCCTACCGCAAAACGCGGCGGGCGCCCGGCGTATTATAAGCCGCTTCCGTCGCGCCCGCCGTTTCAGACGAACACGGTTACTTCTCTCCGCGGTTAAAATTGATTTTTCCCAGTTTTTCAAGCAAAACGGTATAAATCGAGCCGGGATCTTCCAAAAACGCGTCGCGCACACGATTTGCGCTTATTCTGTCGGGCATAAGCAGACTTACGCACATGATTTCGTATTCGCCCTCTTTAATTGCACAGTTTACACGGCAACCGTCGCCCACCCGGTCGAATGTTACTTCCGTTTCGCGCTCGTTACGGTGGCGCTGCAGCACACCGCGCAGTATTTCACCGCTTTTTTCAACCACGGTTGCCGGCAAGCCGGACCGTAAAGTTTCCGCGATCTCCCGCCCCGAATCGGTAATTTCAAAATTTCCGCCGCTTCCGTCGACGGGCGCAATATTTCCGCTTTTAACCAGATCGTCGAAAGCATAAGACGCCTCGAAATAATTTACAAGCCCGCCGAAGTGCAACGCCTGTTTTAACGGTTCGATCGGCACGGGAGCGTCCGCGTCTGCCAGCAGGCAACAAAGCAGAATGCGTATCTCCGTGCGGTTGTTCAGTCCGCCCGGCGCAACATTAGCCGTCAGCGCGTCGTAATCCATATTGCCGACCTCCCGGTTTGAGCAACATCGCATAAATATAATGATTATCATCCGTCGGCGTTACCGGATTTTTCGGTCTGCCGGAACAGTGTGAAAACAGCCGCCGCCTGTAATTCGGCATCATATTGCCGCCAGCATGTTGCGATGATCCGTCTCTGATTATTATTACCTGTTCCCCGCGTACCGAATCCCCGGCAACCGCTTTTCAACGTTCTCTAAAGCGTTTCCGCGAGTTCTTTTATGTAGGCTTTCAAACTGTCTTTGATTTCCGGGTGGCGCAACCCGACCTCGATGTTCGCCTGGAGTATGCCGAATTTGTTCCCCATATCGTAACGGCGGCCGTCAAAATCAACGCCTATCATTCCGTCGCGGCGCGCAAGGGTTTTCATGGCGTCGGTAAGCTGAAGTTCCCCGCCTGCGCCCGGCGCGGTATGCTCCAAAACCGTGAAAATATCCGGCGGCAGTACGCACCTCCCGAGAATCGAGTAAAGCGAAAAAATCTCCTCCGGCTCCGGCTTTTCAACCATATCGTCAATAAAATAGCGGTTTGACTCCAAATGCCGCACCTTCATGGAACTGTATTTCCGTATCGCCTCGCGCGAAACTTCTTTAATTCCGACAACACCCTTTTTGTATTTATCGTAAGCACGGCAAAGCTGACCCGTAACAGGATTGTCGCCGATTATCACATCGTCTCCGTAAAGTACGGCAAACGGCTCGTCGCCCACAAAGCGTTTGGCGCAAAGCACCGCATGCCCCAAGCCCGAGGTCTCTTTCTGCCGTACATAGTAAGTATCGGCCAAATTCGCCACAGCCGCAATTTCGTCGGCTTCACGGGTTTTTCCTTTCCGGCGCAGTGTATGTTCCAGCTCGAAGGCGTGGTCGAAATGATCTTCGATAATACCTTTTCCGCGGTTGGTTATTATAAGAATATCGGTTATCCCGGACGCGACCGCCTCTTCAACTATATACTGTATCGCCGGTTTATCCACAATCGGCAGCATTTCTTTCGGGATTGCCTTCGACGCCGGCAACACGCGGGTGCCCAGCCCCGCGGCGGGGATTACGGCTTTGGTTATCGGCATGTTTTTCCCCCTTTACATATAGGTAAACAGCAACGACAGCATCCGCGACACGGACGAAAACGCGACCGCCATCGTCAGTACCGAGCCGGCTATATTAAACAAAATCCCGGACAGCACCGCCGCTCCGACCGATGTTCCGCCCGCAATACGGATATCGCTCATATTGTAAATGCCGCTGTTTTTCAACTCGGCTATCTTTTTTTCGGCGTGGCGCCTGTACATATCGTTCGCGTAAACCGCCAGCAGTATCTCAAACAGGATCTTGCCGACCGATAAAACCAGCGCAACCACCGCCAGAACAAGAAAGCGCGACGCATACCGGTTAAACGCTTCCGTTATTATCGCTTCAATTTCATCGTCATCGTAATCGGCGTAACTGCCGCCGAACGGTGACTCGTAATCGACCGATATATGATTGCCGGTATTGCCGCCCGCAGGGAGAACCGACGAAAACACATCAAGCAGAGGATTTAGTATACCGATAACGCATATCAAACTGCATATCGTAAACGCCGCGCATACACCGAGCGTTATCCAGCCCTGTTTTTTCATTTTACGGTAAAAGAACCATATAAACGGCATTCCCAAAATAATACCGAACAGAAAAACGGGCCAGTTCCACGACGATTTTTTGCCGTGTTTCTTCATGTGGTTCAGCTTAACGGCGTATTCATAACTTCCGTCGCCGATAAAAGCCGCCAGCTCATCGAGTTCGGTTGGGGATCCGGCGGGCGGCGGAGTTTCCACTTCCGCCTGCTCATACCTTGAATCGGAATCATTACCGGAGCCGCCGTATTGCGGACGTGCCAATTTCGCTCCGCAACGCGTACAGTACATAAACCCGTCGTCGTTTTCGGCACCGCATACGGGGCAGTATATTTTTGAATTCATATTCATTCTCCCTTCTTATTTTATCCGTTTTTTCGCAAGGTAAACCCCGGACTGGCTAAAACAGCAGCGACAGCAACGCCGTCACCTGCGGCAGGCCGAGCGTTATAAGGATAAGGAAAAACATATTGGGCATACCCTTTTTCCTGTATTTCTCCTCCCGTTCCTCGGGTTCGAGAGATCGGTACTTAAGCACGCTCGTTATAACATGCCGCTTGTAAATATAATCACCGAATATCCCCGCGAGGATATGAACCGCGAGCGAAAGCAGCATACCCGCAAAATAAAGCACCGTTGCAAAAGTTGAAACGGCAAACCCTCCTCCGTCCGGCATAAGCGCGGAGAACAAATCGGCCTGCGTGTAATTTACCGGCAATGTCGACAATATCTGCTGCAGTTCATTATTAAACGGCAGGGTGAAAACCGAAGCCGCCACAAAAAGCAACGCCGCCAGGATCGTCGGAACATACATTTTACGATAAAGGAAAAACCCGTGCGGGATCAGGAACGCAAGCCAGTTCCACGATGTTTTCGCCCCCGACGCGAATTTGGGAATATAACGGGCGGTATTGGAAAAGATAAAATCCGCCGCCTCGGAAGCGGTAACACCGTCACCTATATCGGTTTGCGGATGAACTCCGCCCAATCTGTCAACACGCGGCATAAAATCGGCGAACGGAGGCACCGCGTCTCCTCCGCCGACGTTGCCGTCTTCATCCCGCATCGCGCCGCAATAAGGGCAAAAAAGCATATTGCTTTTTATCATACGCCCGCAGGTGGGGCACTTAACCTCGCGATCCTCCCCCTCGCCGGAATTTTCGTCTTCAACAGGCGGATTGTCGTTTTGATGCAGTTTATCGTATTCCCTGTCGGTTCCGTGAGTGGATTCATACCCGCAGTGCCCAAGTGACATATAGCATGCCCTGTGATGGGGCGCTCCGCAGACGGGACACACCACTATATCATCGGTATTTTCAAACAGATAGCTGTTACATACCGGGCATTTGATCCCCTCGTAACGGTTTGCCATAATTTCTCCTCATCCCTTTCGCCGGGAACACTATTCCCGTTGTTCTTTGCGTACCGTTCGGCTCGGTGACTTGAAAATCGAATCGGGCGGCACACATCCCCGAACGCACGACAGCGGATAAACATTCGTGTTTTTACCTATTACGGTGCCGGGGTTAAGAACACTGCCGCATCCTATTTCGGCTCCGTCCCCCAGCATGGCGCCGCATTTTTTCAACCCTGTTTTTATATCTCCGCCCGGCGCGTGAACGCACACCGGCGTTTTGTCGGATTTTACATTCGACGTTACCGCTCCCGCTCCCATGTGGGCGCGGTACCCCAGTACCGAATCGCCTACATAATTGTAATGCGGAACCTGTACTTTGTCGAACAAAACGGCGTTTTTCAATTCGGTGGAATTGCCTACCACCGCCCCCCTGCCTACAATCACTCCCCCGCGGATAAAGGCACAGTGGCGGATTTCGGCATTTTCGTCAATCACGCAGGGCCCGGTTATCGACGCGCTCCCGGCTATAACCGCGGTATTCGCCGCCCAAACATTTTCTTTTATTTCGGTAAAACGATCCGTCGGCAAACCGACTCCCAGTAAACAGATATACGCTTTCAGTTCCGGAAGTATTTCCCATGGGTACACATATTTTTCAAACAGTTTCGCCGCCGCCGTATAGCGCAAATCGAAAAGTTCGCGTATGGTATAATAACTCAAATTTCCGTCCTCCGTTATGCTTTTAACGCCGGGCTTAAACATAAGACGCCGAAACGAACTGCGAAAGATCCACCGTGTTGGCCTCCCCGGTGCCGGGGTTGAATTCCATACCGACCATTTCGTATTTCGCGCCGGCCGCGGGATTGTAACGCACAAATTCAACATCGGAATCCCGCGTCAGCGCGGCTATATCCGCCATATTTTCGGGGGTATCGGTTATTCCGGGTATCAGGGGTACCCGTATCACATGGGGGATGCCGCTTTCAAGCAACAGTTTATAATTGTGCAGTATCGGCGCGTTATCCCGCCCGGTATACTGTTTATGCCGCGCGGAATCCGCAAGCTTCATATCCATTAAAACGTAATCCGTGCAACCGAGCATACGGCGAAACACTTCCCCGGTCGCATAACCGCTTGTTTGCACCGCTTTGTGTATCTTCAGCCGGCGGCACACATCTTCGATAAAGTCAATCTGCATCAGCGGTTCTCCGCCGGAAAAAGTAACCCCGCCGTCATCTAAAAATTCAGCGTAACCGTTCAACCTGTTTGCGAGATCCTCCGCCGTCCATTCGGTACCCGATACCGACAGCAGCCCGAGAGGGCAGGCATGTAAGCACCTCCCGAACGGGCGGCATTCGGAGTGATTGCATCCTTGCAGGCACCTGCCGCAGCCCGTACACCGGGATTTTTTCCACATAAGCTGGGGATTCGGGTCTAATCCCTCTGGATTATGGCACCAGCGGCAACGCAACGGGCAACCTTTCAAAAACACCGTTACCCGGCAACCGGGCCCGTCGTGAACCGTAAATTCGTTGATGCTGAAAACCGTGCCGGTCATAGACGGTATTCGTTGCGTGCCATTACATGATCCTGATATTCTTTATCGAGTTCCACAAAATACGCGCTCCAGCCCCAGATACGCACAACAAGTCTCGTATGATTTTCGGGGTGAATCTGCGCGTCTTTCATCTGCTCTAAACTTACGGCGTTAAGTTGCAGCTGATGCCCGCCCAGTTCAATAAATTTTTTTACGAGCTTTGCCACTTTGAGCACGGCATCGGGCGATGAAAACATCGAACTGCTGAATTCCAAAGTAAGCGGTCCTCCGTTTATTGCCCTTTCAAAGTGCGGTTTGGTAAAAGATTTTACCACCGAATACACCCCGTCGTTTTGAGCGAAAAGGCTCGCCGAAAAATTGGTGCCGAATGCCTCCCCCTTTCGCCGCCCGTCCGGCGACGCTCCGATTTCGTTCGCGTGCCACAGATAATACATGGCGCTGCCGGTGCCGGCGCGGTATTTCCCTCCGCGGCAATTTACCCTGCCTTCGAGAGCGTCGGCAAACCAGTCAAGCAGTTGAGTCGCAATCGAATCTACCCTGTCGTCGTTCTGGCCCATTTTCGGAGTTTCGTATCTGAGCAGGTGCAACAGCTCGCCGTGCTTTTCAAAATCGCTGTCCACCGCCTCGATATAATCCTCTTTTGATACGCTTCCGTCTTCATACACATATTTTTTTACGGCATACAAAGAATCTGCGGCGGTGGCAATACCCGTACCGTGTATTCCGAAGTTGTTGTACTTCGCTCCTTTCGATACATCCCGTCCGTAAAACAAATTCATAAACGGCGAAGGAACGAACCATACGTTTTTAATCCGGCCGCAGATTTCGTCCGTCTGCCGCTTTATTTTTTGCCTCACGGCGTCGAAAAACTCCTCGAATGTATCCGAACGCTCCAAATCCTCGTGAAACGCCTCGTCAACCGCGCGGGGAAACGAAAGCGCACCGATATTCGCAATGTCGGCGCCGCAACCCGGAATGATAAACTCCCAGCAGGCGGCGACGGTGTAATTTACGGCGTCGTTATGTTCGTAGCCCAAAGCCTCAAGAGCCGGAATTACCACATCATCATTGGAATACTGCGGGAAGCCCAGCCCCGCTTTGGTAAGCTCGGTTCCGAGCCGCAAAATTTCAAGGGGTGTATTCTTATCGACGCGAAGATTTATTTTCGGGTCGATAAAGCAGAGTTCACGGCTTGCCTCCAAGCACAGTTCCGAAAGTTCGTTAAATACATAATTGCCTTTTTCGTCGATGCCGCCCAGCATCATGCTCTGGCCGTTATCCCCCTGCTGTACGCCGAAATACAAATCGGAATCTTTGTTAAACGAGATAAAGAAATCCTCAAGCAGATCAAGCGCCTGCTCTCTGGTGTAAACCCCGGCATCGCGATCCTTTTTATAGTATTCATACATATATCTGTCGAACCTGCCGACGGTATTGTGATAGTTGCCCTCAAGCCACAGCCCGTAATGCAGAATGCGAAACGACTGCAAAGCCTCCCGAAAATTTCGAGCTCCGTAACGCGGTACCCGCTCAAGCACCGCGGCAAGTTCGGTATCTCCCTTACGCAAAGCCTCGGCGCGATAACGTTCGACCAGCAACAGCAACGCCAGAACACACCGTTTTGTGTGCGTATCCGCATTCGCCGCGACGCTCTCAAGCCCGGCCTTGATTACCGACGCGTAATCCGGCGAAAGATTGGAAAGGTAGCCCGCTTCGTGTATAAAATGATTTTTTCGGATTTCCTCTTTTTCCGCCTGAGTAAAAATTTCCGGGATATTGGTGACCGTACGCATGAAGCAGATTTTTTCATCGGGGAGAAGAACCGGCGTTTCCTCGGCGCAGAGCCGTTCGAACCGGCGCGTCATACGCTCTTCCGGCGACAGTTCCAGTCTCGAAAACTCCTCGGCCGGTTGCCAGTCGAGTTCGTGCCGGTAAGCGTGATGCTTTTTTTCAACGATATACGTAAACAGTTCTTTCACCGCGAAACCCCTTTCGCAAATCGCCTTTTTCGGATTTAATTATACTACATACCGCACGGAAAAAGCAAGCTTTTGACTAAAAAAAGCCTTAAATTCCCGCCGGCGGATCGATCGATCGTTTGACCGGGGTTTGCCGGTTCTCCGCGCACCCGCGGCACGGCAACGCCGTGCGCGAGCTGCGCTCGCCGCCGCGCAAGCGGCGCACGGGTGCGCGACGCCGCAGATCGCGTTGCACCTTAACGGGAACCCCCGCCTCTACAGTTCAAAAACAGTCAGACCCGGGCAATCATTTAACGCGTCGCCCGCCACAACGCACACCGTGCCCCCGTCCGCCATTTTTTCAAGCAACGGCAGATATTCAAGCAAAGTCTGCTTTGTGGCGGAAAGCATTTCACCGCGTATTTTCGCGAGCATACCGTCATCGATTCCCCTGAAACGATAGCGGTCGGCAACAGAGCCGTACTGCCACGGGGTCATAAGCGGCTCGGCACCCGATACGGCGGAGATTATATACGGTTCCAGGCTTTCGCCGCCGCGAACGAATGATTTTACGAACCGCGATGTTTTTCCGTACACATCAAGGCTTGCGGCGGGAGACGGATCGCGATAGGAATAACACAGGAAACCTTCGTCGGGAACTACAGTAAATCCCGAACCGTACGCGCCGCCCAACACGCGTATTTTTGTCCACAGATAAGAATAAGTAACAAGATTCGCCAGCACCTGCACTCCGCCGGCCGATGTGATTTTTCCGCCCGGATCCTTAACGCCTTTTACGGCAAATGAAACCGCCGCGGGGACCCTGATCCCGGTTTTTTCGGGATAGGGCGATACAAAAACAGATGTACCGGCAGCCGCCCGCCCGCGCGGGAGAGCGTTCACGGCCGTGTCAAGCGCGACGGGCTTGTCGGCGGTGACGCCGATAATAACATTTCCACGGCACAAAAAGTTCTTTTCAAGCCTTTTTTTCAATTCGGTCAGGCGGTTGAAATATTCGTCGAAATGCCCCGCAAACTCACGGACGGCGCGAACATACGCAAAGCCGGATACGGCGTCTCTCGCGGCGCCGGCGGCGGAAAACGAGGCGCGCACCACCGATACGGCAAGCGCGTTGCCCGACGCCACGGCATCGCGACGGTTCTTTTCATCGATTTGCAAAACTATCTGCCGCGTTTTTTCGCGATCGCTTATGTCGGTATTAAGCATTATCTCAGCGGCGAGGCTTTCGGCACGAATCAAATTTTCCGAAAGCGCGGCGGCGCTTACGGTAAAAAACGGGGTGCAGCTTTCGGTCTCATGCAGCGGAGCATTAACGGTTATATCGAATGTAAGCTCGCCCAGATATGTTTTTATTTCGCGCTGCAAATCGGCTAGATCCCGTCCGTGAACGGGCAATTCCGTATAAAGCTCGGTAAGAACCGACAGCATACTTAATTCTTCGAGCGAAAACCCGGTCAGCGGCGCGTAAACGGTAAAATAAATTATTCCGTTGCAGTCGGCGGGATGATAAAGGATCCTGCATCCTCCGCATTCGCTTTCTTCGGTTATATAGCGGGGCGGAGTTTTCGAAACATCGTCGATCGTCAGGCGCGGAAGTTTTAACAGATCCTCCTCGCTGTCGGGCGTTTCCTGCCAGCGGCGCAAACCGGCGGTTTCGGCGGTGAGAGTCGCTTTTTCCGCGTCGCTCAACCCGCCGTATATCTCCGCGGCGTACCGCTTTTCTTTTTGCTTTTCGCGCTCCGCCAACCCCTTTTCGGGAAGCAGTCGAAGCACCGCGGTGTTTTGCCAATCGAACATTTCGGCGAGCAGCTGTTCATACCCGCCGGTTTCGATTTTACTCCTCAGCGCGGCAAATATCGGAGAGCGATCCAAGAACAGCATGGGATCCCCGCCGTAAAGCCAGGAATCGTACACCGCGCTCATACGGTACAGCCCCTGCGGTTCCGGCAACTGCCTTACGGTAAATTCCAGCCGGTTTATTGAAGCGGTAAGATCGGCGACGGGAATACCGTTTTCCGTCAAGTTCCGCACGGTTTTTTGTATCGTTTCGCGGATTTTTCCGGTATCCGCATCGCCCGCGTTGCGCAATACGGTTGCCAAATACGGCTGATATATACCGTCGGAAACGAAAAGCTCGATGTCATCGGCCAGGCCTTCACTCAAGATTGCTTTTTTCAACGGCGCATCGTTTGAAAATGTAAGCAGATCGCATAAAACCGATGCCGCCGCCATTCGCTCGCAGTCGCTGTATTTGCCCAGAATTTTACCGAACGCGACGCACGCTTTTCCGTCCTCCGCGCCCGGATCGAAATACGCCGTCGCCTCGCCCGGGCACGGTTCCTGCGCGGGAATTTCCGGCAAATCGGTCTTTTTACCGTAATCTTTCAGGTATCCGTCGATAAGGGTGAGTGTTTTTTCAAGCGGCAAATCACCGTCGAGGTAAAAAAGGGCGTTTGAGGGGTGATAAAATTTACGGTAACTCTCGCAAAACCGTTCATAGGTAAGTTTGATTATCGAATCCGGTTCGCCGCCGGAGTTGTACCGATAGCAGGTATCGGGAAAAAGCAGTTTATCGAGCCGGCTTTCGATTAACGAATCAACCTCGCTCATCGCGCCTTTCATTTCGTTTAAGACCACGCCGTTAAAAGAAGGTTCCTCCCCGGTTTCAAACCGCCTGCCCTCCTGCAGAAAAATATTTTTATCGTCTAACAGCCGGGGGCACCAAACCGCGTCGAGATACACCGAAACAAGGTTCAAAAAATCCTTTTCGTTGCGGCTCGAAACGGGATAAACCGTTTTGTCGGGGTAAGTCATCGCGTTTAAGAAGGTGTTCATCGAACTTTTCAACAATTCCACAAACGGTTCTTTCACGGGATATTTTTTCGAGCCGTTCAAAACAGAATGCTCTAAAATGTGAAAAACTCCGCTGTCGTCGTCCGGCACCGTTTTGAAAGCCACCGAAAAGAGTTTGTTTTCGGCTTGATTATCGACCCAGCAGAGCGACGCACCCGATTTCTCATGAGTAAATTCCCACAGCGTGCCTTTTATCTCGGCGTTTTCGCGCCTGCGCCGCAACGTAAAACCGCAAACCGTATCGCCGACCCGCATATTCATAATCCGCCACACCTTTCTCTTTCCGGACGATGCCCCGCCATTCCCGTTTCCCGCCGCCGGCGGAATTTCATCCCCGCAATCGCCTACTGTATGCTTTGAAAATACATCACGATTCCCCGCACCAGCGCCTCGGCTTTCCGATCGTTGACGGCGCTGTCGTTAATGCCGACCGAATCGGACGAATTCGACATATATCCGTTCTCGGTAAGAACCTGCGGGCAGGTTGGCAGTCTCCCCACATAATAGTAATGCCACTTCAGAACCGTTCTGTCGTTGCCGCTGTTTGCGGCGGTGTAAATTCCCGTCGCTTTCGTATGTTCGAACACATATTTCGCGGCGTCTTTCGAAAACGCGTAATAATAGTAGGCGCCGAATCCTTTAAGTTTTGACGAAACATTGGAATCGTGGTGTATTGCAAGGCAGAAATCGGGCGCCGTTCTTTTTAGTATCATCCTGCGGTTTTCGGAATCGACGGTGGTATTATTGTCCGTACGGTTCATAATAACGGTAGCTCCCGTTGTTTGCAGCTCTCTCTGTATCTTTTGCGCCAGAAAAAGATTTCGGTTCGCCTCCCCCGGAAGACCTTTCTTTACGGGACCCGCCCCGGGATCCGCTCCGCCGTGCCCCACATCCAGCATAATACGGACATTTTTCAGGTTCACTCCGTATTTATTTCCGGTATCCGCCGTAATTTTAGCGGGATTCAAAAACTCAAACACCAGCTGACCCGCACTGTCGTACCGGCAGTCCCAGCCGAAAAATTTACCGGTCCGTTTTAAGTACAGCCGCAGAACGGTATCGCTGCCGCCGCGTATTATCTCGGCGCGGGAAAACAGAGGATTGTCCGGCGGTATAACAACATCGCCGGTAAACACGGTGGCGTAGTAGAATTTTATTTCGACATACTGAAAAGTCTGCGCCTCGATTGTATAGTCCTGCGTCGGCGGGTTGGTATAATTCTGTGGCAAAAGGCTCAGAAGGAAAGGCGCTTTCCACGTCGGCTTCAACGTAAGAACCGAGTGGCTCGACTGTTGTTCGGTAGACGGCAGCCCGTTTGAAAACCCCACAACGGATATTTCGTTGTGATCGGGCAGTTTTCCCTCATACTGTTTGGCAAGCTGCACACTGCCCTTGCCGCCGGTACTCAGCTTCCTCCGGCTCATAACTCTGCGCCCGCACCGCAAAAGCAGATAATCATCGCCGTTTTCGCTGCGCTCGGATGCGGGCTTGCAGTAATCAACAGTACCCCGCGGCAGAAAACTGTTGGTGGGATGCGAACGGTAATCCGCAATATGCCCGTCGTTCGTTTCGGCAAAATCGTTTACGACTTCGGCTATCATGCCGGATCCGACATCTATATATCCCCCCGCCGGGGTAGCCGAAGGGTCGCTTTTTTTAACTATCGTAAACTTCTTAACGGTGATATTGCCCGATGAAAAAGTTTCGGTAATTCCGTTATATGTACCCGTAAAAACTATTTTGCCGAGGCTCAGATCCTTCTCGGGCGCGTCGGGCATCCGCAAAACCGCCGAATAATCCGCAAATTCGCCGTTCCCGCCCGGTTTTTCGATTAAATTTTCAACGGTGCCGTTAAACGCCGCCTTTACCTGTGCGCCGCGTCTCGCTTTCGAAGTCACCGTTACCGCGGCTCCGCTTTCGTATGATTGCGCTTTTGAAGGCGACCAGCTCCGCAGCACAACATACCGATACGTAATGTTGTATTCGGCTGTATCGCCCTTATGTTCAAATAAAAATGCGTTTTTTCCGATATTAAGTTTCACTTCAAACGAAAACCCGCCGTCGTTCCCGCGCGCAACCGGCTCGCCGTTACACAAAAGCGGCTGACCGGGATCCGATGTTCCTTTGAATACTACGGTTTCGTTCTCCGTCGTAAAATTTCTGTTTTCCGGAAAGCTTACGGTCAGCCGCTTTTCCTCGCTTGAAAATTCCGACTGATACACTATTTCCGAACTCGCGCCGGCAGAGGAAGATCCCCGCGCTGTCTGTTTCTTTCCGCCGCACGCGGATGCCGCCAGGCAGAGTGTTGCCGAGAGAATTACTGCGGCAAAAGCTTTAATCTTCATTTCGGTTTTATTTCTCTTTTCCGTATTGTATGGTTTCGCCGGAATATCGGTTTGCTCCGTGGCGCACACCCCGCCCGCCGCCCGGTATGTTAATCCGGGCGTAACGCGGCGCGCACATGACAGCAACTCAAAATTATTATACCGCCCCGTCCGCGTTTGTCAATATATATTGCAAAAAAGCCGCCTGTTCGGCGGCACGATTGCAAACCCGTTCCGTAAAATTTCCGGTTACCCCGACAGTACACACGGTTGTTCTCCCGGCATCATTTCTTTGTAATCTTTTCCGTAATCATAGAAAAATCTTAAATTCCGCCGCCGCTCTTTCGCAAATTCCCCGTCCCGGACGGCGGCGCGACAGTTTGCCGGAAACCGCCGTCTGCATCCCCTTTTACATATTTCGAATATACCGTCCGCCGCCTCGGCGTTCCGGCGGGTTCTCTTTTGCAAAACCCGCGATCCGGGGGATATTTTCGTCAGACAGCGCCCGATCCCGGCAGAAATTTTCACATACCCGGTAATCGGAAAAATTTCGTTGCCGTCACCGACCCAATCTCCGCCCTTTTCCGACCGGAACAGCCGTATACGCATCCGTCGGGTTGACGGAACCGGCAAATTCCCTTTTTCTGAATTTCGATAAATTCCTTAAGGCAACACCGCGTAATGATTGCACGTCAGATGCGCCGTCAGATTTTTCGTTAGACGAAACAAAAAGCGCAGGGAATACTTTGTGTATTTCCGAGCATTTTTGTGAAATATAACGGAAAATCCGCAAGCAGATGACGTGCAAAGCCGTCAGGCGGTTATTATGCGGTGTTGCCTTAAGGCAACCCCGCCGGGCAACCGCCTAACGGCTCCCGATGTCATCTGCCGACATACCTTTTCTTTTGCTCATCCGGCAGCCCGGCGTTACGGCGGCAAACTTCCGCCGCCCATACGCCTCTTTTATCAAGTGGGAGCGTTCCGTTCAGACAAATAACGAGCGCCGCCTCCGGCGCGGTGAACGCGTAGCCGATATTTTGTAAATAATCGCGTATGTCCGCTAATTGATAAAATCCGTAATTTCCGTAAAAATTTTTTCTTCCGTTCAAATATTACGAAGGCGTCACCCTCCGTTTCCGATCCCGCTTAATTTTCAAACACCCCCGCGGTATAATGTTTTGAATTATCCGCTTTGTACTCGACCGGCATATCTTTAAGATTAAAGAAAAACCGCAAATACCCTTCCAGTCCCCCGAACGCGAAACACAGCGGATTTGCGTACACCACGGCTTTGCCGCGCTTTATTTCCACCCGTCCGCGCGGATAATAATTCCACGGGCGTTTTGATTTGCCGGCGAATTTCCAAACTTCTCTGTGCGACGGAACCGGATCGACGGTTTGCGAAACGGGAAAAGCCGCGACGGTTCCCCTGTCGGTAATCACCCCGAACGGGCCTTTAAGACACGAACGCGCCAATCCCTCTTTTTCGAGCGCCGGCATCAGCTTGTTGAGTAACAACCGGTTCGGGCAATATCTGTAGTCCGCGAAAATCTCGATTCCGGATTTATCGAAATGCTCTTTTATCGCAGCCGCACATGCCGCGCTCCGGCTTTGCCCGTATTCGCACTGGCATATTATATTCAGCCCGTCTTCCACGGCAGAATAAATAAATTTTGCAAGTTTCGGTGCCTCGGGCAAATAGGTATCGTATAAAATCCCGTAATCATTCAACATTTCGATAATATCGATGTCACGGACGGCAACCGCGAAAACCCGTTCGCATATTCCCGTATAATCGAGCGGCTCGCAGGTATGGCCGAGTTGTTCCCCCGGGGGATCGTAAAACGAAATTACGGCGGTGCCGTCCGAAAACCCGGATTGCATCAGCGCAACCGTCGCCTCGCGCGACAAAACCGTTATCGCGTTTTTCATACACCGCTTCCCGCCTTTCCGTCGCGGAACCCCGTTCGCCGCGCCGTCCGGTACGGTGTTCCGCAACCCGTTACCTCACAACCTGCGGCAAAAAATTATAAACCCGTTGTTCCCGTATGTCATCTCATCGGCCGGTGTGTATCGTTTGCCGCTGGCGCCGGATATATTTTACAGTGCGGCGGGAACGATGTTGCACTCATCTTTTATACGTTTTATATCCGCCGCAGTAAGCAGTCGTTTTACCGACAGGGCGGACACCGTTTTCTCGAAAAAGCCGTTGTTAATCGCAAGTATTTCTTTTGCTTTGCGGTAGTATTTTTCAATCTCCGCCGACACAACATGCTCCTGCTCTTCGGTAAGGTGTTCGGAACCCGAATATCCGGTTTGATGCAGGCGGAACCCGCAAACACATTCGTGTACGACATGGCGTTTGGCGCAGTTAAACGCATAATCGAAATCGCGGGCACATCCCGCATCGAAAATTCCGAAACGCTGTTCTACCGCGGCGGCGCCGGCAAGCGCGGCGACGATACGGCTTTTTTCGCGGTAAAGCGGGGCGATATCGGGATCGTTGTAATACGCGGTAAAACCGCCGTTTGCTCCGCCGCCGTTATGGGCGGAAACGAGGGTTACGCTTTCGGGGCAAAGCACTTCCGAAACTACGGCGTGCCCGGCCTCGTGGTAAATAATCTGAGACAGCAGACTGTTCGCGTCGGAGAGGAAATCACCGTCGCGTGCGCCGCCGTCACAGTCATGGTCGTCGTATTCGCCGTCACATCCCGTCGGAACATTGAAAACGGTTCTTAAACACGCCTCGGTAAAGTGTTCCATTGTTATTGCGCCGGCTCTTTCGTATCCGGCGAAAAGACCGGCCTCGTTGATTACCGTTTCCAGTTCGGCGCAGGATCTGCCGTCCATAATTCTCGCAATCGTTTTGGTATCGATTCCGCTTATGAGTTTCTTGTCTTTCAGATAATGGTCGATTATCTTCTCCGCGTCAGCTCCGTGCGGCGCGGTCACCTCTATTTTTCGGTCAAATCTGCCGGCGCGCCGCAGAGAGGCGGGCAGACATCCGATGTTGTTCGCCGTAGCGAGAACAAAAACTTCTTTGTCTTTTACTTCGTCGATACACGACTGTACCGTAACGTATTCTTCGGCGTCGGGATGCCTCTCGTCGCCGTTCGCGAATTTATCCATATCGTCGAGATAAACAACAGACGGTGCATTCTCGGCGGCACGATCGAATGTCGCTTTGATTTCTTTGATAAAATCTCCGTTCGGACGGTCTTTGCGGCAAACAAAAACTCTGCGCCCGCTTTCGTCGATAACGGCACTCGCCATCAGCGATTTACCGACGCCCGGCTCCCCGTAAAGCAGAAGTCCCCGCGGAGCCGTCACCCCCAATCCGGCGTAGATCTCACCGTTTTTCAAAGTATCGGTAATCTGTTTCAATTCTTTTTTAATCGCGGCATAACCTATAATTTTGTCAAAAGCGCTCATTTTTACAACCTCGCCTTTCCGTTTTTTCAAATGTATTATAACACGCACAGCGTCCCCCTTTCGGTACATAATTCCGTACATACGGTTACGGTAAATCCGCTTCGCCGCCGTTTCCTTTTCCCGTGTGTTTCCCCGCCGCCGATCTTTCGCCCGATCCCGGATAATTTTCTGCTGTTTTTTCGTAAATTCATGCCTCCGCGATAAATATATATCTTCCGCCCGCCTGTATATCGTTTCTTTGACGCTGTTTTGGTCGTCCGCCGGTGTTTTTTCAAAACCATTATACAACGAAAATGCATTATACCCCGGAAACCACGCCGAATACCGGCTTACCGCCCGCCCCCGGCTCATATATTGTTTATCGGCGTCGTTTAAGGCAATACAGCATAAAGTCCCGGTGTCGGGTGCGCCGTCAGATTTTTCGTTAAGAGAAAGCAAAAAGCGCAGGAACCTCTTTGTGTATTGACGGGCATTTTTTGTAAAATATATCGGAAAATGCCGGGCAGATGACATTTGAACCGTCAGGCGGTCGCCCGGCGGTGGTGCCTTAAGTTTTTCGGAGGCACTGTTCCGTTTTCACCGCATAACAACAGCGCGGCCGTGTTTTTCGCAAACCGACCGCACCGTCGCCGTATATCAATATTCATGCTTTTCACAGTGTTTTTTCAAAGATCCGGCAGAACAGCCGCGTGCCGGCAGCAGCCCCGCACCGCCTTAAAAAATTATATGTTCGATTCGATATGATTCGGTTCCCGCTCTGGCGGTAAGAACTGCGGTTTTGCCGTCGCTCAATTCGATTTTATACTTTGTGCCGTAAATCGCGGCCGTCTGGTTGCCGCTTTCGCGAATGTCGATGACGCCCATCGCGAGTATCCAGGCGTTCTTTACTTTATCGTGCGTAACAACATACTCCGTTTTATTCGGCATGGCAAATATTATATAATTATCGTTGTCGGCTCTGATTACGGTGCCCGCCGGAAAAGCGGAGCCGGAAACATAACCGATTGTTTCGGACGGTTTCGCGGTGTTTTTCACGATAATGCCGAGAGCCATAAACGCAACTTCCTTTCGGGTTTATGCCGTTTATGCCGAACATAATCGGTATTATGTTTCACGCACGGCAAACAACCGCCGGTTTTCGCCCGTAAACGGGATTAACCAGAAAAACGAGCGCGGAAATCGGGGCGTGACAAAAAGACCTTTTCCGCTTTTGAAAAATTTATGAGCGTAAAGGGTATGCGATTTGTGCGCGAAAAGCGGAATTTTCACACATTCTCCTTCGCCGGAGGGAATTTCTCTTGCTTTTTGGCGCCGATAATGTTAAAATAACGGCAACGGGAAAGCAAAAATCCGCTTTTGCGCCCGTATGCCGAAACATAATACCGATTATGTTGCCGCCGCCGGGCGGTGTTTTTTATAGAATTAAGCACATTCTTTCCATGCGGCGGCGGTGCTCCGCGCCGGTGGAAACGATATAAATCCGCGTGGTGTCGATACTGCTGTGCCCTAAGATATCCGCCAGTTTCGCTATATCTTTGTTTATTCGGTAAAACACCCGCGCGAACAGATGACGAAGATTGTGCGGGAACACCTTCTTCGGGTCTACGCACGCGGCTTTACACAACCGTTTCATATCACGCCAGATCTTTACCCGGCTTACCGGTTCGCCGTTTGTGCCGGTAAATACCGACCCCTCCGAAATACCGTTGTCACCGATATATTTCAACAGCTTTTTCCGCAAGGCTTTAACGAGAATCACCGTTCTCCGTTTGCCTTTGCAGTTTAC
>CAZRRV010000007.1:0-42856 GCA_964602735.1 uncultured Eubacteriales bacterium
AGCTCCCCGGCGCTGTAATCCGCAAACGGAACACGATAGGCGATTCGGGAGCGCAGCCCGGGATTTTTTCCTAAAAAGGCTTCCATTTCCTTCGGGTACCCGGCAAAAATCACGACCATATCGTCCCTGTGGTTTTCCATTTCCTGCACAATCGTGTTAATCGCCTCATCTCCGTAAGAGCCGTTTCTGTCATCCACCAGAGAATACGCCTCGTCGATAAACAGCACACCGCCCTCGGCCTCGTGAAATTTTCTCTGAATGGTGGGTGCGGTCCAGCCCACGTATTTGCCCACCAGATCTCCTCTGCCGACCTCGACCAGATGCCCGCGGGAGAGCAGTTCGTTGTCTTTCATAATTCTCGCGAACAGACGCGCGACTGTGGTTTTCGCGGTGCCGGGGTTCCCCGTAAACACCATATGCATGGTCATACTCTCCGTCTGCATTCCCCTATCGGCAAACAGCTTTTGCGCCTTGCGGTAATCGAGCGCTTCCGTTATAACTTTTTTGGCCGCGCCAAGGCCCGTCATTTCCATAAGTTCCTCATAGGCGGAGCCCTTCGGTTTCGCCTCGCGCACCTCCTTTTTCACGGAGGCAATCCCGCTGTACTGCGGGTAAATTTTCGTTTTGAGTTTTTTGTCGTACCAGGCGTCAAAAAGCTCGCGAAGGTCGGGCGCCAAATATCCCGTATCGGGTTCCACACATTCCGTCAGCGCCTTATCCGTTCTGACATGATGCTCCGCGGCAAGGCTTTTCAGAAAACTTTTCGCCCTGTCGCCGAACGCCGGCTCCTCTTTTAACTCCACAAAGCTCGTATTGCCGAGATTTTCGTAAAACTTTTTCTTTATATCTTTACATTCCCTCGGAAAGCAGAACACCGTGAGCACCCGGTCGGCGTATTTTTTCATGATTTTGCAAAGCGTTTCCACGGTATCGCCGTCGCCGGAGATATAATCGTTGTCCGGTGTAACTCCCGCGAGATATTCCACCGTTACGGCTCCGCCGATACAGCTTTTATAAAGACAGTCGTACACTGCTTTGGAAGCATCCGAAAAATCATCATTCGGCTTAAACGCCACTGTACAGTATCTGCCGCTGCGCAGTCTCCCGTTGCCGTAAAGAGCAGCGAGCAGAAGTTCGCGCGTTCCGCCCCGAATGTCGCCGTCATCGGTTTCAATGACGTAATGCACAGGGTGGCCGACGGTGCACGATACGCCGCTCCCCGCATATATACGGTCGAGTTCCGGGAGAAGCGTTTCGCGCGACAACAGACGTCCCGCCTCCGCGTAAACGCTCTCTTTTCCACACGGCTCGATTATGTTTTCGCCAAAATTTATTCTCTCGTAAAATCTGCCGTTTAATTTATCGAGATCAAACCGCTCGAGCACCACGTCATCGTCTTCGATAAAATCCTCTCGGTCCGCGGCGCGCAGCAGGTTTCTCACACTCGCGAATGTGATCTCCTTAATCCACACCCCGCCCACGGGGATTCCGAGCTTCCGCAAAAAGGCGCCCGCCCTGTTCTCCGGGCTCCCCAAGCCCCTGGAAATCACGCCGGCGCTCACGGAGGATTCCGTGAGATTGGCCACAAAGAAATACGCGTCGCCCCGCAGCGTCTGATTGAACTCCTCGCTCTTCACATTAAACCTTGCCGCGTTCTCGCGTTTTTCGCGGCGGCCGTCGGTTTCTGCCGACCTGTCCGCGCCGGTTCTTAAAGCCACTATTTTGAAAAATCGCATTATCGTTGCCCCGCTTTCTTTTCTTTACGAATAATATTATACCATTTTGTGTGTCCCGCTTTCAGGACATCCGCGTTAGGGAAAGCCGATGCCGCCCCCGTACGCGATGATTGCGGATTCCTGCCTTTTCGCGTATTCAATCATCTGCTTCCGCGTGTCCCGATAAAATTTCCGTATTGTCGCCGTATTGCGGGAGAAGTTTATTCGGCAAACGCTCCATACGCGGATAATTGTCAAATCCTCTCGTGCCGGGATGATGATTCTTTTCCGCCGCTTCCACTTTTTCATCAGATTTTTCTATCCTGTTCATTTGTAAAAACCTACCTTTGCTTAATCCTCGGTTTCCCTTTTGCAACCGATCAGATCGTAAAACTCGTCGGTGTAATACAGTTCTTTTCTTATCTCTTTCGTGTTCTCCTCCGCTTCAATCAGGCGCAATGCGTCATGAAATTCCACAACGTCGTCGATTTCATTTTTTAAGGCACGGCTCAACGGCATCAGCAATCGCTGTCTGCTTTTCAGAGGTTCACGGTTTTTTTCAAAAGAAAGATAATTGTCTATGTTATCGGGTATGATTTCGCCGTAATCCGATATAATATACACAGAAGCGCTCATATCGGTGGTGTCTCCGTCTCTCAATAAATTTGCCAATATACGGTCGGCGGCGGCCGCCTGTTTTTCCCTCACACCCTGTTTTCGGCAAGTCTCGCTGTCCCATGTGCACAGATTCCCCAAAACAAACGTTTCTTCATAATATCCGCCCCTGCGGATCAAAATATCGCCTCTCTTAAAAGGGGTGGGAAAAGCAAACCACATTCCGTCAAAAGTCAGAACCGTGTCAAGCTCTTTGCCGGTTAATCCGTGAATATCCACGGATAGGATTTCGCCGTTTCGGTTCATGGTAAGCGTATCCGCGGGGGCTTGGCGCGGTTCGTCAATCGGGATTTTTTTAATACGAAGTTCTTTTAATTCATCCTTTTCATATTCTTCCGCCTCTTTTTTCATATGCGCAACACAGTCGCCGATATTCGAAAAACAAATGTCGGTGTAGTTATAATATGTAAATGTCTTGCCTGCCCGTTCATCTGAAGAGTACAACAGCTTGGTACAGTAAGACGGTAAAAAGACGGAATTATCCCTTTGGCGGAAAAGGTTCAGACACTTTTTTTGAAGTTCGATATACATGCCCAGAAAAGCATGGAAGCTCGGTACGGCATTCATGTTACGCCTTTCTTTCACGGAGCAGTCCGGCATGTTGTTTATGATCCATTCCCACGCCGTAAATTTCTCCTCTAATGCGGCATTCTCATTTTGATAAACCAGAAATGCCGCTTCCGGCGCTGTAAATGAATAATTGATTTCGCGAAGATACTCCGCTATATCCCCGGATGCAATAAAATTTGTGAAGTCCACAGTTCAAATCTCCTTTTCTGTTTTCTTTTTCCGCAGGACTTTCAAAAATTTTTTTATAAGACAAAATCAACCGTTCATCGGCTTGAGTTCCTTGTCCGCGTAGCGTCTTTTCAGAGCTTCCCCGGCTTCGATTCGGCTGCAGGCGCCGTGAAATTCCCCGGCATTGATTTCTCCCTTCATAACGCGGCTTAAAGGCAGCAGAATCATATCATTGCCGGAGAGAGGTTCCCGCAACTTTTCAAAAGAAAGAAAGTCGAACACCCAATCCCAGAACAGGTGACCCGAATTGTTCACGCAATACGCGACGGCGTTCATGTCCATGGCACAGCCGTTTCTTCGAAGGCTTTCCACATGTCTGTCCCCGAATGCGGCATTTTTCGGCGAAATACCCTGTGCCAGCATTTCCTCCGTATTCCAGGTGCTGAGGTCTTTCAAAACGAAAATCGTCTTTTCGCGAAAGTGACTGCTCACTAAGATGTCTCCTCTTTGAAACGGTGTCGGGAAAGCAAACCACATATTATTGAACGATTCGTCAAGACGGTCGTCTTCGTCTGATTGCCCGTTGATAAAAAAAGAGCATACCGCGCCGTTGCGGTTTAGTATCATTTGATCGGCGCAATCCCTCGCTTTTTTCCGACAAAATTCGCCGTATTTCCGATAAACCGGCGTTTTATAAACGGCGTAAAGCGCTAATTCACGGTGATTTTGTTCCCCTGCCTTCTCCTTCATATAGGAAATACAACGATTCGGATCGGAAAAACAAACGCTCGTGTCATCCCGCCTTTCCGTGTCGCCGCTTTCATCACGTCTGTAAAAAGAAGCGAAATAAACCGCGCCGTCCGATTCATAAAACCGCGCATGCTGCTTTCTTTTCAGATCCATATACTGTTCGAGAAACGCGTGAAAATCGGGAATGGAAAGGACACGATTTTTCATGGAGCAATTCGGCAAATTCGCGGTGACGGATTCCCACGCCGAAAATTTTTCTTCCAAGGTCAGTTTCTTATTTTGATATATGGCAAAAGCAACCTCCGGCGCGGTCGGCGTATAACCGATTTTTCGCATATGCTCCGCAATGTCACAGGATTCGATGTATTTCGTGAAGTCCATTCCGCATTCCCCGCCTTTTTGATGAATAACCGGTTTTCTTTTCCTTATCATTATACCATAACAATCATTATAACATAACAGAATATATGTGCCGTTTTCGTCTCGCGTAATCCTTTATACTGAAAAAGTAAAAGGCAATATTACGACGGCGACGGAATACGCTGTTTTCACGACAGCTGCTGTTATCCGAACCTATATGTGTTTTCACGGTTGACGGCCGCGCCCGAAGAAGAGAAACCGTAATTTTTTTGGTGTATATCCGAGTTATTTTCGGCGCATATTCGAGAAAAACTTGACCGGCATAAGAATTTCCGCGATTCTGCCGTGGGACATTTTTGCACCATAAAATCTTGTGATATATATTATAAAACCGAATATAATATAATACAACTAAACAGGGAGGGTTTACCTGTGACCGAATTTGAAATCAATAAAGCCATTGTTTTGACAGATTACAACGGTGACGGCGGGGATGTAGTCATTCCCGCGGAGGTGACGGAGATCGGAGAGAGGGCGTTTTATGAAAAAAACTTCTTTCCGTTTCTCTGCCGGAGGGTCTAACCAGCATTGGGAAAGAGGCGTTTCCCGCGCCGGAGGTGTGCCCGGGGTTTGAAACGCTTCTCATTCGCGACAATCCCGTCGCCGTGGCGTATGCGATGATGAACGGTTATACCTATGTGGAAATACAGCGGTGAATTTGATCGTTCCGCCCCTTTATCTGCGCGATGTTCTCGTCGCGTCGCGGCGCGGTTACGCACCGTATCCATACCACCGCAAATATATCGGCGGCACCGCACGCTGACCGCCCCGCGGCTTTGCGCTTTTAGTTATGTTTTACAAAAATGCCCGGAAATACACAAAGTGTTTTCCGCGCTTTTTGTTTTATCTGGCGAAAAACCGCCGGCGCATCCGATGCCGGGTCTTTATGCGGTGCTGCCATTTGATTTCGGGAAAGGGCGATGATTTTCCCGCCGAAAAAAAGACTTGATTTTTGCGGATAAAGGTGTATAATAAACTGGAAAGGTAAAAAAAGATGAATATCGCGGGGTAGAGCAGTTGGTAGCTCGTCGGGCTCATAACCCGGAGGTCGCAGGTTCAAATCCTGTCCCCGCAACCGCATCGCGGCAGGCGCGTACCGTCTGCCGCGGTATTTGTGTGCGGCCACGGTCAATTTCGCCCGCGCGGCCGTATCACAAAAGTTTTTCGGACTGTGCCGAATAAAATATACTGCGGCTTTATCCGCGGTTTTCAAAATTCATTCGTATAATGCGCCGGAAACGTACCGCGAATCCGTTCGACCGGCGGGATTACGGCAATACCGCGTAAATGCTCCGCGTCGGATGCGCCGGCGGTTTTTCGTAAGGCGAACCGAAAAACGCAGAAACCGATCTGTATGTTTCAGGGCATTTTGACTGCAGAAATAAATACCCGCGCAACCGCCGCGAAACACGGCGGCGCTTTTTTCTGGAAATACGCGTGAATTTATGTTATAGTTTACACGGTTGAACAACTTATGGGAGGTATCGCCATGCAAATAAAGAGTTTTATCGGAAAAGCGTTATGCGCGGTTCTTGCGGTTGCGCTGCTTGCCGCGTCGGGTTGCGGAGTGAAGCAGGTGAGCCGCGACCCATCCGTCGCCACAGAAACCGCCGAAATCGGAGAAGGGGAAACGGAGTTTACCCTGTCCGTTACCCATAAAGACGGTTCGGCCAAAATCATGCATATACACACAAACGGGAATATTCTGGGCGAAGTTCTGCTGTCGGAGGGTATCGTGGCGGGGGAAAAAGGCCCGTACGGACTGTATGTTAAAACCGTCGACGGAGAAACGCTCGACTACGACACCGACGGCTGCTACTGGGCGCTTTATACCGACGGACAGTATGCCTCCGCCGGCATCGACAACATCGAAATCACCGACGGCGGAGAGTACGCCTTCAAGGCGCAGGAAGAATAAAAAACGCCGTGATTTTTATCCGGCGTTGAATTTCAGGGCGAGGCCGCACAGTTCGTCGACATCGTTCATGCCGCGGATCGCGGAACAGCGGCGGCGAAGTTCGGCGGCGCCGTTCAGCCCGCGCATATAAAACGCCGTCTGTTTACGCGCCTCCTTAAACGCGACGGCGTCTCCTTTATCGGCGCGCATAAGCGTTATCTGCCGTTTCATAAGCGCAAGGCGTTCGCGCAACGGCGGGTCGGGCGGAACGATCCCGGTTTCAAGAAAAGCGTTCACCCGTTCAAAAACAAAAGGATTGCCGGCGGCGGCGCGCCCTATCATAATAAAGTCGCAGCCCGTTTCGCGGTACATTCTTTCGGCGTCGTTCGGGGTAACTATATCGCCGTTCGCAATTACGGGAACCGACACCGCTTTTTTTACGGCGCTTATTACCGCGAGATTGCACGGGGGAGCGTACATCTGCTGCCGGGTGCGGCCGTGCACGGTTATCGCCGCAGCTCCGTTCTGTTCGGCGGCTTTCGCCACATCGACGGCGTTTACCGAGCCGTCGTCCCAGCCGGCCCTGATTTTTACCGTTACGGGCAGCGAAACCGCTCCCGCGGCCGCGCGAACGATTTTACCCGCCAGCTCGGGATTTTTCATAAGCGCGGAACCCGCGCCCCCCGCCGTGATTTTGGGAGCGGGGCAGCCCATGTTGATATCAATCCAGCAGGGGTTGTAACCCGCGGCGATCCGCGCCGCCTCGGCCATTATATCGGGATCGCAACCGAAAAGCTGCGCCGCAAACGGCCGCTCGCTCTCGACGGAGGAGCAGAATTTTTCGGTCTTTCCGTCGTGCAGCACAAGAGCCTTGGCGCTTGTAAGTTCGCCCACACAAAACGCGGCGCCTCTTTCCATGCACAAAACGCGCATCGAACGGTCGGCAACTCCCGACATCGGCGCAAGCGCCGCCCATCCCGAAACGGTAACGCCGCCTATTTTCAAGTTTTTCATTTATTTTTCGGTTTAATCTCCCCTCGTATTTGCGTTTTTATCCGCAATGTGGTAAAATTATTTTACATCAATATTCTGAAAATCACAAGGAGTCTGTAAATGAAAATTTTAGCCGTTGACGGCAACAGCATATTGAACCGCGCGTTTTACGGCATACGCCTGCTCACAACAAAATCGGGAGAATTCACCAACGGGATTTACGGGTTCATCAACATTTTGAACCGGCTTATCGCGCAGGAGAATCCGAACGGCGTCTGCGTTGCGTTCGATTTGCGTGAACCGACATTCCGGCACAAAAAATACGCCGGGTATAAATCCGGAAGAAAGCCGATGCCCCCTGAACTCGCGTCGCAGGTTCCGTTGCTTAAAGAGCTGCTCGGCGCTTACGGCTATACCTGTCTGGAAAAATCCGGCTACGAGGCAGATGATATTCTCGGGACCGTTTCGAAACGGTGCGAGGAGAGCGGCGATATTTGCGCGATTGCCACCGGCGACAGAGACGCTTTCCAGCTAATAGGCGACAACACCTATATTCTGCTCGCTTCGGCTAGTCAGGGCACTCCGACACTCACGAAAGTTGACCGTTCGGAACTTTTTTCACGCTACGGGCTTGAACCGCGCGCCATGATCGATCTTAAAGCGTTGCAGGGCGATGCTTCCGATCGGATTCCCGGCGTCCCCGGCGTGGGCGAAAAAACCGCTCTCGATTTGGTACGGCGTTTCGGCGGCATTGATTACATCTACGAAAATCTGGATACGCTCGATATAAAAGACGGCCTTCGCGCCAAACTCGCTTCGGGAAAAGACAGCGCGTATTTAAGCCGCGAACTCGGCACAATATGCCGTACCGTCCCGATCGACACGGATTTTGCCCGGATTGTTTCTCCACAGCCCGACATCCCCCGGTTACGGGGACTGCTCACAAGGCTCGAATTTTTCTCTCTGCTCGAAAAGGAGGGGCTGAAACCCGCCGAAACACAAAATACTCAGCCGGAAGTTTTCACCGTTGTCTCCGATTTCCCGGCGGACGGCGATATATACGACATTCTTACGACAACCGACGGAGGTCTGCTCGTCTGTTCCGGCAGGAAAGTATACGCCGGCACTCCCGGCGGGGATTTGCACCGCCTGTTGCCGCTGCTCGCAAACGCTTCGGTGAAAAAAAGGGTAAGCGACGCGAAAAAAATATTCCGTGCCGGGCTTGAAAACGGCGTCCGCATAAGGGGAATAACCTTTGATACCGGCCTCGCGGGTTATTTGCTCAACCCGCTCTCATCGGATTATACCGCAAGCCGCCTCTGCGCCGAATATGCCGTTCCGGCACCCGCTTTTGAAAACGGCGGGGATTCGGCACACCGCGACGCGGCAAAATTCTCGCTACTTGCCGATATACTTACGGAGCGCATAGAATCCGAAAATCAGATCGAACTTCTGCAAAAAACCGAAATTCCGCTCGCCGAGGTGCTGGCGGATATGGAAAAGACCGGTTTTCTCATCGATAAAGAGGGTATTATATCATACGGCGCCGAACTTCAGGACAAAATCGACGATATTACCTCCGAAATTTACGAAATGGCGGGTTACGAGTTTAATCTTAATTCCCCGAAACAGCTTGGCGAAGCGCTGTTTGAAAAGCTGAAACTCCCGTGCGGAAAGAAGACCAAAACAGGATATTCCACAAGCGCGGAGGTACTGGAGGAAATGCGCGACGAACACCCGGTGATTCCGCTGCTGCTGGAATACCGGCACCTGTCAAAACTCAAATCGACATACTGCGATTCGCTGGCGGCGGCCGCCGATGCCGACGGCAGAATCCATTCCACCCTGAATCAAGCCGAAACGAGAACGGGACGGCTGAGCAGCACCGAACCGAATTTGCAAAATATTCCCGTAAGGAGGCCCGAAGGGAAAGAACTGCGCCGCTATTTCAAGGCGAAACAGGGGTTCCTGCTTTGCGACGCCGATTATTCACAGATAGAGCTTCGTATTCTGGCGCATATCGCGGACGACCGGGCGATGACGGAAGCGTTTCTCGACGGGGAGGATATTCACGCCAAAACCGCGGCGCAGGTATTCAATTTGCCGCCTCAAAAGGTTACGCCGCTTATGCGCAGCCGCGCGAAAGCGGTAAATTTCGGGATCGTTTACGGCATAGGAGCGTTCTCTCTCGCGAAAGATATCGGCGTTTCGCGTAAAGAGGCGGCGCAATACATCGATTCGTATTTCAAAACCTACCCGGGCGTGCGCTCGTATATGGAGCGGGTGGTGCGGCAGGCCAAAGAAGACGGGTATGTTGCCACGCTTTTCGGTCGGCGAAGGCCGCTGCCGGAACTGTCGTCGTCAAACGCGTCGGTGCGCGCGTTCGGCAAGCGGGTGGCAAGGAACATGCCCATTCAGGGTACGGCGGCGGATGTTATTAAAATGGCGATGGTTCGCGTATATTCGCGGCTTCGCGATGAAATACCGGAAGCTCATCTGCTGATGCAGGTTCACGACGAATTGATAATAGAGGCGCCGGAAGACCGCGCGGAAGCCGCGGCCCGGCTGCTTAAAGAGGAAATGGAGAACACGGTAAGTTTTTCGGTGCCGCTGACGGCGGATGTACATATCGGAAAAACATGGTACGAGGCTAAAGAAGGATGAACTTTTTAATTTTCGTATGCACCGGCAACACCTGCCGCAGCCCTATGGCGGAGGCGATATTCAACCGATATTTGGCCGGCATAGGCCGCACGGAATTAAGGGTTGAAAGCCGGGGGCTCGCCGCGTACGGAAACCCGATGTCGGAAAACGCGAGAGCGGCGCTGCTCGAGATCGGTATCGACGCGCCCGCTCGGGTAAGCGTGCCTTTGTCGGCGGCCGAATGCCGCTCGGCCGACGGGTTCTGCGCCATGAGCGAAACACATCGCGGGGTTTTAATCTCGGCGGGCGTAGCGCCGTCGAAAATTCTTTGCCTTGATATTCCCGACCCTTACGGCGACGATCTTCGGGAATACGAAAAATGCCGTGACGCCATTACGGGAAAAACCGGAATAATAAGCGAATTCGCGCTCGGTTTCTCGGTTCTGCCGTTTGCCCACGCAGACGCGCCCGGCGTCGCGGCGATCGAACGCGAATGTTTTTCGGAACCGTGGAGTGAAAACGCGATTCTCGAATCCCATGACGCGGGCACTGCTTTTTTCACCGCAAGGAGCGGCGGAAAAATCGCGGGGTACGCGGGCGTTCGCGTTATTTCGGGCACGGGGTACATAACAAACATCGCGGTAAACGGCGAAACCCGCAAAAAGGGAATCGGCGGGGCGCTTGTAAACCGGATATGCGCCGCCTGCCGTGAGGCAAAAGCGTCCGAAGTTACATTGGAAGTACGTGTTTCCAATCTTGCGGCGATAAACCTGTACGGAAAAAACGGATTTTACGCGGTGGGCAAACGGAAAAATTTTTACCGCGCCCCCAGAGAAGACGCCCTGCTGATGACTAAATCCTTAATCGAGGCGGATGTATGATTCTGGCGATCGAAACATCATGCGATGAAACCTCCGCGGCGGTAACCGACGGGAAAAAAGTACTCTCGAATATTGTTGCCACTCAGGTAAGCGAGCACCGCAAATACGGCGGCGTTGTCCCCGAAATTGCGTCCCGCCGCCATATCGAGGCGATTTCCGCCGTATGCGAACGCGCAATAAAAGAAGCCGGCGTTACCTACGGCGAAACGGAAGCGGTGGCGGTAACATACGCTCCCGGTTTGATAGGCGCTCTGCTTGTGGGGGTGAATTTTGCGAAGGGGCTTGCGATGTCGCTCAATGTGCCGCTGGTGCCGGTGCATCATTTAAGAGGTCACATTGCCGCGAATTACATAACCTCCCCCGATTTACGGCCGCCGTTTCTGTGCCTGCTCGTCTCCGGCGGCAACACCCTGCTTACCGCGGTAAACGACTATACCTCTTTCGATATTATCGGCGAAACTCTGGACGACGCCGCGGGTGAATGTCTCGATAAAACGGCGCGGGTTATGGGCCTTCCCTACCCCGGAGGAATCTCGATGGACGGCATTGCCGACCCGAAAGGCGCCGGCATGTTCGCTCTACCGCGCCCGAACACCGCGAATCCGTTCGATTTTTCGTTCTCCGGGCTCAAAACCGCCGTAATAAACATCGTGCACAACGCGCGGGCAAAAGGCGGGGAGCCGGATGTGCCGATGCTTTGCGGGGCCGTGCGACATACGGTATGCGAAATTTTAACCGAACGCACGATGCGCGCGGCCAAAGAGCGGAAAATAAAAAATCTCGCCCTGGCAGGAGGAGTTGCCGCCAACAGCGAGTTGCGTAAGATGATGAGCGCCGGCGCGAATGCGCTCGGTATAAACTTATATTTACCCGATATTAAATACTGCGGCGACAATGCCGCCATGATCGGGGTACAGGCGGCGTTTGAACTCGCGGCCGGGCATACCGCCGGCAGTGACCTTAACGCCGTCGCCACGATGCCGGTAACACGGGGATAGGCGGCGGGGCGCCCGCGCGCCGCATACGCGGCGGCGCGCGAAGCGCGCGGCGCGGACTTTGTCCGCGCCGCGGGCGCCCCGCCCCGGTTGCGGCAAAACCGAAAATATCCGCCGTAATTTTGCGAAAGGGGGAGTCGAATGCCACGGGAACCGAAGCGTGACAGGGCACAGACGCTGTACATCGTGTTTTACCTGCTCGACATTGCGCTTGATTTCGGCGTTTATCTGCTGTGCCGTTTTTTTAATTTCGCGGTGTCGCTTTCAACGCTCACGGCCTGGGCGGTATCCGTACTGTCCTCTTATTTTGCCGCGCGCCGTTTTATTACCGGCGCCGGCGGAAAAGGGTTCCGGGCGTTCGTAACCGACTTATCCGCCTATTTCGGCAGCCGCATTTTCGCGGGGCTGCTCGATTTGGTATGCATGATGGTAACCGCCGATTTCTTAAGGCTCCCCGAACTGCCGATAAAGCCGGTTGCGTTTGCGGCTCCGATGCTGATTAAAAATCTGTTCGATTTCATTGTTTCGCGGAGATCCCGCAAAAAGCGCCGGAAGAAAAACTCCGGCGCCCCTGAATAACTTTCGGGCGATCGCGCTTTTCCGTCCGATGCCTATCCGTTTTGCAAAGCCGAAAGATTTTCTCCGAGACGGGCGATTTTTTCACGCACCTTTGCCAGAGATTCCCGCTGTGCTTCAACCACGTTTTCCGGCGCTTTCGCCACAAAATTCGGATTGTTAAGTTTTGTTTCGTAAAATATTTCGTCTTTCTTCGCCGATTCAAGCTCTTTGCGAAGCCTCGCCGTTTCCGCCTCGACATCGACCAGTTCGCGCAACGGGATATACACCGCGGCATCGGCGGTAACAACCCGCACCGTCCCCTGTGTTTCAAACGGTTCCGTCACCAGAACATCCGAAACATAGGCGAGTTTTTTTATGTATACCGCGGATTCGAGGAACACTTCGGGTTCGGCGGCGGAGATATACAGTCTGGTTTTCCGCGATGACGGAACCTTGAGTTCCGACCGGCGGTTGCGAACGCCTCGAATAACCGCCATAACTTTTTCAAACCGCGATTCCGCGTCGGGAAAATCCAGCGATTCATCGGCGACGGGCCAGTTTGAAATCATTACCGATTCGCACTCGTGAGGTAGCGCAAGATATATTTCCTCGGTAATAAACGGCATAAACGGGTGCAAAAGCTTTACGATCCTGTTAAGGACAAACACCAGCATCCGCCTCGCGCATGAATTTTCTTCACCGCTGCCGTTCAGGCGCACCTTGGCGATTTCGATATACCAGTCGCAAAAAACATCCCAGATAAAATCGTAAAGCTTTGATACGGCAAGACCGATTTCGAATTTATCCAGATTTTCGGTTACCCCGGCGGTAAGGCGGTTCAGCTTGGAAAGAATCCATTTGTCGGGAGTTGCAAGCGTTTTCGGCGGGCGGGACGGGTCTTCGTCGCCGGTAATATTCATACGCACAAAGCGGGCGGCATTCCATATCTTGTTGGCAAAATTGCGGCTTGCCTCCACCCTTTCGGGAGAATACCGCAAATCGTTGCCGGGAGTATTGCCGGTCGCGAGTGTGAACCGCAACGCGTCGGCGCCGTATTTTTCGATTTCCTTCAGCGGATCGACGCCGTTGCCCAGCGATTTCGACATTTTGCGACCCTTGGCGTCGCGTACAAGACCGTGATAAAGCACCGTGCGGAAAGGAACTTTGCCCGTATATTCCAGCGCGGAAAATATCATTCTCGATACCCAGAAGAAGATAATGTCGTACCCCGTAATAAGCGTAGAAGTGGGATAGAAATAATCGTAATCTTTGTTTTTGTCGGGCCAGCCGAATACCGAAAACGGCCAGAGGGCGGATGAAAACCAGGTGTCGAGCGTGTCTTCGTCGCGGCGCAGATGAACGCCGCCGCATTTCGGGCATTTTTCCGGGTCCTCGCGGGAAACGATTGTTTCACCGCAATCGTCGCAATACCACGCGGGTATTCTGTGACCCCACCATAACTGCCGTGAGATGCACCAGTCTTTGATATTGCGCATCCAGTTGTAAAATGTTTTTTCAAACCGCTCCGGGATCATTTTAATCTCGCCGTTTTCAACGGCTTTCACCGCAGGCTCGGCAAGCGGCTTCATTTTTACGAACCACTGGGTCGAAACCCTCGGCTCCACCACCGTATGGCAGCGGTAGCATTCGCCGACATTGTGGCGCATGGGCTCGGTTTTTACGAGCGCACCCTCTTTTTTCAGATCTTCCACGATCAGTTTTCTTGCCTCGTAGCGATCCATTCCGGCGTAGCGCGGATAATCGGCGGTGATTTTTGCGTCGTCGGTCATTACATTGATTACCGGGAGATTGTGCCGCAACCCCACCTCAAAATCGTTGGGATCGTGAGCGGGGGTTATTTTTACGGCGCCGGTGCCGAATTCCGGGTCGACATATTCGTCGGCGACAACGGGAATTTCACGGCCCACAAGCGGCAGCCGAACCGTTTTGCCCACAGCGTCGGCATAGCGCGGGTCGTTCGGGTGCACGGCTACGGCGGTATCTCCCAAAAGGGTTTCGGGCCGCGTCGTCGCAAGCTCTATATAACCGCTGCCGTCGGTATACGGATAACGCAAATGCCAGAACATACCGTCGTGTTCGTTGTATTCGACTTCGGCGTCGGAAATCGTCGTGCGGCACCGCGGGCACCAGTTTATAATGCGGTTGCCGCGGTAGATAAGCCCCTTTTCGTACAACCGCACAAAAACCTCGCGTACGGCTTTCGAACAGCCCTCGTCTAATGTAAAGCGCTCTCTCCGCCAGTCGCACGAACATCCGAGCTTTTTAAGCTGCTCGATAATTCTGCCCCCGTACTGCCGTCGCCATTCTTTCGCGCGGCGCAGAAATTCTTCCCTTCCCACCTGCTCTTTTGTCAGGCCTTCGCTCCTCAGCGATTCCACTATCTTGGCTTCGGTGGCAATCGAGGCGTGATCGGTTCCCGGAACCCACAGCGCGGCATAACCCTGCATTCTGCGATACCGTATTAAAATATCGGGAAGAGTATTGTCGAGCGCGTGGCCCATATGCAGCTGCCCCGTAATATTCGGCGGCGGCATAACTATGGTATACGGCGTTTTCTCCCCGTCGGCTTCAGCTTCAAAATATTTTCCGTCAAGCCAGAATTTGTAAATCCTGTCTTCAACATCACGCGGGTTGTAAACTTTTGCCAATTCGTCAGACATCTGCGTTTCCTCCGGCACTCTGTTTCGTGGTATATATTACTAAATTTTCGTGCAAAAGTCAAGGCAAAGGAGGGCTTTCGGGTTGACTTTTACCCGCTTTTGCGTTATTATTGGTACAATGCTTTTATGTGAATGTTATATGCGGCAATATGCTAAACCAGCGGACGAAAGGCGGAATACCCGGATGAAAACCAAACCCATAGCGATATGTTTCGGCGTTTTCACCGCGCTTGCGACCGTTTTTCGCCTTTTCGAACTGCTTTACTGCATCGATCCGGCAACCGGCTTTTATTTGCCGGGGAAACGCTTTTTCTGCGTATTCGCGATAATTTGCGCGGCGGCGCTGTTCGCTGTCTGCGCGGTTTTAACGGCGAGAGAACCCGCAATACGCGGCGCGGGCAGCGAACAGCCGCCCGCGCTGGTATTTGCCGCCGCCGTATGTTTCCTGGGATTTTTTGTGGATTTGGCGTTCAGGCTTACATCCGAAACCCGTATTTCGTCTCTGCGGTTTATATGCACTGCGCTTATTCTCACGTTTTTTCTCGCCGAGGTATGGTGCGGTATCGCGGGAACGGAGCTTCACCCGGCGATGTCGTTTCTTCCTCTGCCGTACTGGCTGTACGCTCTCGTCAGGTTCTTTATCGACATATCCGATATGGCGGTGATTTCCGAAAATCTTTACCGCATTGCCGCCCTGTCGCTTATGCTTCTGTGTTTCACCTCCGTCGCGAAACTTCACTGTCGCGTTGAAACCGGGGTAAACACAAAACGCCTTACCTGCCTGGGGCTGACCGCCTGCGCGGTTGTGAGCGCGGGCACCCTATCGGAGTATGCGGCGATGATTATCGGGAGAGCCGACGTACTGCATTACGGAGAGCCCCCGGAGATCACCCTGCCGCTTGCCGCGCTTTATCTCGCGGTGTTCGTGTTCTGCCGCCGTTCCTCTCCGCGCGGGCAAAACGAAAATTCAGAGAATTCAATACCGCGAGAATCATAACGCCGACATCGGCAAACACCGCAAGCGATGTATTTACCGCTCCGAACGCGCCGAGAATCAGCACCGCCGCCTTAACCGCCAGCGAAAACACTATGTTCTGCCTTACCTTGCGCATCGTGCGTTTCGCAAGCTTTACGGCTACCGGCAACGCCGATAAATCGTCTTTCATCAGTACGATATCCGATGCCTCGACCGCGGAATCGGAGCCCGCTTCTCCCATGGAAACACCGACATCGGCGCACATAAGAGTAGGCGCGTCGTTAATGCCGTCTCCCGCAAAGAGAACGGAACCGCTCTGCCGCAGCCGTTCGACGGCCGCGGTTTTCTCCTGCGGCAGCAAACCGCTTTCATATTCATCGATGCCGAGTTCGCCCGCCACGGCGGCCGCGGCGCCGGCATTGTCGCCCGTAAGCATCACTATGCGGCATTTCATCGCCCTGAGCGATTCCAAAGCCGACGGTGCCTCGGGTTTTATTTCGTCTTTTAGCACACAGCACCCGAGATATTTGCCTCCCTTAGCCGCGTAGACGCGGGTACCCGGCGCCCGATCTTCCGGCACCGGTATGCCCTGTTCCTCAAGCCACTCGCGCCTCCCCGCAAAACAGGGTATGCCGTTTATTTTTAGCGACACTCCCCTGCCCTCAAACTCTTTCTCCTCGGAAGTCCGCATCCCGTTTTCAAGCGGGATTCCGGCAAACGCGGCGGCCAGCGGGTGAGAGGAAATTCTTTCGGCGGCGGCCACGGTGGAGCGAAGCTCGCGCCCGTCGGAGCCGTCGGCGGGGAGCCACTCGCTTATGACGAACCTGCCGCGGGTCAAAGTCCCGGTTTTGTCGAAAGCGGCGACGGTAACGCCCGCCGCTTTTTCCACGGAATCGCCGCCCTTAAATAAAATGCCGAGCCTGCTCCCGGCGCCTATTCCCCCGAAAATCGCCATCGGTACCGAAACAACAAGCGCGCACGGGCAGGAAACGACAAGAAAAACAATGGCGCGGGAAAGCCATACCCGGAAATTTCCGTTAAACAGAGGCGGTACCACCGCGAGCAGAACCGCCAGCACAACTACGGCGGGTGTATAGTACCGGGCAAAGCGTGAGATAAACCGCTCGGAAGGAGCTTTTTTCGAGGCGGCGTTTTCAACAAGATCGAGAATTTTCGCCACAGTGGAATTTTCGTATTTTTCCGTCGCCCGGACGGTAAGAGCCGAATTGAGATTAAGCGAACCGCTTATCACGCCGCTTCCGGGAGACACCGGCACGGGGAGCGATTCCCCGGTAACCGACGCCGTATTCAGCGACCCCGTCCCCTCGACCACAACGCCGTCGACGGGAACCCGCTCGCCGGGCTTTACCAGCAGCAAATCGCCCGGCTCAACCGCATCGGGAGCGGCGGTTACAGTCTCTCCGTTTTTTATAAGATGCACCGTTTCGGGCGCGATTGCCATTAAATCCGCTATCGAGCGCCGCGAGCGGCCTACGGCGTACCGCTGAAACATCTCGCCGATTTGATAGAACAGCAGAATCGCCACGGCCTCGAAATACTGTTTGATACAGAACGCGGCAATCGCCGAAATCGACATCAGCAGATTTTCATCGAAAGTGTGACCCCGTATAAGGCGCATTATCCCTTTGTAAACCACATCGTACCCTACCGTGACCGCCGCCGCCAGAAAGCCGAACACCCGGTATTTTTCGGGCAACAGAAAAGTTACCGCGACCTCCGCGACGCAGATCAGTATCCGCACCGCCGTTTTTCTGTTCATTACCGCTCCTCAATCCGGCAATCCGGCTCGATTTTTTTTACGGTCTTGCGCGCCTGTTCGAGTATGCTTTCGTGCATCGGCTCGTCGGCGTCGATTAAAAGCTTTTCCGTAATGAACGCGACAGACGCGGAACGCACCCCGTTTATCTTTCCGATGACGCGCGCGGCGTTTTCGGCGCAGTTAGCACAATCGAGCCCCGTAATACGATATTGCTTTACCATATAAATTCCCCCTATTCGGTAATATGTTCCATTCCGGTGTTGAGTATGGTTCTCACGTGATCGTCGGCCAAAGAGTAGAATACACTTCTCCCCGATTTGCGGAATTTTATCAGGCTGCTTTGTTTCAGAATGCGCAGCTGATGCGATACCGCCGACTGCGTTACCCCCAGCAAAGCCGTAATATCGCACACGCAAAGCTCGTTGTCGAGCAGCAGATAAAGTATCTTCATCCTGGTTGAATCACCGAAAACCTTGAACAGTTCGGCCTCGTCGTAAATCAGATCGTCGGCGGGCAGATTCTGTTTCGCAAGCCGGATATTTTCCTCGTGCAGCTCTGTTTCGCCGCAGGCAGGCATATCATCCATTTGCGCCGTCTCCTTTCAAGCTATATATGCGTATTTGTTCATATATTCATTATAGCGCCGTTTTTTTTATTGTCAAGCGATTTTGTGAGAATTTCCGCTTTTTTTCGGCGGCAAATCGTGGTATATTATTATCCGGCGGCAACGCAGGGGAGGATTGTTCGACTGATGCTCGCGTTCAAAAATATATGCTGTCAAATCGACGGCAAAGAGATTCTAAAAAGCATAAACCTCGAAATCAACGACCGTTTCGTAGCCGTTACCGGACCGAACGGAAGCGGGAAATCGACTTTGCTGAAAACCGCTATGGGCATAGTCAAACCCGCATCCGGGCGGGTGGAATTAGACGGCGAGGATATTACGGAACTTTCGGTAACCGAACGGGCGAAGCGGGGAATGAGTTTCGCTTTCCAGCAGCCGGTGCGTTTTAAGGGGCTTACGGTGCGCGACCTGCTCGAACTCGCCGGGGGAAACGCGGGAAACGGCAAACC
The DNA here is from genome assembly GCA_964602735.1 of uncultured Eubacteriales bacterium. Taxonomy (GTDB): domain Bacteria; phylum Bacillota; class Clostridia; order Oscillospirales; family Acutalibacteraceae; genus CAZRRV01. Next base: position 18,777 of record CAZRRV010000007.1, read on the forward strand.
CGGAGAGCGGTTCGCCGCCGCCTGCGATATTCTCGGAGAAGTGGGACTTTGCGCGGGGGATTATCTCGACCGGGAACTCGACGGCACTCTTTCCGGCGGAGAAATGAAACGGATAGAAATAGCCATGGCGGCCGCGAGGGGAACCGAAATAACCCTGTTTGACGAGCCGGAGGCGGGAATCGATTTATGGAGTTTTAACAATCTTATACGGATATTTGAAAATCTGTACGAAAAAACCTCGGGCACGATAGTGATAATAACCCATCAGGAGCGCATTTTGAACATTGCCGACAAAATAGTATATCTGAAAGACGGGGAAATTTCCGACTTCGGCGACGGTACAGAGGTTATGCGCCGCCTTTCTTCGGACGTCTGCCCGAAAAACTGCGACGCTTACGGCGCCGACCGCAAAAACTGTGCGCTCGGCCGAGAGGTGAGATAATGAACGATATTCAGAAATCGCTTCTGAAAGAGGTTGCGGCGCTCGACGCTCTCCCCCGCGGCGCCTACAATATACGCAGCAACGGCAAAAGCGCCATGCGCAACACAACGGAGACGATAGACATCGTCACAAAAAGCGACAGGCAGGGCATTGATGTTTTAATAAAACCAGGCACAAAAAATCAAAGCGTGCATATACCGGTGATAATTTCCGAAAGCGGGCTCAAAGAAGTTGTGTACAACGACTTCTTTATAGGCGAAAACTGCGATATTACCGTTGTGGCGGGGTGCGGAATTTCCAACTGCGGAGGCGACGATTCACGTCACGACGGCGTTCACAGATTTTTTGTCGGTGCCGGAAGCAGGGTCAGGTATATTGAAAAACATTACGGCGAGGGAACCGGGAAAGGCAAAAGACTTATGAACCCGTCTACCGAGATTCACCTGAGCGACGGAGCGTTTATGGAACTTGAAACGGCGCAAATAGGCGGAATCGACGACACACTGAGGACAACCGTTGCCGAAATCTCCGAAAGCGCCTCGCTGTTAATACACGATAAAATTTTAACCGACGGTTCCCAAACCGCGAAAGCCGAAATAAACGTCGAACTTGCCGGAGACGGATCCTCCGCCGACATCGTAAGCCGTGGAGTTGCGAAAGGAGAAAGCCGCCAGGAAATCGAGATAGGGATTACCGGCCGCGCCGCCTGCAAAGGTCACGCCTCATGCGATTCGATTATAATGGAGAACGGAATAATTACGGCGTCGCCGCGGCTTAACGCCTATAACGAAAACGCCGAACTGATACATGAGGCCGCGATAGGCAGGATCGCCGGCGAGCAGCTTGTCAAACTTATGACCCTCGGCCTTTCAGACACCGAAGCCGAACAGATGATTATCCGCGGGTTCCTCCGCTGAGGGGCCGGTTCGAGCGGAGCAAAACCCGCACACGGCATAAAAAAGCGGGCAGAAGCTTACTGTTTGCCTCTGCCCGTTTTTTTTATTGTGTATGAACCGCACTTTTATACTATTTGCCGCGCGTATACGCCGCCGGACGGTTTCGCGCCCCGCCCGTTCCGTTATCCGCCGTATTCAGCCGGAATCCGACACGGTTCCGCCTGTGCCCCGCGAAAAAGCCGGCGGGGTTTTTTATGTGTTGAAATTTCGGGACACTATCTGCTTTTTTCAAAATTTTCGATGAACTCAACCAGCCTGTCGACACCTTCGGCCGGCATGGCGTTATAAATCGAAGCGCGCATTCCGCCTACCGAACGGTGCCCTTTCAGATTAACGAACCCGGCGGCGGTGCTTTCTTTAATAAACTCGGCGTTGACTTCCTCGCTTTCGGCGCGGAAGGTGACATTCATCATCGAGCGGCACTCCGCGGCGTTGGGGTTTTTGAACAGTCCGCTGTTATCGAGGCAGGCGTACAGTTTATCGGCTTTCGCCCGGTTGATTTTCGCCATGGCGGAAAGGCCCCCGAGATCCTTTATCCATTCAAGCACCAGCTTGCAGATATAAATCGGCCAGCACGGCGGGGTGTTGTACATCGAGCCGTTTTTCGCCATTATGTCGTACCGGCAGACCGAAGGCACGAAGCCCGGCACATCTTCGCGTATAAGATCTTCCCTCACTATAACAATCGTAAGCCCGGCGGGAGCTATGTTCTTCTGCGCCCCGGCGTATATAAGCCCGAACCGCGACACATCGACCGGTTCGGAAAGAATGCAGGAACTCATATCCGCCACAAGCGGAACATCGCCGGTATCGGGGATGTAATTCCATTTTGTGCCGAATATCGTATTATTAAAACAAATGTGAACATAATCGGCTCCGGGGGTGAGGTTCAGTTCCTCCTGCCTGGGGATCCGGCAAAAATTCTCACTTTTCGTGGTGGCGGCAAGATTTATTCTGTCGCTGTATTTCTGCGCCTCGGCATACGCCTTGTTGGAAAACTGACCCGTAACCACATAATCGGCCACGCCGGTCTTCAGCAGGTTCATCGGTACGGACGCGAACTGCAGCGACGCGCCGCCCTGCAAAAAAAGGACTTTGTAATTGCCCGGTATATCCATTACTTCTCTGAAAAGGGCCTCCGCTTCGGTGATGATCGCTTCGAAAGCCTTCGAGCGGTGACTCATCTCCATTACGCTGCTGCCGCAACCCTCGTAATTCAGCAGCTGGTCGCGCGCCTTTTCGAGAACCGGCTCCGGAAGCATCGACGGCCCGGCGGAAAAATTGTAAACTCTGTTGTACATATCAATTCTCTCCCCTATCTGAAAATACGGTTTATACAAGTAATTATATGCTTTTCCCCTCCGGTATGCAACACTTTTTTATTTTCGGCCGCGATTGTAACTTTTTGCCTTACGCCGCATATATAAAAGCGGGAACTTCCCTCGGAAAGTTCCCGCCGGTTTTACCGCCGCCGTCAGCCGCCTGTTACTCCTCTTCCGTTTCGGCCTCTACCGTGAGAACGCCGGCTTTGGGCACCGTTACGGGAGCCGCCGTATCGACGGCGAACTCTTCCGCGGTAACGGTATCGGGCGATTCGAAAGTGTTGTGCGCGTGCATATCGCTGTTTGCGAGTACCCGCGCGACGCCTTTGCGCGCAAGCCCGGCGCCCACACAAGAAAGTGAAATTTCGGCGTCGTCCCTGCATGACAGGTTGGCTACGGAAATCAGCATCCTGCCGTTTTTGACCGTAGCAGAAACCGAAACCGAATCCTCTAAAATTCCGTTGTCTTCGACAAAGGTATCAATCGCCTCGGCGCCCTGATGTCCTTTATACATATCGTAAACATAATATGTGGGGGTAGTGATGCAGTGTTCGCCGCCCGCCAAAAACAGGCAGTGAATGTTGTTTACAAGCTGAGCCGCGTTCGCCATACGCACCTTGTCGCAGTTACGGTTGAAAATATTGAGGGTTTGCGCCGTAATAACGGCATCGCGCATTGTGCTTTGCTGCTCAAAAAGATTATAGCCGCCGCTGGGACCCGAATTATCGGTATGCCAGCACCCCCATTCGTCGACAACCAGCCTGATTTTATCACCCATGCCGTGCGCGCAAATCACGTTCCAGTTGCGGTTGATTATCTCCTCCATACGCTCGGCCTTGGCGATCAGCATATCCCATTCGTCTTCGGTAAAATCAACCGTGCCGCCCGCGTGCCCGCAGTAATAATGCATCGCGAATCCGCTGATTTTCGAATGTTCGCCGAGTCCGGGAATAACCCCGTTCGCCCATTCGTAACGCGTCGCGTCGGTGCCGCAGGCGAACAGCTCGGCGCCGGGAGCGAAATTGTGCATAACCGTCGCGTAACGGCGACATTCATCGGCGTAAAATTCCGGCCGCATATTTCCGCCGCCGCCCCAGTTCTCGTTCCCTACGCCCCAGAACGGAATATCGAACGGCTCGGGATGACCGTTCTTCGCGCGCTCTTCCGCCAGTTCGGTTGTACCCGCCGGCGAGAGGCAGTAATCCATCCAGCGCAGAATATGAAGCGGCGTAGAACTTGTCAGATTCGCCGCAAAATAACCTTTCGCCCCGATAAGCTCGCACAGATCCATAAACTCATCGGTTCCGACCGCGTTGCTTTCATACCGCCCGTCGTTTTTGAGCCACCAGCCCGGGCGAACAGGACGGTTCTCCCCCACTCCGTCGCGCCAGTCGTAGGTTTCGGCAAAACACCCGCCCGGCCAGCGCAGCACCGGAACATTTATCGCCCTCAGCTTTTCTATTATCTCTTTGCGAAACCCGTTGATGTTAGGCACTTCCGAATCCTTTCCGACCCAGAGCCCGTCGTAAAAAACGCCGCCTATCATCTCGGTAAAATGCCCGTAAATTTCGGGCGACACGGTGCCGATTTTTTTCGGAGTTATCAGATAAACCTTTTTCATAACGCGTTGCCTCTTTCTTCTTTTGCCCGGCGGTACCGCACGGCGCCCGCCGACGTTTTCCCAAATTATATACGCCGCCGGTTGACAAATAAAGAAAATATGTGTAAAATTATAGCCGAAAGTTATCTTTTCCCGGAGGTTCGCGAATGTTTTATCAATCGATGAATTCCGTCGGACAGTTCTGTTTCGAGCATATTCTATATACAAATATCAATATCCGCGAACACATGCACCGCCATCCCGAGCTGATACGCGTGCGGCGCGGCGCGGTATCCCTTACGGCGGAGGGAAGTACGGAGACGGTGCGCGAAAGCGAGTACGCTTTTGTTCCGACAAACTGCCTGCACGCCTACTCGACCGAAGGGTTCTCGCTTGCCGATGTCTGTGTTTTTTCGGAGGATTTGGTACCGTTTTTCGCGAAAGAGACGCGCGGCAAAAAGCCGAAACGACACGTGTTCCGCTGCCCGGAACCGGCGGAGGGGTACGCGGCGGCCGTACTGTTCGCCGAGACCGGCGAGCGGAGCATATACGCCTTGAAATCGGCGCTGTACGCTGTTCTGGGCGGGGCGACGGAACAGTTGGACTTTACAAAGGCAACATCCGCCAACGAACTGCTGTTAAACAGAATAGTGAACTGTATTGCCGACGGTTACACCGAAAATATAACCCTGCGTTCGGTTGCAAAAACGCTGGGCTATGAGGAGCATTATCTATCGCGGTGCTTTCACGGCTCAATTCCGATGCATTTTTCGCGATACGTGAATCTCTACCGCGTGGACGCCGCAATCGAACTGCTTTCCCACACCGATCTCTCAATTACCGAAATAGCCGGAAGGAGCGGTTTCGGGAGCATACGCGCTTTCAACCGCGCCTTCCGTGAAATTACCGGCTTTTCGCCGAGCGAACTGCCCGTGCGCCCCTTTTTCCGCACACAAAGCTGACCCGCCGGCGAGATGCTCATAACAAACTCGCCCTTCTCAATCGGCGCTATTTCGCGCCGTACATCGAAAGCGCGTATTTATACAGCGCACGGTCGCGGGTGTTGTAAACGGTAGCCGGTTTACAGCACATTTCGCTTTGCAGCTTTTCCACCGCGTGATCGCGCCTGCGGATATACAACACTTCCAGAACCCGGCGTTCGGTTTCGGTCAGCGACGCCAGCCCGCGGTCGGTCAATGCCACATAGCGCCTGAGTGTTTTATAGTTTTCCGTCAGGCGCTCGCGCTCGGTCATCGCGTTCAGCCGCCAGTTTTCGATTCTGGAATTTCCGTTTCCGTCAGGCACCGTATCGGCGGTTACGGGCGGTGTCGAACACAGCCTCCCGTCGAGCGTTTTTATCCTGTCGGCCACATTACGGCAGGCTTCCCGCCTTACCGTATACATTTTCAAATCTTCAACCGCTTCCTGTCTCCAATTCATGTCTTTCCCCGCTTTCCGAATATTTCCTTTGCTGTGTTTCGCTGAAATTATATTTTACATTGTTGCGCAACGCATCATTATATTACCATATTTCGCTGTTTTGTCAATACCTTTTTGAAAAAATTTCCCCCTCACCGCGTAATTATTTTTTCGCGCGGCCTCGCCGGGTTATCACGGTGCGTATCGGTAAAGCGGCGGGGCGTAACCGAGCAATAATCGCCGCGCACCCTGAGCTTTTGCCGGTCGCGGTGAAAAAGCGGCGTTTATCGGCGGAACATTCCCAAAAGCGAGGCGGGAAAGCGCCGGCGTGCGGTACGGTCATAAATACCTGCCCGTTGCCGGCGCGGCAAACCCGCGCTCTCGGGTTACGGCTTTGGCGCGGTTATCCGCCGCGATAAAGCGGGACAGGGGCCGCAACGGCGGACACTGGACAACATTTATGTTAAGGCAATACCGCATAAAGGCCCGGCGTCGGATGCGCCGTCAAATTTTTTGTTAAGAGAAAGCAAAACGCACAGGGAATACTCTGTGTATTTCCGGGCATTTTCGTAAAATATAACGGAAAATTGCCGGGCAGATGACATCGGGATCTGTCAGACGTCCACGGCGCGGTGTTGCATAAAAACAAAATCGCGCGGTGAAGTTTCGGCGCCGCGCAAAAAAGCGAATATTAAAATCAGGGAGGAATTGTGTATGGGCAAAATACTTGTGGCTTATTTTTCGGCAAGCGAAAACAGGATTACCATGAAAGTCGCCGAAAGGCTGGCGGGAGCGGTAAACGCCGGGCTTTTTGAGATAAAGCCGCGGGAACCGTATACCGCGGCCGACATCAACTGGATGAATCCGCTATCCCGCTGCAACAGGGAAAAACTGGGCAAAAAGGATGTTCCGCTCGCCGGGAAAGCCGGGGACATATCCGAATGCGGACTTATACTTATCGGTTTTCCCATCTGGTACGGCGGAGCGCCGAATATCGTAAATTCATTCGTTAAGGCCCACGATTTTTCAAACAAAAAAATCGGTCTTTTCGCCACATCGGGCGGCAGCGGGATGGGGAAAACCCCGGAAAAAATCAAACAACTGCTGCCGGAGACGGCGGTTATCGCGGGAGCCGAGCGCTTTGAAAGCGATGTTCCGACCGACGAACTTAAGCGCTGGGCCGAAAGTTTAGCCTGAAATGGCCGTTACAGACGCCGTCAACCGCGGCAAACCCGGCACGGAGCTGCGGTGCCGTATCGCCGACCTGAAGGTTCTTCTTCGGGCGTCGGGAAAGGTGACGCTCGCGCACGCCGAACGGTATAAAGCGAAATTCACGGGGCCGCCGGACATAACGGTGGATGTAAAGCGCGAAATCATCGAACGCTATATGCGGAAACTCAATTGTTCATACGAGGTTTCGGAATATTTATGCACCGGGACAATGTTTAACCGGCACGCGCTGAAATTCGGCGGCTTTATGCTGCATGCCTCGGCTATTCGCTATAAAGAAAAAGCTTATCTCTTTTCGGGGGAGTGCGGCATCGGCAAATCGACCCACACCGCGCTGTGGAAAAAATATCTCGGCGACGCGGTAACCTATATAAACGACGATAAGCCGTTTCTGCGGCGCGACGGGAACGGAGTATTCAGCGCCTGCGGAACTCCGTGGAGCGGCAAATCGGATTTAAGCGAAAATATAAAAGCGCCGGTGAAAGCCGTGTGCTTTATAGCGCACAGCGAACGCCCGTACATCAAAAAGCTCGGCGTAGCCGCGGCGTTCGGGAATATAAACGCTCAAACCTCCCACCCGGGCGACGGAAAGCAGGCGGACATTCTGCTGGAACTGATAACCGACTTTATCCGGAAAATTCCGGTATATGTTTTGGGATGTGAAACCGGGAAAAAGAGTTTCAAACTCGCTTATAACGCGCTTACGGGATAAACCCGCACGGCGTATCGCAGCGGCGCTATACTCCTTTGCCGCATTCCCGGGAATTGAAATCTATCGAAAGCCTCCCCGTTCTTTTGTCGGCGATAAACCCGAGCCTTTCGATTAACCGCCCGTCGGCACGATCCCCGCAGCAGACCTCGGCACAGCCGTGATCGAGGGCGAAACGGTACGAGGCGCGCAAAATCCCGTCGGCGAGCGGAATGTCGTCGGTCGGCTCAAAATACAGCACCTCCGCCCTGTCTCCGTCAATCCCGACAAGGCAGCAACCGATTTGTTCGCCGCCGTCGAACATCGCCCGCATATAAACATCGCCGGAGAATACAACTCCGGCTTTTTCGCATATTTCTTTTATTTTCAGACGGTCGGTTTCTTCCCGTATTTCAATCATCCGTTTGATACTCCCTGAGGCGTTTTATTTCGTCGGTTGTTAAGCGGCGCCATTTGCCCGGCGGAAGATCGCCGAGTTTTACCCCGCCCGTTTCCACACGTTTCAGGCGAACCACTTTCAGCCCCGCCGCCTCGCACATACGGCGGATCTGCCGGTTACGGCCCTCATTTATGCGAAAACGGAGAACCGTCCCCGTTTTATTCTCCCCCGCAACGGTTATGCGGCACGGCATGGTGGGGATCCCGTCGAGCATTACGCCGTTACGCATCAGGCTTAACTGTTCCGCGTCCGGCGTTCCGCAGACGCTTACGGAATAAATCTTCGGCACATGCCGCGACGGATGCGTTAAAGCGTTGGCAAATTCCCCGTCGTTGGTAAGGAAAAGCAGACCCTCGGAGTCGCGGTCAAGCCTGCCTACGGGGAACAGCCTTTCCCCCGCGCCCGCGACAAGATCGGCTACGCATTTGCGGCCGAATTCATCGCTTAAAGTGGTTACCACGCCCCGCGGCTTGTTTAACATAATATAGGTTTTTTCGCGGGGAGGGGAAACTTTCTTCTCACCGACGGTTACACGGTCGCGCCCCGGATCGACTTTTTCGCCGATCTCCGCCACGCGCCCGTTCACGCGGACATTCCCCGCGCGGATTAGTTCCTCCGCCGCCCGGCGCGACGCCACCCCGCACCGCGAAAGATATTTTTGCAGTCGCTCGCTATTCGCCGCCATTTTCTTCGGAACGCTTTTTTTCTTTACGCTCTTTTACGATTCCCGTAACTTTATCTACCATTTCGGGCACAAGTTCGATGGCTTTGTCGATATTGTCGAACGCCGTCGCGGGAGCGGTTACGGGTATTACCTTTACCCGCCCGTTCTGAAACACGAGAAACGCCGTAGGGGCAATGCTCACGCCTACCCCGGTTCCCCCGCCGAAAACCGTTTTACCGGTTTTTTTCGACGGAATATCGGAACCGCCGCCGCCCACTCCGAATGAAACTTTCGATACCGGGACAACCGAAATATCCCCTACCGTGATCGTTTTCCCGACCACGATCTCGGCGTCGACAACGGCGCGTATCTTATCGATGGTCGTATCGATCATACCCTGAATACTTTCACTCATTTTACTCACTCCTTGCCGAATTTTGCGCCGCACGCCTTAACCCGGCTGTTATATCGCGCCCGGGTGTATCTCCTTTTATCAGGCTCACTACAAACGAAAGCAACGGTTTGATAACAAACGCCGGCCGTATGTGCCAACGGCAGAAAAAGCGGACGGTCGGACGGCTGTTAAAATAATCGCACACTATGCGCGTGTGTTCGCTTTTGAAATTAACGGATTCGCGCGCCACGGCCATAAACGGATAAAAAATCCCGCATACCCTGCCGCAGGAAACGGCGGCGTCGGCGGCGTCTTTCCCCGTGACCGCCATATACAGCTCGAACCTCGTCATAACCGAACGGTTCAATATTTTCCCCGCCGCGGCGGCGAGCGATTTAAGCGCGCCGCATACTTTTGAAACCGTATCGGGAAGATTCTCTCCGGCGAAACGCTGTTTTATCGTATTCAGCAGCCCCGCCGTGCCGCCGGCTTTTTTCCGCCCCCTCCCCGTTTTCTCCCCGCGGGAAGGTTTCTCTCCCTTTGACAGGTTGAAACTGAAGAACAGATAGCGGACTTTCACTTTTTTACGCGACTGCAGATTTACGGTAAGCGTTACCGGCGCGAAAAGCAAAGACACGATAATCAGCAACAGCGCGAATATTATTATTAAAAAAATCATACGTTTTCACCGTTATTCGGCTCGGCCGGCCTCTCCGGCAGCGGGGGCAAATCATCGAGGCAGGTCAGCGAAAAACAGCGGAGAAAATGCGGCGTGGTTCCGTAAAGCAGCGGTTTGCCGGGCAAATCGAGCCTCCCGCGCTCTTCAATAAGACCTTTCTCGACAAGCGACGCTATTACGCCTGAGCAGTCGACCCCTCTCACCTGTTCCACAAAAGCGCGGGTTACGGGCTGGTTGTAGGCTATAACCGCCAGCACCTCGAACGCCGCCTGCGAAAGAGGCTGTTTCCGCTTCAAATCGAACGCAGAACGTATATATTCGGCAAATATTTTATCGCTCGCAAGCTGGAAACTGCCCGCGAGACGCAACAGCTTTATACCGCTGCCCGCAAGACGCGCCTCAAGTTCGCGCAACGATTCGTTTATATCGTTTTCGGTTGTATCGAACACGCGGCAAAGCGTCGCCATTTCGACCGGCTCGCCGCCCGCGAACAGCACGGCGCCCAGCGCGGGAACCATATCCGCTTTATTATCCATTCCGCGAACCACCCGCCATCACAATCTCGGCGCCGTCTCCGGCTCCCTCAATCAGCACACGCTTATCTTTGCACAGTTCGAGCACCGCCAGAAATGTTGCCACAACCTCGGAACGGCTCCGCGCCGCGCCGCACAAATCACGAACCGTCTTCTTTCGCGAACCCGCGAGCGTCTGCAAAACATAACCGATTTTATCTTTCACCGCGACTATTCTTTTTGCCACTATCCGCCCGAACACCGATGCTTTCGGCGGCAGTTTCCGCATCCCGCGCCCGACGGCGGCACTGTAATAATCCGCTATCAGTTTTTTGTCGTGGCGCAGAGCGTAGGTTCTATCGTAAGGGACCGGTTCGGCGGGACGGACGGCATATAAAAATCCGTCGCTAATTTTCGCGAGATTTTCCGCCGCCTCGCGGCATGCGGCGTATTCGATAAGTTCCCCGGTAAGTTCGCGCTTTAATTCCTCTGCTTCTTCGCCGCGGGGCAGCAGATGAACCGTCTTCATATAGATAAGCCGCGACGCCATTTCGACAAATGAGCTTGAAAGTTCCATGCCCGATTCGCGCATATTTTCAATCCGAATTAAATACTGGTCGGTAAGTTCGGCTATCGGTATGTCGAGAATATCGAGCTTATTTTTCGCTATCAGCTGGAGGAGCAGATCGAGAGGCCCTTCGAAATTGTCCAGCTTATATAAAATATCCTCCATTATCCGTCCCGTTATATCAGCCCGAACACAAAGCCGGTTATATTATCGAAAAGCCTGTAGATGTAATTTGACGCGATGGAAAGCGGAGTTCCCAGTATGCCGGTATAGCACAAAAGCAGAACGACGAGGAAGAGTATTCTTTCGTAACGCATGATGCTGTAATATATACGGTCGGGCAGAAAAGCGGAAAGCAGGCGTGAACCGTCGAGCGGAGGAATGGGGATAAGATTAAACACCGCAATAGAAATATTTATGCTCGCGATATACGAAAGGAAATACGCTATGTAGACAATAAAGATTTTGCTCCAGAGCGAATAAATAAAATAAGACAGATTTGTAAGGAACAGGACGATAAACGCGACTATCAGATTGGAAAGGGGCCCCGCGAGAGCCGTAAGAGCCAGATCGCGCTTCGGATGTTCAAAATACCGCGGGTTTACCGAAACGGGTTTCGCCCAGCCGAAACCGAACAGAATTATGCACAGCGCGCCGACATAGTCGATATGCCGGAACGGATTCAAGCTGTACCTTCCCTCATAGCGCGGGGTGGGATCGCCGAGCTTGGTCGCCACGAACGCGTGCGCCGCCTCATGCACCGGCATGGTTAAAAATATAACCGCCAGTGCCGAAAGCAGATAAATTACGGCGTCGCGGAAACTCCCCGAAAACAAATACCGAAGCATTCCTGTTTTTTCACCTTTTCGTTAAAGGGCATAATTCAAGCCGGATCATAATAATAAAGTTTACGGCGCCGGCGAATATCTCCGGACACCGTTTTTAGTATAACGCAAATTACACGGTATATCAAGAAAAATTTAGAACACACGGCCGCGGCTCTAAATTTCAATAAGTTTTGTGAAAAAAATTAAAGTTTGTATGAATATACAAAAATGTTGACGGATTTTTGACACGTAAAAAATTGTGCATACTGCTGTTTTTCGGGATAATTCGGGATAAATCAGCGAATTTGTGCAAAGTTTTGCTGTTTATCGGTTTATTATATGGAAATTTAAGTGTAAAGTGCATGAACAGCAACCCGTCAAATTTGACGGGTTGCCGTCCACCGAAAAAAATGTTGTGTTTCCCGTTATGTTCCGGCGAGTTTAACAAGTTCCGCCCGGAACACCTCGTTTGAACATTTGAAGTTCAAACTTCTACGCGGATAGTCGTTTATCCATGTTTCGAGTTGTTTGATTTTTTCACGCGTCACTTTTCCGAAACTCGATCCTTTCGGATAGAACCTGCGTATGAACCTGTTCTGGTTCTCGTTCAAGCCGCGCTCGAAAAAACTGTACGGGTGGCAATAGTATACTCTGGTGCGGTCGCCGTCGGTCAGCGCGGACTGCTGTAAGCCTTTGAAATCCGAAAACTCCGAACCGTTGTCAACCGTTATCGTCTTGAATACACTACGGAAATTTTTTCCGTACCGCTTTTCAATACGGTCGAAAGCCGATATAACCGATCGCGCCGTCTTGTCTTTCAACGGTTCGATGATTTCCTGACGCGTTTTGCGTTCCGTCCCGACCAGCAGAACTTTTTTGTCGCCGTTCTTCCTGTTACCGCCCACAACGGTATCGAACTCCCAGTGCCCGAATGTTTCTCTTCCGTCAACCTCCTCCGGGCGGTGTTCGATGCTCTCCCCGCGCGGAGGTCTCGCGGCTTTCCTTATTCTGCGGTACTTCTTTGTTTTCTTCCGTTTTCCCCGCTGCGGCAGGTCATTGTTTGTGAGATCCCTGAATATACCTCTGTCGATATAGCTGTAGAACGTCGCGGTGCAGATTGTCGTATTGAAAGCAAGGTTTTTGTCCCTGATTTCGCCCAGAACGGCTTCCGGGGATTTTCTGCCGTCAAGTATCTGCCGTTCGAGAAAATCGGCGTATTCCATATCGCGACCGATTTTCAGGGGTCTGCCCATACGGGAATACTTCTTCTCGACGTCGCGCTGCGCCGCGTCGGCGGCATACCGGGTTTCGACAGTGAGGTCGCTTTTGAGAAATTCGCGGCTGCCGCGTTTCAACTCCGCGTAGATTGTGTTCCGGCTTTTGTTAAGCTGTTCCGCTATATGTTTTACGGAACACTTCGCTTTCAATAGCGCCTCGATTTGCAGACGCTCGGTATAGGTGAGTTTTTTGAAATGTTTCATTTGATTGTCCTTTTTTGCAAAACCGTTAATCTTGATTTCCTTCAAGGACAATTATAGATAAGAAAAGACAAAAAGCAAGACTAAAAAATTATGCCGTATCGTTCAGATGCAGATTTGTGTCAAGCCCCGAAACGCCGGCCCAGAAATCCGTCGCGTCGAAATTATTGTTCCCGTTTATGAGCATACCGTAATATTCACGCTGCCGGGCGGTGAAACGCAGCAGTTCCATAACCTGTTCCGGCGTATTGTGTACCGTTTCGACCGTGTAATATGTTTTTTCGACTTCTTTCGTTACATCGGTTACCCGCCCGTCCGTTTCCACCTGTTCGGTCACGGTTTCCGTTACGGTTTCGGTTTTTCCGTCTACGGAGACGATGTACGCGCCGTATACCGTTTCAAATTTTTCAATATCCCCGTCCGATATTTTATCGTTAAGGTCTATATCCGCGCCGTTCTCTATTTCCCTGTCGCTTGATATGTAAGAAAGCCCCAGCGCGAGGAAAGACTTCCAATCCGGCTCGAACACCCGTGCGTCGCTCATTTCGGCGTCGCCGGGCTTGTTGTTTTTAGCCGTATTGACCGCCGCGACATATTTATTCATGTATGTGCCGAGTACGGAATCCAGCGCGTCGGCTGAATATTTCGAGTTTCCGTTGCCGGAGCAGGACGCGACCCCTACGACAACGCCGAAAACGAGGAGAACGGCGAGCAGTATCGCCGCGCCCCACGGACCTATGGCGGCAACAAGCGCGACCGCCGCCTCTTTTATGGCGGCAGCTACCGCTTTTACCGTTTCAACCGTGACTTTTACGACTGCTTTAACGGTCTGCGCCGTCGCTTTCGCCGCAACCTGTATAACGGGCTTTGACGCTTTCGCGGCGGTTCTCGCGGTTCGACCCGCCGTTTTGGCGGTATTATACGCGGTTTTTGCCGTCCGCCTTGCCGCTTTCGCCGTCTGATGTGTCGTTTTAAGCGTCTGCCGCGCGGTTTTTACATTGTTTCTCGCGGCGCTGACGGCATATTGGGACGATTTAAGGCTGTTCTTCGCGTAGCCCGCGGCGTTTTTCGCGTTCTTTACGGCGGTTTTCACTTTTCGGGTTGTATTAACGGCTTTCCGGGGCGTCCGCACTATTTGTTTAACGCCTTTTTCGGTGACGCGGTAGCCCTCGATTATACCTTTTTCCGCGGTGCCGCCGACATACTCCTCCGGCGACGACCGGGACGGCGCCGCGGTTTCCGACGCGGATTTATCCGCTGTCCGCGCCATGTTTATTCCGCTCTGACCGACGGAGATCGTTTTCTGCGCCGCCTCTACCGGGGCGGCGGCTATTTTAACGGTGCTTTTCGCGATTTTCAGCTTATCCGTATGTTTCACCCCCATATAAAAACAGCCGGCGGACAGCCGACTGAAAGGATTATTGATATGCCTGTTTTAATCAGAGTTGTAGTATTGAACCGCCTCCGCCGACAGCCGCATAAATTGCTCCGTATATTCGGGCGGCACGGATATTCCGTTGAAACTTTCGTTGTTGGCATAATAATAATTGCTTAACGATTCAACCGTTCCCTGCATATCCCAGATATTTTCATAAGCAAGCTCGTCGGCTACGGTGCGGTTGAAATCGGTAAACCGTATCCCGCCTTTTTCCATGACACAGTATGGATTTATGTACTCCCCGAGCAGAACCATACCGTAATGTTCCGACAGTGACCGGTCGCCGTATGCAAAAACAATATATTCGTTCTGGCGTCCGAGAAAATATCCGTGGCACATTAAAGCTTCGTCAAGCGCAAATATTATATTTCCGCCCACATAGTTTTGTACCGCCCCGAGCCATTCGAGACAGCTTCCGTACATACGGCGTTTCGGCAGCCCGTACTTTTCCGGGTCATACGCGGGGAGACGGACGGTTCTTCTGTTAAGCAGGTCGGCTTTTACCCGGGTTTCCAATAAATCCGTTACATATTTCGGCGGCTTGCGAACTCCGCTTTCCCAGTTTTGAACGGTGCGGAACGGTATGCCGTACCTTTCCGCGAACCCGCTTTGCGTGTCGCCCAAACTTTTGCGCATTTCGCGAATATTCACGTTCTTCACCCTGTAATACAATACACTCAACGGGTGTAAAAGTCAACCGCAAATTAAAAATATTTTTCCGTATTCTACCTCCGCCGTATATATTACACCTCTTTCCACACCGTAACGGTAACGTTCTGCCAGCAGTCGTTGCAGGTATACATTATGATTCCGGGTATGTTTTCCAGTTTGTTTCCGGCGGCGTCGGTGAGATACGCGCGGCGATTGTACCCGTTGAATTTTCCAGCGCAGATATACGCGACGCCGTTTACATACGCCGCCGTCTTTCCGGGTACTGCCTGTTTAATCGCGTTAAACCCCCTGTTCGTGTGCGCGGCTATAACCGTGCAGCCGCAGTTGGGGGTCTGCACGGCGTTTCCCGCGTCCACAACCGTCTGTAAGTACGCTGCCGATTCGTTTTCGGAAGTAACGATTAACGGTATGTCTATTCCGGCGGAGGGTATAACCACCCGCCCGATCGACTGCAATGCGGGTTCCGTTTCCCGCTTTTCCACGGCGGAGGAAATATCCCCGCCGTTCCCGTTCGTTACGGCGGTTTCGCTTTCCCCGCCCGCGGGGGCGGCGTCGGATATTTCCGCGTCCGTTGCCGCCGGTTCGCTTTCGACGGTAACGGGGGCAGTATCGGAAACGGTCTCCGCCGTTCGCGCTTCCGCAGTCCGTTCCCCGCAGCCCGCGAGCGTAAAGATAAGCAGGGCGGATATAACAAAGCCCCGCGCCGTAAGGCGGGGCTTAAATGTGCTGTTATTCATCGCGGTTTCTCCCGCCGCGCCGTGTACGGAAACTCAGCAGCGCGAGGATTAAGAAGATCGAAAGAGCGAATACCGCGAGCATTAAGACCACGGGACGGGCGTCGCCGGTTTGCGGCGCCCGCGGGTCGGGCGGAACGGGTGTGTGTTTCGGCTTTATCTCTATGTTGTAAAGCATTTCGCCGTTTGTTTCGTCCCATGTGGGGATCGTCGCGAGCGCGGGCGAAACAATGTCGTAATTCGGCCGTTGTACCGCGCGTATGAGGTACACACCGGGGGAAAGATCTCCGATTACCGCCGTTCCCGCGCCGTCGGTCGTAACTCTGCCGTCGGGTTCGGCTGTTTCGGCAAGTTTATCCGCCGCTTTCTTCATCTCCTCCGCGGTTGCTACCGCGTTAAGGTCAACGCCGGAATAGCCGTCGGTTAAAACATACTCGCCGTCGATAACGTCAGCCACTCTGGCGTACTCGAATACCACGCCCGCCCTGCTTGTACCCGCCGCGCCGTCGGTTAAAGTAACGGTTATGCTCCCCGCCGGCTCATTCGTTTCCGCCGCGAACGCGGGTACGCGGAAACATACGCACAGAACAAGGCATACAAGCAGAACCGGCAACTTATGGTTTCTCATTTTTGTCTCCCTCTTTTCTTTTTCTTCGTATCGCGGTTATGATGAGCGCCGCCGCCATGCAGCAGGGCAGCGCCGCGAGGAATATCTCTCCGGCCGACGGTTTCCCGTCCGGCGCCGTCCGGCTGTCCTCGCGGTTGTACGGCACACGCTCGCCCGTCACCACAAGACGGCGGGTGTTGATCCCGTAAGGGGTGCAGGTAACGAGCGAGACCTTGTCTTTTCCCGGCTCGATGTTCAGAATATCGTCGTCGGGATTTACGGTGTCGATTTGCCGCACTTCGTAGGCGAGAGTTTCCTTTCCCGCGTAAATTAAGAACAGATCGCCTTTTTCAAGTTCGTCGAGACGGGTGAACAGTTCGGCGCCCGGCAGACCGCGGTGTCCGCACAGTACGGCGTGTGTGTTTTCCCCACCGACCGGCAGACTGCTGTTTCGCAGATGTCCCGCCGCGGTTTGCAGAACTTCGTTTTCCGTGCCGTGGACTATCGGAAGATTCACCCGTATTTTCGGTATCTCGATCGAACCCATGATCCCGGTGCCGGAGAGGTTAAGCAGACTGTCGTAATCCCCCGCGTCAAACGCTCCCGTTTCGTAGAATTTATCGTTGTATTTTTTCGCGTCGGCCAGCGCCGCGGCGGTTTCTTTTTCGGGGGTTCCGTTCACCGCGGTGGTGTATTGCGCAAGGGTGTCTTTCACCGTATGTCTGCCGTGAATCCTCGCGACGGCGGGGTACAGGCACAAACTCATGCCCAGAACCGCCGCAGCCGCGCTTATTATCCGCATGGCGTTCATGGCTTTATTTCTTTTCTTTCCCGCGCTCTCGCTTTCCGGCTTTCACGGCGAGGATCACGAGACCCGCGCCGGCGAGCGGGAGTATTATCATCAGGGCGGAACCCGTGGCGGGGAGTTTGGAACCCGTGTTGTTCACAACGGTAAAACTCAGCGCGCCGGTTTCCGCGTCGGCCGTAACGGTGAGATCGCCCTCGCCGAACAGACCGTTGAGGAATGTTTTCACATGCGCCGTACCCGAAAGCCCGGTAAGCGCTTTCCCCGCGGCACCGTCGCCTTTGGCGTAGCCGTTGCGGTTATCCGAATATTCGGCGTCGATCGTAATCTTTATCGGGTCGTTTATCCTGCGGTAGCCCGCGGGTGCTTTCGTTTCTTTCAGATAATACGTGTCGCTGTCGAGACCGTTTATTACTATAGAGCCGTTTTCGTCGCTCTCCGCCTCCACCGCGTCCACGGGTTCGCCGTCTCCCGCCGTATCGCCGGATATTACGGTATATCCGCCGTCGGCTTTTTTCAGATATACCTCGTCCGCACAGTCGCCGTCGCGGTACAGTCGGAACCGTGCACCCGCGAGTTTCACCCCGTTCTGATTGGCTTTGGTTATGTTCAGACCGAAAGTAAAGCATACGACCGTGTCCCACGGGGTAAAGCCCGTCTTTCCCTTTCCGTCGCCGTCGGGGTCGTTGGAGAACTCAAGCCGCACATCGTTCTCGAACCCGGCGCGCCCGGCGTTTCCCGCCGCCGTTTCGTTGAGCGTCGCGGTATAGGAAAGCGTTACGGTCTGACCGTAGGTGTTCTCTTTCTTTTCGTCGATTTTGTTAAAGTGTTCGTCGACTATTTTCTTGATGTCGGCAACTTCAACCGTGAATGTTTCGTCCTCCGCCGGGGAGGTTACGGTAAACTCGCCCGATGTGAGGTCGTACTCCGTACCGCCGTTATCCGAGATATGGATTTTCACGCTGTCGGTATCGAAAGTGAGCGCGGAATCCATTTTGTCGTGCCACTTGTAAAGATAGGTGTCGTAACCGTTTATATCCGGGATTTCGGAGGTGAATTTATACGGCACGGTCTGGCCCGTTTCGTAGTCGCCTATGTCGTTATAGCCCCCGTCGCCTATTGTTTCCGCGTCGTCGTCCTCGAGTATCTTTTTGGTTACGGAGGGATAGTCGGATTTGATCTCTACGCTCATATCCGGGTTGGCGGTATTCACCATACACAGCGACGCGGCGGCGTCCTGCCCGGCGACCTCCGTCACCTCGTCGATAAGGTACCAGCCGTATGGCAGCCCGGATATTGTAACTTTGTTTTCCCCGTCCGCGTCCGTAACGGTTACGGTATCTCCGACGTCGCCGAGTTTCTTCACTTCGTCGCGCAGAGTTTCGACAAAGACGCGAAAGTCGCTGTAACGGCCCTCGTTCTCCTGTTTCTGCTCCGCACCGTCGGCTTTATGTGTGTTAAGGGTTTGGATATAGTCGATCGCCTCGTACTCCGTTACGTCCGCCGGATTGGTTTCCGCCGGTTCGAGTTTCGGCGCTACGGCGTTTTGTATTGCCGTTTTATACTCCTCGTTCCATGTGTAGTTTACGGATTTCCCGCCCGCGCCGTTTTCCTCGTTAAACAGCCGGTACACTTTGAACTTCTTGCCGTTCAGCGTCTGCCCGTCGTTGCCCTGTATAACGATCGACGCGCCGTCCGAACCGGCCGATACCGCGCCGTTTTCGGCGGTAAGCTCCCGCGCGAAGGCGGGGATCGCCGAAAAAGCGAGCGCCGACGCGATAAGCGCGGCGGAAATCCGCCGCGCCGTGCCTTTAAGTCCGTTCATGAAAAATCGCTCCTTTTTTTAATTTAGTAACTTCAGTAAATTTTCCTTACACTTTAAGGCATAAAGAAAGCCGGGGATTTTTCCTCGGCTTAAAATATTCTGTTATTGTCCGACGGGTCAGCGTTCGTCAAACCCGTCGGAACGGTCGGGTTCAAAATTCATGCCGTCTATACACTCGTCATATACAAAGTCGGCGATTTTTGTGTTATCCCCGGTTTCATAAAACTCGATAAGCAGTTCAAAAAAGCGCGAGTTTTTGTCAACGGGTATTGAAATAATACCCCCGCCCGCCGCTATCAACTCCGAGTTGGCCGCCAACATCGCCGTTCGCTTGTTCCCGTCAAGGAACATCTGGCAACGCATGATATAAAGCATTAGGTTAATAGCGCGTTCCGTAGGTTCTGGAATCTCGTGAATTTCGGCCAGTTTTTCACGGATTTTTTCTTCGTCCGGTATTTCCGGCTGCCAGGAAGTTCCGCCGATCTTCACGGGAAAAAGCCGTAACGCTCCGGCATTCAGAACAACGTTCTCCTCGCCGACAATCTTGTTTATCTGCGAAATATATCCGAAACCGACGGGAACGCCTATCGTGTCCAAGACAAACTGCCAGCCGTGCTTGAGATTGTTAATGGTTACTATATCCTTTACCCGATACCCGGCTACGGACATTCCGTCATATATCGCGGCCGTGTCGGGATATGTAACGGGAATCCCCTCTATATGGGCGCTCCTGTAAATATAATCCACAATATTCCTTTTTGCCAGAAAAATATTCTGCTCTACGGTCATATGATATTTTGCCGTCATCGCATCGCACCTCTTTCCCGCATAAGAATATAGCATAAAATTCTCTCCGCGTCAAATAAATACGGAAATAAGCTCCCGCGCGAAGGCGGGGATCGCCGAAAAAGCGAGCGCCGACGCGATAAGCGCGGCGGAAATCCGCCGCGCCGTGCCTTTAAGTCCGTTCATGAAAAATCGCTCCTTTTTTAATGATTTGTTTTCTTACGTTTCTTTCCGCCGAGCCGTATCGCCGCGAAGGTAAGCCCCGCGCCGCAGACGGCTATAACCGGCAGCAGCGGCGAGCCCAGCGCCGGAAGTTTCTTTCCGTGTTCGTTCACGAATGTGAAATTCGGCTCCTCGCTGTTCACCCATGTGCCGTCGACGGTGAATGTTACCGTTCTGCCGGACACCTGCCATTCTTTCGGCGCGGCGGTTTCGCGGATCGTGTATGTCCCGGTTTTCAGATTGTCGAAAGTTACTATGCCGTTTTCGTCCGACGTCGCGGTCTGAACCGCCTCGCCGTCGCTGTTGTAGAGGGTAAACTCGCAGTCTTTAAGCGGAGTGCCGGCGGGGTCGGTTTTAAGCAGGGTGTAGCGCGCCGTTTCGTCGCTTACGGTTAAGTCGGTGGAAAGCGCGCCCCATTCTCCTATGTTCACCTCGCCGTTTAGCTCGACTGTGAGCGGCACCGGCTCCGGCAGTACGGAATAGCCGTTCGGGGCGTATGTTTCAACTATCGTGTAATATCCGGGGTAGAGACTGACGGTATTCGTTTTCCCGTCGTTCCCGGAACGCAGCGTTTCGATGAGCGCGTCGGTCATAAGGTCGCGGATTTCAAAAGTCGCGCCGGGCAGAAGAAGCCTGTCCTCGCCCGCGCTTGTTTTCGTAAGCTGAACCTCCGCCGGTACGAGTTCGTTCTTCACCTCGTAGAGGTATTCCTTTTCGTGTTCGTTTCCGATCGTCACCTCGAAGTCGTCGGCGAGTTTCGCCAGCACGACCCCCTCAGGCGCGGAGACCTGATGAACGATATACACGCCGTAAGGCAGCTGTTTCGAGCGTCCCACTCCGATTTCGTTCTCGTCGTCGGTATCGTCGTAGCCCTGCGTGTTAAACTCGTCTCGCTCGCGCTCCGCCGCCTGTTCGTAACTCCCGGCCGATTTAAGGTAGACCCTGAATTTCGCGCCGCTTTCTTTCGCCCACGAGTCGCCTCTGCCCATTTTCTTCAGTACGGCGATACTTCCCGTTACCGGGCTTTCGTATACCGTCATTTCCGCAACGGACACCTCGGCGTAGTAGTTCTCGCAGTTCGCGTCGACGGGGTATTCGGTATTGTCCAGCAGATAGCCGGGCGACGGTGAGATTTCCTTAACGGTGTAGCCGTCGCCGCATACGAACTCGTCGGTCGTGAACTCTCCGTGTTCGTCGGTGGTGTACTGTTTTACAAGTTCGCCGTTGTGGTACAGACCGTATACCGCGCCTTTGAGCGACGCGCCGCCCGCCGGGGTTTCTCCGCTCTCCGCGTCGCGTTTGCTTACATGAAGTTTGATCTTCTTCAGCCGATTCACAAAAGTAACCGACGCTTCGCCGTCGGTTAACGTTACGGTTTGATCCTCCTGCGGGATATATTTGCCGCCGCTGTCCTGTATCTCGTGAACGGTGTATTTTCCCGGCTTCAGGTTTTCCGCTATCGTTCCGTCCGCGCCGGTCGTTACGGTTCGGCTTACTACTTCGCCGGTGTTCGAGACGCCGCTGATCTGGAATTTTATGCCCTCTACAACTCCGTCGTCGGACTGTTTGACGATTTTAAGCGGAAATTCTTTCAGTTTGTTCTCGAATGTAACCGTCGCGATTTCGCCCTCTTTTACGACCACCGTCTGCGCCGCGGGAGAAACGTACCGCCCCGCCACTTCGATTTCGGTTACGGTATAGGTTCCGGGTTTCAGTTCTTTGCAGATTTCGCCCGTCTGGTCGGTTGTGACGGTTTCGTTTACATCTCCGCCCGCGATCGTGAATTTCACATTCGCCACAACGCCGTCCTCGGATTTCTTCACTATTCTGGCGTAGGCTTTATCCGGCTGTTTTATGCGGTTATGGAAATACGAGAGCGTGGTTTCTTCCGGCTTTACCACGACGGTTTTCTTTTCGGGTTTAACATAGCGTTCCGGCGGGTCGATCTCCTCCACCGTATATGTCCCCGCGGGGAGTACCATGGGGTACGGCTCGTAGGAGCCGCCGTGCGTGCTTGAATAATACATCTCGTAGAAATCGTGCCAGTCGATAACCTCGTCGCCGTTAATGTCGTATGTGTAAAAGCCCCGGCTTGACTCCTCGGTCTCGATCTTCGGCACGATGTCCGGCACATGACTGTGTCCGTCGCCGGGACTGCTGCCCTCATATCCTTCGCCGAATACTCCCGGATATTCTATCAACTCCAGTTCGGCCATCGGAAAATAATAGTAACTGCTGTCTTTGGTTTTGCCTTGGTTCAGGAAAAAGTACATGGCGTCGGTAAGTTTCAAATGCGGGTCGGCGCCGGCGTGAGAAAGGTCATCTTGAAGAAACCAATTGTAATCATCGTTGCTGTCAAAGTGTGCCGCTCCGTTGAAATAATTGCCGAGGTCTGGGTAGTTTTCTTTCGCGTATTCGATGAACTCCTCTTCGGTTTCAAAGGTTTTGCCGTTAAGCCATTTTGTTATCGCGTCGGTGTCGAGATCGGGCATATCGTCCGCCAACAGTTGCTCGTGTGTGATCGTTCCGTAGCCGTCGCCGTAATGGAAGTCGCCGCTGCTGCCGAGACACAGAACCTCCGCGTAAAGCGCGCCGGTGCCGTCCTTAATGTTGTATGATACCGTATACGGTATTTGATCCCACTCGTTCTCCGTCCACAGAATTTGCGATAAAGTCAGGTCGGAGTTCGGCAAATCGAAAACGTTGGAGTCGTTCGCCGGATCTATTTCCGTGTCTTGGTGCCTGTGGTCGTAATACCAGTAATATTCCATACCGCCCATGGTGTCTTTGTATTCGCTGTATACATATTCCTGCGATATTTCGAGATAATACCCTTTTCCGCCGTCGGGCATATACGACAGCAGTGTCCCGAGCGTCGTCCCCGGGTCTGTAACCGCGTAGCGTTTGCCCTGATCGCTTTCGGTAAAGCCGTACACGAAACGCACGGGGTCTTTCGTCGTAAGTATTCCGCTGTTATCCGTTACGCCGGTATACTCTTTCCCGTTTTCGCCCGTTACCTTGAACTTGAAACCGCCCAGAATACCGTCGTCGCTCGTTTTGCGCAGTTCGAACACGCCGGGCAGAAGTTCGTTGTTTACTTTTATGGTTTTATCGTCGCCGGATTTATACGAAAACTCGTACGTATTGCCGCTGTTGCCGTCGAAAGACACGGCGTAGTTTTCGGAGTCGCGCTCCTTAATCGTGTAGTTCCCGTAGCACGGCAGACGGCCGCTCGCTTTCCCGTGTTCGTCGGTTGTGAGGGTAAGCACTATATTATCGTTCGAATCGTAAACATCGAATATTTTACCCGTGTAATCTTCCGGGTTCGCGCCGGTTTTCTCGAGTTTCAGATTCGGGTGGTAGGAGTTCGACGCCTGTATGTCGATAACTCCGCTGTTCGCGTCGTTCACCGTTACCGTCCAACGCGTCGTCTGCCCGGCGCTGTGGTTAGCAGGAAATACCGTTTCGACTACCGAATAGGTGCCGTACCATACATTTTCCGCACTCGCGTTGCCGCTCGCGTCGGTGGGGCCTATGGTATACTTCGTGCCTTTGTACGGCTCGTCGGTCTTTACCGCCTCGAATTTCGCGCCGGCGAGGGGGTTGTTATTGTTATTGCTCGCCTTATGCACACGTATCCGGCCTTTTTTTAGATTGTTCACCGCCTCTACCGTCGCTTTCCCGCCGCCGGCGTCGTTCACCGTCACGGTTGACGGCGTTATGCTCCCCGCGCCGTAATTCGCCGGGTACTT